>JANMWS010000087.1:0-4114 GCA_031394125.1 Gemmatimonadales bacterium
CAGCTCCCGAGGAGGGACTCGAACCCCCGACCCGGTGATTAACAGTCACCTGCTCTACCACCTGAGCTACTCGGGAATAGCTGTGAAAATTAGCCAGTCCGGCGATCGGAATCAACCGACGCTGGTATCGTCTTCCGCGAAAAGTAACTCCACTGTAATCCTCCGTTCGCTAGCTTCAACGCATGCGCGCAAAACGAAACGGCACTCAACGCCAGACCGCACTGGTCACTGGCGGCTCTGGCGGTATCGGACTCGAGCTGGCGAAAAACCTCGCCCGCGCGGGCTTCGATTTAGTCCTCGTCGCTCGAAAGCGGGACACTCTCGAGGCTGCGGCAGGGCAGCTGGAAGGGAAGTTCGCTGTGAAGGCGCACGTCTTCGCGGCGGATCTCCGTCTCTCCGATGCGCCGCAGGCGATCTTCGACTTTCTGCGCAACGAGAACATCGACATCGACGTTCTCGTCAACAACGCCGGCTTCGGTTTGGGCGGCGAGTTCGCGGATACCGCGATCCAGCGCGAGCTCGACATGATTCAGGTCAACATCGCTGCGCTCACTCATCTCACCAAGCTGTTCATTCCCGCGATGATCAAGCGGCGTGCTGGTCGAGTGCTCAACGTTGCCTCTACAGCGGCGTTTCAGCCCGGACCTCTGATGGCTGTGTACTACGCCACCAAGGCATACGTGCTCAGCTTTTCCGAGGCGCTCTCCGAGGAGCTCCGCAACACCGGCGTCAGCGTCACCGCGCTTTGTCCCGGACCCACACAGACGGATTTCGCCGAGGCGGCACAGATGACGAACTCACGTCTGTTCAACGCGTTCGGCGTTGCTGACGCTGCTGACGTAGCCAAGTACGGTTACGATGCGATGATGCAGGGAAAGCGTCTCGCGATTCCCGGAATCAGGAACAAGATCATCGCGCAAGCCAACCGTCTCGCTCCGCGCGCACTCTCCGCCAAGCTCGCGCGGCTCGCCCAGGAATCGCGCAACTAACAGCTCTCGTTCGAGCTAAAGCGCGAGCTGGGTCGACATCGGTTCGGCTTCAGCCACCATCAGTCGCGGCGACAGTTCCAACGGCCGCGTACGACGCTCGAGCAAGGGCGCGAGCCAGCGCCCCGTATGTGATTCCCTCACCCGCACGACGTCTTCCGGGCGTCCCATCGCAATCACCTTTCCGCCGCCGATCCCGCCTTCGGGACCCAGATCGATCACCCAATCGGCGAGCTTGATCACGTCGAGATTGTGCTCGATCAGCACGAGCGAATGACCCTGCTCGAGGAGGCGATCGAAGACCTTCGCCAGCTTCCGGATGTCCTCGAGGTGAAGACCGGTTGTCGGCTCGTCCATCACGTACATCTTTTTTCCCGATTTCTTTCCAGCCAGCGCCAGCTCTCGCGCAATCTTGATTCGCTGCGCTTCTCCACCGGAAAGCGTCGTCGCCGGTTGTCCGAGGCGAAGGTAGCCGAGCCCTACCTGTTGCAACTGCCAGAGCGCCTGTCCCAGTTTGTCCTCGCGCGGAAAAAACCGGATTGCCTGATCGACTGTGAGGTTGAGCACTTCGTGGATGTTCTTTCCGCGCACCGTCACGTCGAGCACTTCCGGCTTGTAGCGCTTTCCTCCGCAATCCTCGCATGGAACGAACACGTCGGCCATGAATACCATCTCGACTTCGAGCGCGCCGGCGCCCTCACACGCTTCGCACCGTCCGCCTTCGACGTTGAAGCTGAAAGTTCCGGGCGTGTACTTCCGCTGACGCGCGAGCGGAGTATCCGCGAAGATGGACCTGATCTCGTCGAATGCCTTCACGTAGGTGACGGGATTCGACCGCGGTGATTTCCCGATCGGGCTCTGATCTATCATCACCACGTCATCGATGGCATCGAAGCCCGTGATCGCCTCGTATTCGCCCACTTTCTCGCCGAGGTGAAGCTTCGCCGAATGCTCGCCCATGAGATGTGTTTCCAGAGCGCGGTAGAGAACATCGTGGACCAGAGTGCTCTTGCCCGAGCCCGACACCCCCGTCACGACAGTCAGTGCGCCGAGCGGAATCCGGACCTCTACATCCTGAAGATTGTGCTCGCGCGCGCCGGTCAGCGTTATCCAGCGCGGGCCGAGCCGGCGCCTCTCACTCGGCAGCGGAATCGTGCGCGCGCCGGTCACGTACTGACCAGTGAGCGGGCTCTCGGCGATGCGCGAGATCGGTCCGGCGAATACGATCTCGCCTCCCGCTTCGCCGCTTCCCGGGCCCAGCTCCACCATGTAGTCAGCAGCCTCGATCGCGGCGAGATCGTGCTCGACCACCAGAACGCTGTTGCCCGCATCGCGCAGGCGCTGCAGCAGCTTGAGCAGCCTGTCCATGTCGCGCGAGTGCAGCCCAATCGACGGCTCATCGAGGACGTACAACGTGTCCACAAGCTGGGATCCGAGCGAGTTGGCAAGCCCGATCCGCTGCGCCTCGCCGCCAGAGAGCGTGCGGGTCGCGCGATTCATGGATAGATAGCCGAGTCCCACATCGCGGAGGAATGTGACGCGATCGCGAGCTTCCTTGAGAATCATCGCAGCAATGGCGCGCTCGAACTCGCTGAGCCGGAGATCGTCCAGCCATACGGCAAGCTCGTCTACGGGAAGGTCGGCGACCCGGGCGATGTTGACCCCACCGACGCGCACGTTGAGCGCCTCAGGCTGAAGCTTGGTGCCGTGACATCGCGGGCATTCCTGCGCCGTTTGATACTGCCGGAGGAAAACGCGGATGTACTGCTTATAACGCTTGTCCTCGAGGTCACGAAGGAAAGGAAAGATTCCCTTGTATGGACGTGTCTTCGAATTCAGAAGCAGCTGGCGGTGCGCGGCGCTCAACTGATCCCAGGGCTTGTCCATCGGAATTCTTTCGCGCTTGGCGAATTCGGCAAGTGCTCGCCGCTTGTTCTCGTAGCGCGGCTTGGTCCAGGGATCGATTGCACCATCACGGAGGGACCGCGTGGGGTATGGCACGATCAACGTCTCATCGTATTCCAGAATCGCGCCGAATCCGTTGCACTGGCTGCAGGCGCCGCGCGGATTGTTGAACGAAAAAAGCTGCGGGGTCGGGGTCGGGGCGATCGTCCCATCGTTGGGGCACTCGAACCGCTCGGTGAAGCGAAGCTTGGTGACCGTCAGACCATCGATCGGCGACACAACTGCTTCGTTGAGGAGGAGCACGCAATCGCCTTCGCCCTCCCTGAATGCGGTTCCGACCGCGTCGCTCAACCGTCCGGCGCTCTCCGGCGATGTGATGAGGCGGTCTACAACGACTAGCAGCTCTTTAGCGCGGGTGATGTCACGCTTTGAGTCGGCGAGCTCATCGAGATGCATCACGATCCCATCTATCGCGACGCGCAGAAATCCCTGCGCGCGCAGGTTCTCGATGACCACGTCGTGGGTGACTTTGTTGGAGAGCCTGAGGGGGAAGGTGACATAAAACCGCGTCCCCGCGGGGATGGCGAGAACCTTGTCCGTGACTGACTGCACCGTGTCGGGCTTGATCTCGCGCCCGCAATTCGGGCAAAACGTATGGCCGACCCGCGCCCACAGCAGCCGCAAATAGTCGTAGATCTCTGTCGCAGTGCCGACTGTGGAGCGCGAGGTTTTGGTCGGGTTCTTCTGCTCGATCGCGACAGCGGGGGATAGACCTTCTACGGAATCGACGTCGGGTTTCTCCATTCGCTCGAGGAACTGGCGAGCGTAGGACGAGAGCGACTCGACGTAGCGGCGTTGCCCCTCCGCGTAAATCGTGTCGAACGCGAGAGACGACTTTCCCGAGCCCGACGGGCCGGTGACGACCGTGACCGTGCGTCTCGGTATCTCGAGGTCGAACCCCTTGAGATTGTGCTGTCGGGCGCCGCGGACGACAATGCTCTCTTTCACATCCCAAATCTAAACTCGGCACCGAAGATACGCCGAATTCTGAGTTCTCTGAGGGCTCAGAGATGGGCCCGAATTTAGAGTGCTACAATCGCCTCACGAGCCGGCCCAGCAAGAGGAGGACGATCGCGCCCACGGTCGCAATGCCGATCGAGCGGAAATCGAACTCCCCGGCAGGGATCTGTCCCCAACCGAAGAATCGCGTGCCCAGCCAGCCA
>JANMWS010000138.1:0-1807 GCA_031394125.1 Gemmatimonadales bacterium
GCGAATCGTGTTCCGGGTATCGTTGGTATCGCCGTGTGCCGTGCGCAGCGTCGACGCCTCGAACAGCCGTTGGCGCACCGCGCGGTTTTTGAGCTCGGCCTGAGCGGGCTGTTGAGTCGTATTACGCAGCGGAAGCACCCACTTGCCGGTGAGGCCACGACTCTTCCCAGCCTGGGCCGCGGTCTCGATCTCATCCGCGCTCAGCCCGTCGAGATCAGAAACATTGTCCACCACCAGCGCTCCAGCTTTGGTGCCCGCGAGAAGCTTCGTGGAGAAATCGGTGGAGAGCTTGGACAGCTCCTGATTGAGCGCGCGCACCCTGATCTTGTCCGCTTCGGACAGGTTCGCCCCGGCACGCACGAAGTCGCGATTGTACCGCTCGATGAGGGCTGTCTGCTCCGGATTCAAGTTGATCGACGCGCGATGATCGTAGATGCTCTTCACGCGGCGATACAGCTGATCGTTCAGGTAGATCGCGTCGTTGTGCGCCGCGAGCTTGGGCGCCTCGATCTCCTGCACCTTTTGCAGTGTGTCGTTGGTGTTGGCGCCAATCACGCCGAAGAACGCCTTGGCCGCCCGTGTCAGCAGCGCTCCGGACTTCTCCATCGCAACTATAGTGTTGTCGAACGTCGGAGGAGTTGTCTGCTTCGCGATCGCGTCGATCTCGACGAGCTGCTGGCGCATCCCTTCCTCGAGCGCCGGCTGGTAATGCACGTTCCGGATGAGGTCGAAGGGGGGCGCATGGTACGGCAGAGTGCTCGCGACGAAAAGCGGATTCGCTTCCGCGGCGACGACCGGCGTCGTGTTGGTCTGGGTCGCAACCGGCGCGCAGCCAATCACCCCGATGGCCAAGGCGGCGAGCGCCAATGAAGGCGTTATTGAAGGGAGCGCCGAGCGGGTGGCCCGGGCTTTTCCAGAAGACATTGGGTTTTTCATGGATTCCGTGAGGAGATGCATTGTTGCAAAATTGCCGAGCGTCCCGCGACTATTCCAGAGCCTGGCGCGCCAGAAGTCCCACAGAATAATTACACCTTGAGACCTTCAAAGTACCCTCCCAAGTGATGCTCACCGTCGTCGTTACCCTGATCGTAATCTCCGCGGTTGTCTTCATATACGTCACGGCAAGCGTGAACGCCGAGGCCGACCGCGAGGCCGCAATTGTCTCCGTCCCGGGGGTAGCGAGCGATGCCGAGGCGTTCATGCGCGCGCTGGGCGGCTCCGCGAGCGCGGACGTAATTGGCGGAAACAGAATCACGGTGCTTCAGAACGGGATCGAGATATTTCCCGCCTTGCTGGAGGCGATAGCATCCGCTCAGCACAGCGTTCACTTCTCAACTTTCATCTATAGCTCTGGACAAATCCCAATCCAATTCGCTGAGGCCTTCTCGGCAGCGGCGCAGCGCGGAATCGAGGTCCGCATGGTCTTCGACAAGAGTGGCAGCAAGAAAGTTTCGCCTGAGATGATGGCCCAAATGCGGAAGGCCGGCTGCAAGGTCAAGTGGTTTCGCCCGATCGAGTGGTACTCGTGGGCGAAATACAACCATCGCACCCATCGGAAGCTGCTCATTATCGACGGCACGGTCGCATTCACCGGTGGAGTGGGAATCGCGGACGAGTGGAACGGAAACGCAGACGCTCCCACTCATTGGCGGGACACACACGTGCGAGTACTCGGGCCCGCGGTCGCGTCGATTCAGGCTGCGTTCGTCGACAATTGGAACGAAGCGACCGGAGAGCTCCCCATCGACGAGAAGTATTTCCCCAAGCTGACGTCTGCAGGGGTGACATCGATGTGCGGCATCCAGAG
>JANMWS010000147.1:0-3150 GCA_031394125.1 Gemmatimonadales bacterium
TTCTGGATCAGTTTTCTGTGCAGCGCGCGCGTTGCGTACGGGCGCGCCGACAGCAGGTTCAGCGCGTAGTTGTACGCCGACGGCGGTGTCAATCCGCCAGCTCGACCTCTGCCTCGGGACCGATCGGAGGCTTGATGCCGAGGACGGTCTTCACCTTCTCCTCGACTTCCAGGAGGAGCGCGGGATTATCCTTGAGGTACATCTTCGCGTTCTCGCGGCCCTGACCGATTCTTTGCGCGCCGTAACTGTACCAGGCGCCCGACTTGTCGATGATGCCCGACTCGGCGGCGATGTCGAGCACGAGAGAGGCGTGGCTGATTCCTTCCGAGTACATGATGTCGAACTCGGCCTGCTTGAACGGCGGCGCAACCTTGTTCTTCACGACCTTCACGCGAACGTGCGAGCCGATGACGTCTTCCTTCTCCTTCACCGGAGCAATGCGGCGAATGTCGAGGCGCACCGAAGCGTAAAATTTCAGTGCCTTTCCTCCAGTGGTTGTTTCGGGATTGCCGAACATGACGCCGATCTTCTCGCGGAGCTGGTTGATGAAGATGACGGAGGTTCTCGAGCGGGCGATCGCGCCGGTGAGCTTCCGCAGCGCCTGACTCATGAGACGCGCCTGGAGACCCATATGCGAGTCACCCATGTCGCCTTCGATCTCGGCCTTCGGCACGAGCGCGGCGACAGAATCGATCACAACGACATCGACGGCACCGGAGCGCACGAGAATCTCGCAGATCTCCATCGCCTGCTCGCCGGTGTCCGGCTGCGAGACGAGAAGGTTCTCGACGTCAACGCCGAGCTTGATGGCATACTCGGTATCGAGCGCGTGCTCGGCGTCGATGTAGGCGGCGATTCCGCCGGCCTTCTGGGCATTGGCGACGACGTGGAGACAGAGCGTGGTCTTGCCGCTCGACTCCGGGCCGTAGATCTCGGTGACTCTGCCCCGCGGGATTCCGCCGATCCCGATAGCGGCGTCGAGATTGATGGCGCCGGTCGAGATCGCGTCGATACGAACGCGCGCGTCGGTCGAGCCCATCTTCATTATGGCGCCCTTGCCGCAGCTCTTTTCGATCTGGGCGATCGCCAGGCCCAGCGCCTTCTTCTTATCGTCCTGAACCGTTGAAGCACCCATCTCATTCACCCTGTGGTTAGACGTTTATGGCCTGGAAAGGCAGGTAAAGTTGCCGAAATCCGGCACCCGAACAAACTACGAAGCTGCGCCCATTAACGCAACTCTTTCCGCGCGATTATTCTCGAGTTGTTCAATCCTTCGCCTAGCCTCATCAAACTTTCGTTGGAACCAGAAAGGCATTTTCGACGTGCTGCACGCGGACGTTTTGAGGACCGAGGATTACGCCGATGACGTCGAAACGAAAGGTGTCACCGGGACGCTGAAAGCGCGACATCCAGACTTTAGCCGAACGGACGAGCTCGCGCTGTTTCCGCCAGCTCACCGCCGCAGTGGGCCCACCGAACGACCAGTCGCCCCGCGTCTTCACCTCCACAAACGCGACTGTACGGGCGTCGCCATCGAGTTTCGTGGCGACCAGATCAATGTCGCGGTGGCCGTTCCTGAATCGGCGCTCAGCGATCTCCCAGCCGTGAACGGCGAGCCACTTCTCGGCGACGCGCTCTCCCCGCTTCCCCATCGTCTGGCGGGCTGCTGACATGGGAGGAACGTACCAACCGTCCAGGTTGCGCCACCATCCTTTGTACACACGTGCAAACAAAAAAAAGAGCACTACATAAAGAGCACTGCAACAGCGTTAACACGCTGTTGTTTTTTGATTGTTTTCTAAAGGGCCCGCTCCGTCAGGCGAGACGATGGGCCTCGAGGACTGCGGTGATGGCCGAGCCGTCCCATCTGAAGATCAGCTGCTTTGCCGGCCGCGCCGGTCCGACGCAGCGCGGGCGAAAGACTGCCACGCACTCTCCCCCTTCGCGGCGAACGCTGTCGTACGCGATTCCGTCTCCGTCCTTGCGGCGAAGCTCTACGCCGAGCCGCTGGGACGCCGAATAGTCGCTCGGAGAATAGACGTCATGAAAATCGCGCTGGCGTTCGCGCAGATCGTAGAAGTGCGTTCCCTTCACCGCCGTCTTGAGAACTTCGAAATCCAGATCCTGCGCCGGCGCGCGCATCGCGTCGAGGAAAGCGACACGGTGGTGCTTCACTTCAGCGATCGCGGTCGCCTCGTCCCGCGCTGCGTAGTAGACGCCGAATGAATCCGCGGTGAGGGCCGGCGGACCGAAGCGCGTTCCACTGGGAGACGGGTAGACGAATGGCGCCATCACATAACCCGCGCCTGGTCCGTACACGCAGTCCTTCGGAGGAATAGCGAGCGCCGGCTCAATCCGCGCGTTGACCAGAGGATCGGTGCGTGCGCGGAGCGCGAGGAGGGCGTCGAGATCGTCAGCGTCCGCGACCTCCTCAAAGAGGTCTATAGGTGGAAAGATGGTCGCGACGAGCTTTACGGATTGCTTCCACGCGAGGCGCTTCGGCGAGAGGCGGCCGATCTTGTCAGACGAGGCCAGCGGAAATTACCAGGCTCGCGCGGCGGAGACGTGCGCGAATGTCTGATAGAGCCCGATCATCCCGGATCGCATGGTCTCGATTGGTGATCGCCCGCCGAAAAGGTGCGCGGTGTTCGGGCGGGAGACCCACTGATTTCTGCTCTCCTCGCTGTGGGGAAAGAGCACCCTGATGGCTGCGTAGATCCCGAGCAGGTACGAGAGGCGATCGAGCTGGTCCTTGCTCAGGCCCTTCACTTCCTTGCTCTCTCTGGCGCGCTTGAGGAGGTCGTAGTAGGTCGACCGGGAGTCGACGCCGAGGAGGGCCATCGCGTCCGAAGCGGGGACGCTCCATTTATCGACTATGCGCGCGAAGGTGCGGAGGCCGGCACCCGCCTGGGCGTCGCCGCGAATGTGGGCCGCGCGGGGCGGCTTCACCTGGGTACTTGCTGGCATCAGCTTAGTCCTGTTCTGGACATATATCTAATATATGTCCAGATCTGGACTAGGGCAAGACTTTAGCCGACGAGCAGATCGGCGGGAATCCCGAGATCTCGCTTGAGCCGCGTGATTTGTCCGATGGACAGCTCCCTTTTCTTATTGAAGAAGTCCGACAGGCGGCTTCGTCCCCCGAATAGC
>JANMWS010000189.1:0-4005 GCA_031394125.1 Gemmatimonadales bacterium
CGCCGACGTCAATCAGCCGCTCGTCGAGATCGCCGACCTCAACGCACTGGACATCGTTTTCAACGTCGCTCCTGCTGACGCGGCACACATGGCCCCCGGAGCGGCGGTGATGCTAAGCGCGGGCGCGAACGCTGGCGGAGAACCGCTCGGAGTGGGGCGACTCGTCTCTGTCGGCGGCACTGTCGACTCCGCCACCAGGAGCGTGGAAGTTCGGGCGCAGGCTCCTGCTGGCGCGCGTGCGCTGCGGATCGGCGAAACGATCTTCGGGCAGATCACTCTGGGGACAAAACCACGAGCGGTTACGGTCCCGGTCGCGGCGCTCGTCCCCGAGGGCGACGGCTTCAAGGTTTTCGTCGTCAACGCGGCCAACATCGCCCTGTCGCGTAAGGTGACCGTGGGCCACCGCACGGATACCGTTGCCGACATCACGAGTGGGCTTTCGGGCGGCGAGCGCGTCGTGACAGAAGGAGCTTACGGAGTCGAAGACAGTGTCAAGGTAAACTCGACGAAATAGTGCGCTCGCTCTTCGATCTGCTCGCCGCGCAGCGACGCTTCATTTACCTCGTAGTGGGCCTGCTGAGCGTGGCCGGGATCTACGCCGCGGTTCGATTGCCGGCGGCGATATACCCCGAGCTTGCGTTCCCGCGCATTCTTGTCGTGGCCGAAGGGTCGGCACTCGATGCCCGTCAAATGGTTTTCAGTGTTACGCGGCCGATCGAAGAGGCGATCAGCATAGTTCCGGGCGTGACGCGTGTTCGGTCGCGGTCCATCCGCGGTGGCGCCGAGATAGCGATCACTTTCGCCGACAACGCGGACATGATTTATGCCCTGCAGCAAGTGCAGGCGCGCGTAAATCAGGTGCGCGGTCAATTGCCCGCCGACCTCAACATCGAGGTTGAGCGAATGACTCCATCGTTGTTCCCGATCGTGTCCTACAATCTCGAGGGCGGCGACCCCGGCACTCTCTATGACATCGCACGTTATCAGCTGAAGCCGCTGATCTCTCGCGTCCCCGGTGTGGGGCGGGTGGACGTGCAGGGGAGCGACATCCGCGAAGTGGAGGTCGTCGCCGATCCAGCGCGGCTTGCCTCCCAGCGGCTTACTTACGACGATCTCGCGAATGCTATACGGCAGTCGACGAACGTGGCGGCAGTCGGACGGGTAGCGCAGGACTACAGGCAGTATCTCATCGTGAGTGCGATGGAAGCGCACACGCCAGAGGACATTGGCGCCGTGGTGATTGGAAAGGGCCTCCGGGTGCGCGACGTCGCGACGGTGACGCTCGGCAGCGTGGACCACACGATGATCATCTCCGGGGACGGCAAGCCCGCTGCGCTGCTCAACATCACCCGGCAGCCAGGCGGGAACACGCTCGCAATCGTAGACAGCATCGCCAATCTCGCGGCAAGCGTGAGACCATCATTGCCGCCCGGCGCGGTGCTGAAACCCGTGTACGACCAAGGCGCATTGGTTCGGGACGCCATGGCCTCCGTCCGGGACGCGATGATCATCGGCGCCATCCTGGCGGTGATCATTCTGCTGCTCTTTCTACACCATGCGCGAATCACTGCGATCAGCGCCTCGTCGATCCCTCTCACGCTCGCGATCAGCGTCTTCGCGATGTACATGGTCGGACAGACGTTCAACCTGATGACGCTGGGGGCGATGGCGATCGCGATCGGGCTCGTGATCGACGACTCCGTGGTCATCACGGAGAACATCGTCAGACATCTGCGAATCAATCCGAATCGTCACGAGGCGATCAGGCAGGCTGTGCACGAGCTGATCTGGCCGGTGACGACATCGACGCTCACGACGGTCGTCGTATTTCTTCCGCTTCGATTGCTGACGGGTGTAGTCGGGCAGTTTTTCGCCGCGCTTTCCATCACCCTTACGATCGCGGTGATGGTGTCGCTGTTGCTCGCGCTTTCCATCATACCGCTGATGGCGGACCAGTTCCTGACGGAAGAGGACGCGGAGCTGGAGCAACCTGTGTCCGCGCCAGGTGCCCGGAAGCGAGGTGGCGTGCTCCAGCGGGTCAGCCAGTCGCTGGACGCGCTCTCGCTGCGCTACCAACGCTCACTGGAGCGCGTGCTCCACCATCCCCGCCGGATGCTGGCAGCTGGCGGGCTTCTCATCTTCGCCGGAGTCCTTGCCCAGCACTTCGTGGGCACCGGTTTTCTCCCGGAAATGGATGAAGGCGCTTTCGTTCTCGACTACTTCACTCCCGGTGGGACTGCTCTCGCGGAGACCGATCGCGAGGTTCACATCGTCGAGAAGATTCTGGCGGGTACGCCCGAAATCGTGGCGACGTCGCGCCGCACCGGCGCGGAGCTGGGCCTGTTTGCCACCGAGCAAAACAGAGGAGACATCGTTGCGCGGCTCAGGTCGCAGGGTGACCGGTCGCGGGACATTTTCGAAGTGATCGACGAGGTGCGCGTCAAAGTCGAGAATGCCGTCCCCCGCCTGCATATCGACTTCGTGCAAATTCTCTCCGACGTCATCAACGACCTTGCCGGCTCTGCCCGCCCCGTCGAGATCAAGCTGTTCGGCCCCGATCTGGACCAACTCGAGAAGTACGCAACTTCGCTGGAGCCGAAGCTCTCCTCGGTGCAGGGGTTGGAGGATCTGTTCAACGGTGTCAGTGAGCCGAGCGCCGAGCTGGCGATGCGGGTGAGCGACGCGGAGGCGAACCGGGTCGGTCTCACTCCGCAGCAGGTTTCTACTGCGGCGACAGGTGCTTTGCTCGGCGCGCCCGCCGGTGAAATACGGCTGTCGGACCGCTCGATTGGTGTCCGCGTTCGGGCGCCCGATAGCGTGCGCTACAATCCCAACCAGCTGCGCGCTATCCCGATACTGTCGCCACAGACTGGCGCGCCGGTTCCGCTTGGAACTCTCGCCACGTTCACTCCGGGCGAGACGCGTGCTCAGCTGCTGCGGGAGGATCAGCAGCAGATGATAGCCATGACCGCTGATGTGAGCGGAAGGTCGCTGGGCAGCGTCATCAACGATGTGAAACAGGTGCTGAGCGCTCAGAAGCCGCCGCCCGGAGTGCGAATCGAGCTCGGCGGACAATACGCGAGCCAGCAGGAGGCTTTTCGCGGATTCCTTCTCGTGCTCGGTCTGGCCATCGCTTGCGTTGTCACGATCATGGTACTGCAATTCCAGTCGTTCATCGAGCCGTTCGTGGTGTTGCTGGCAGCACCACTGTCGTTCGTGGGGGCGATGCTACTGCTGCTGATCACCGGTACGCCTCTCAACGTGTCATCCTTCATGGGGCTGATTCTTCTCGTGGGCCTTATCGTGAAGAATGGAATCATTCTGCTCGACTTCACGCGGCATCGCATGCAAACTGAGGATGTGACTCTCGAGCAGGGCATCATCGAAGCTGCAGGCGTGAGAGTGCGCCCGATTCTGATGACGACGCTGTGCACCCTTTTCGGACTGCTGCCGCTATCGCTTGGCCTTGGCGCGGGCAGCGAAATGCAGCGGCCGCTCGCTCTCGCCGTCATAGGGGGTCTCGCGCTCTCCACGCCGATCACCCTTTACGTTGTGCCGACTCTTCTCGTAGCGATCAGGGGCCGCGACTACAGACTCTCGGACAGTCACGAAGGCGTGGCGACTACGGCTGAAATGCGGGGCACCTCCGCGAAGTAGTCGAAGGCCGAGTCCTACGTAACCTTACGTATTTTGAGTCCTCCTTAAGGCACATAATCTCCGGATGTCACAATTAACCGGAGCTGGAAAATGATGCGAGCCTTCCCGTTTGGTCCTTTCCGCTGTGCACTGATGATGAGCGCGATCGTTGCCTCATCCGCGCGCGGCCAGAATTCGCCGATTCCGTTCGACGAGGCTTTGGCTACGACCGCCTTGCAAGCGGCACCTCTCGCTGAAGCCTCCGCAACTGCGGCCCACGCCATGGACGGTGGCAAACCCACCGTCATGGTGATGGGATTCGAGTCAGGTACAGTGACCGCACAAGTGCGAGAAAAGCGGGGATTCCTG
>JANMWS010000039.1:0-1599 GCA_031394125.1 Gemmatimonadales bacterium
GCGCCTGGTCAAGGAGCGCATGTCGATCAACACCGATCCGGAAAAGATCTCGCTCGACGACCTCGTCAACGCGCGCACGGTCTCGGCCGTGATCCAGGCGTTCTTCGGATCGTCGCAGCTGTCGCAGTTCATGGATCAGACTAACCCGCTCGCCGAGCTGACGCACAAGCGTCGCCTCTCGGCGCTCGGACCTGGCGGACTCACTCGTGAGCGCGCCGGATTCGAGGTGCGCGACGTTCACTACTCGCAGTACGGCCGCATGTGCCCGATCGAGACGCCTGAAGGTCCGAACATCGGACTCATCACGTCGCTCGCCTGCTACGCGCAGGTAAACGATCTGGGCTTCGTGGAGACGCCGTATCGCGTTGTCAAGAACGGCAAGGTGACCGCCGATATCGAATGGCTGGATGCCAACCGTGAAGAAGATGTCATCATCGCCCAGGCCAACGCCCAGCTGAATGAAGACGGTACTTTCGTCGACGAGCTGGTGCTCTGCCGCCAGCGTGGTGACGTTCCGCTCACCAATCCCGAGCGCATCGACTACATGGATGTCGCTCCCGAGCAGCTCGTATCCATCGCCGCCGCGCTGATTCCATTCCTCGAGCACGACGACGCCAACCGCGCGTTGATGGGCTCGAACATGCAACGGCAGGCCGTTCCTCTTCTGAATCCGCAGACTCCGCTCGTCGGAACCGGACTCGAGGAAAAGGTCGCGCGCGACTCGGGCGCAGTGGTAATTGCGCGCCGGGCCGGAACCATCACGAGCGTCACGGCCGACGAGATCATCGTCGACACCGGCGCCTCGGAGCGCGGCAGGAAGGATTCGGACAGGCCGCTCGCACGGCTCACTCAGCACGACCGCTATCGCCTCAAGAAGTACTGGCGCACCAACCAGGACACCGCGCTCAACCAGCGTCCGATCGTATTGGCCGGGCAGAAGGTGAAGGCCGGTGAAGTTCTGGCTGACGGCGCTTCGACGGAAATGGGACAGCTCGCACTCGGAGCCAACGTCACCGTGGCGTTCATGCCGTGGTACGGACACAACTTCGAGGACGCGATCGTGTTGTCCGAGCGGCTGGTGAAGGACGACATCTATTCGTCGATCCACATCCAGGAGCTCGAGCTGCACGTCCGCGACACCAAGCGCGGGCAGGAAGAAATCACGCGCGAGATTCCGAACGTCGCCGAAGAAGCGCTGAGCGATCTCGACGAGCGCGGCATTGTCCGCATCGGTGCGCACGTGAAGCCGGGCGATATCCTCGTCGGCAAGATCACGCCGAAGGGCGAGACGGAGCTCTCTCCTGAAGAGAAGCTCCTGACGGCCATCTTCGGTGAGAAGGCGAAGGACGTGAAGGATTCGTCGCTCAAGGTTCCACCGGGGATGGAAGGCGTGGTAATCGATGTGAAGATATTCTCGCGCATCGAGGACCAGGTCGTCGAGAAGGATCGCGGCGAGAGAATCGGAGACATTCGCAGACTCGAGGGCGAGGAGAAGATCCGCGTCAATGAAGTCCGCGATGCCGAGCTCATGGACTTGCTCGAGGGCCAGGCTGTCTCGCTCGCGCTCAAGTCCGGTACCGTCGAGGAAGCGATTCCCGC
>JANMWS010000068.1:0-16284 GCA_031394125.1 Gemmatimonadales bacterium
TGCCAAACCAAGCGCAATCGCCGTCGCGGGAATCGCCCAGGGAAGAGCGACGAGCAGCTCGAGCAATCCTCGCCCGGCGAATCTCCGGAACACGATCAGATACGCGGCGAGAAAGCAGACGACGAGATTGGCCGCGGTCGCGACAAGGGCCATCGAGACGCTGTTCGTTATCGGACGCCACAACTCGCTCTCAGAGAAAAGACGCCGATAATTCTCGAACGTATACTCGGGTGGCAGGACCTGAGTTGTCCAGGCGCCGTCTCGAGCGAACGAGACGAGCACGACCATCAGATGTGGGAGAACCAGCGCGATCACGATAATCGCGGCGGCGAAGCTGGTGAGAATCTGCACTCGCCGCGACCGAATATCGCGGCGCTTGCGACTTCCCTTGCCGGCCAACGTGTACTTCCGCTTCCGATCCAGCCAGCGAAAGAGCACCAGGCCGGCGACAGCGCTCAGTGCGAGCACCGTCGTCTCCACGTAAGCGAGACCTAAAGCGCCGTTCGTCTTCGACGCCAGAATCTGCGTCGACAGAACCCGTAGTCCCCCTCCGAACACGTAAGGCGCCGAGAAGGAGCCGAGCGCGTTCATGAAGACGAGAAGGGCGGAGCCGGCAACCGCCGGCATGAGAAGCGGAAGTGTCACGCGTCTCAGTCTCTGCCAGGTACTCGCGCCGAGTCCGGACGCCGCTTCGTCGAGTGTCGCATCGAACCGCTCGAGTCCAGCCGACACAAACAGAAAAACGTAGACGTACATCGTGTACGCGTGGACGAAAACGATCGCGCCGACTCCCTTGAGCCTCCACGGCGCTTCCTGCATTCCGAGGATTCGCTGTACGATGCGCGTGACCAGCCCGCTCTCTCCATAGAGAAAGAGGAACGCGATCACTCCGACGAGTGGCGGAAGCGCGGCGGGGAGCGTTGCAACCGCGCGCAACAGCCGGCGGCCGGGAAAGTCGAATCTGCCGAGCAGAAAGGCGAGTGGAACGCCGATGGCGAGCGAGGCGAAGACCGATGCGACCGAGATCACGATGCTCGTCCACAGCGCTTCGCGGTCGGCCGGACTCGCCGCGAATTCGCGCCAATGCCCCAGTCCATTCTCGAAGCTGCCGGCAATCACCGCTGCATTCGGATAGACCACGGTCCACAACAGCAGCAGAATCACGGGGAACGCGATCAACAAGCTGTGTTGCTGCGGCGAGCCTGCAATCCGCAGCCAACTGTCGCTGCGGCGAAGCCTCATCCCGGCACGATTGGAAACGGTCCTTTCGTCGGCGCCACAGCGACGTTGTCGTCTTCGTGCGCATTTCCTGACGCGGACTCGACATCCACAGTGACCCCGCCAGCCAGCTCGACACGATAAACGATGACACCGCCCGCGAACCGGCGATTCACGACGCGCCCCGACCATGCTGCATTTCCGCCCTGACCGACGAGCTCCAGCGCCTCGGGCCGCAGTACCACGAACGCCTTGCCATAAGGCAGCGACATCCCCTTTGGCCGATTCACGTTCAGCTCGCGCGTTTGTCCGCCAATTATCACTGAGGCTGTGTTGCCGCGATCGATTGCCGGTACCATCGTCCCGCGCCCGATGAAGGCTGCGACTTCTCTAGACTCGGGCGCTTCGTACAATTCCTCCGGAGTGCCCACCTGGAGCAGCTTCCCGTGCTTCAGCAGCGCAATCCGATCAGCGATCGCGAACGCGTCCTCCTGATCGTGGGTGACGAACAGGGCCGGGACTCCTACGCGCCGGAGCATCGCCCGCAGATCGTCACGCATCGCTTGCCGCAGAGTCGGATCGAGATTCGACAACGGCTCATCGAGCAGCAGTGCGCGGGGCTCGATCACCAGAGCACGGGCGAGCGCAACGCGCTGCTGCTCGCCACCCGAAAGCGATTGAATCGCGCGATCTCCGGCGCCAGCCAATCCGACGGCCTCCAGCGCCGCGCGCGCTTTCTTCAAGCGCTCGGCCTTGCCCACGCGCCGCGCCTCGAGGCCGAACGCCACGTTCTCCTCAACGGGCATGTGGGGAAAGAGCGCGTAGTGCTGGAAGACCATTCCAAACCCACGGTGCTCGGGCGGAACGCGGGTGATGTCCGCGCCGCCAAGCGTCACGGTTCCTGCATCTGGCTGCTCGTATCCAGCGGCGATACGCAGCGTCGTAGTCTTGCCGGAGCCAGATGCGCCTACGAGCGCGAGCAGTTCTCCGGGGCCTACGTTTACCGAAACATTGTCGACGGCGGTGAATTCACCGAACCGGCGCGTGACACCACTGAGCGCCAGTACTCCAGCACCAGCTTCCACGCCTCGCGCCCGCGGCGCGGCTGTCACTGCTCGTGTCCGCGATTCCTGATGTTCGCGTCCCAGTACTTCATCCACTCGTCGAGGTGCGCGGCCATCACTTCGCGATCGACTGGCATCGGCTTGATCTGAGCCATCGCATCGCGGATCCATGCAGGAAGCTTCGACACTGGAATGTCCTTGCGGGCAGGAATGCGGAGAAACGAATCTGCGGCGGCGATCATCGCTTCGGGAGTCGTCACGTATTCATAGTACATCTCCGCTTCCTTTGGATGCTTGCTTCCGCGCACGACCGCGATTCCATCCACCAGTAGCGGAGTTCCGCTCGCTGGAATGACGTACTTGATCGGAATGCGTGTTCTCTGCTCCAGCGTCGCGAAATCGGGCATGTCCCACATGGTCACGACACCTTCCTGCCGCCCGAGCTTCTGGTAGAGGATCGTGGGATTCAGGGTGTACTCTCTCGTATTCGCATCAAGCTTTCTGAGCCACTCATAGCCTGCATCGGGCTTGCCCGTTTGTGCAATCGATCTCGCCATGATCGCGCCGAAGATCGCCCGCATCGTTCCCGACGCGATCGGATCGCGAATGACAATCTTCCCCTTCCACTTCGGATCGACGAGATCGTCCCAATCCTTCGGGGCGTCGGCCTCCTTCACCGCATCCCGATTGTATCCGATCACCTCTGGAGTGAGATACGTCCCGTACCAGTTGTCGTGCGCTTCGCGACCCTCCGGATCGATCGCTCCCGCCCACGTCGGCTTGTACGGCTGCAGCAGGCTTTCCCTCGTTGCCCTATCAAAGGCCTCGGCCGGCGCACCGAACCACACATCTGCCTGCGGATTCGGCTTTTCGGCGCGCACTCGCTCGAGGACTTCCTGCGATCCCATGTCTACCCACTGCACATCGATATCCGGGTGCGCCTTCTCGAATCCCTTCTCGAGATACTCGAGCAGCTCTTTCCCGTGCGGCGAGTAAACGATCAGAACTTTCCGATTATCCGAGCTGCATGCTGCGGCAACTACAAGCGCCACAAACAGAGCTGCCCCGCGGCCAAGCCTCAGAACCATACTCGCCACAAAGAAGGTTCCCGCCGGCGTAGCTTCATCGAATACTGTTGCCGCCGAGGAGGTTGGCAAAGATACGCGCGCCTCCGGGAACGCCTGCGGGTAGCTGCCGGAAAAGCGCGAGCGGAACGTAGATATAGGTCCCGCGCCCGTACGGCGCCGCGAGAATCGCAGCGCGATTCGGCTGCTCGCCTGGATCGTTCATCGTGAGCATGCTGCGATAGTGGGAATCGAAGGTCGACGGCATGTATGTCGCTCTTTCCTGCACCCAACTTCTGAAATCGTCCTGGGTGATCTTGTTCGGCGCGTTGAGAAGCGGCGACTGCGGATCAGTGAAAGTCACCGGCGCATTCTCGTCGGTCACTCTCTCAGCGCGCTGTTGCAGCGTAATCGGAAACGGCATGATCCCCGGCCGCTGCATCTCACCCTGTCCGTACTGCACTACGAGGCGGCCACCATTCTGCACGTAATCGAGCAGGTACTCGTTGTTTGCCTCGAGACTGGGGCTCGATTGATACGCGCGTGGCCCAACGACTATTGTCGTGAAGCGACTGAGGTCGATTTGCGGAAGATCATCCGCATCCACGATCGTGAGCGGGACACCTAGCTGCTTGAGTACCGGCGCGACGTTGTCGCCGACTCCGGGCACATAGGCGACGTTGAGTCGCGCCGGAAGAACGACGTCGACCGCGTTGACGCTGATCGTCGAAGGCCGATAGATCCGCTGCGGATTGATATGGGGATACTCGATCGGGGCGTAACCCGTCCGATAGGACTTGCCTTTCGCCATCGCCGTCACCGCAATCTCGTGACTCCCACGGGGAAGACTTCCTCTGACCTTGAACGCTAGGGTCCGTGTTGCTCCTGGCGCCATTACGACCGTTCGTGTCAGTGAATCTGCCGACAAACCGCTGGGCAGCACGACGATAACGGTGACGGCCGTCGTATCGCTGAGGGCCGAGCGCAAAGTTGTCTTGAGCACCTGATTGAAAGGCCCGTTTGCTCGCGCTATGGTCACGGACTGATCGAGCGTAACAGAGATCCCCGGGGCGACGATCAGCGGTCGTTGCACATCGCCGCGCACTCGATCCACAAAGTGAAAAACAATCGGCGACGCGATGTCCATGGGCCCGTTCTCTCGCGAAGTAACCTTCACATGCGCCCAGTCCTGCTTCTCCCGCTCGTCTTCCGAGATCCCTGTGATTCGGGGGCGAAAGAGGTCGCCGTGGCGCGGTTCAGCGAGCCACCATGGTTGGGTGAGCTCCTTACCCTTGAACCATTCTGTCCAGCGATGCTCTGAATCTGGCTCGAGGATAATCGCGCGAGGAATTCCCGTAAGATCGCGGCGCGCGAGGGTGACGGGACTCCTGCCGCGATTGAATAACGACATGCTCACCCTTACTGAATCCCCGAGCGCGACCACAGGTCTTGCAGCAACGGCTTCGAGCGCAATTGGGGGTGTGGGGTCCGGCGGTGTGACACGTCCATCCAGAACCACGAGCTTCGTTGTATCCAACCCCGCGAAGATCGACTTCTCCTCATTGGCCGGCGGTGCGGGAACCCGCGAATCCACACGAGTCAAGTAATCCCACACCACTCCCTTCCGACGCAGCGTCCCTTGTCCCTGCGACTTGTGCTGTGACCGGCTGTCCGCCGCAATCTCCTGATAGGAGAGCCCGAGATACGGATCGTACTCCCCGACATTGACTGCAAGCGTGCGGTCCTGGGGAGAAAAAAGCGCCAGACGATAAAATTTGAGCGGAGTCCACGGCTTCCCGAACCCTTTCACCGGAAAACGCAGCGTGTCCGCGGCCAGATTGTACGCGTCACGCGCCACTATCGCCGAGATCTGATGGTGCCCGTGTCCGTCGCGCGGAGTGCCGGAGAAAGTCGTGATCACGATGTGCGGCCTGAACGCGCGCATCACGGTCATCACATCGTTGAGAAGAGAATCCTGCGGCCAGTGCTTACGCGTCTCATCGGCCGTCTTGGAAAAACCAAAATCGTAACCGCGCGCAAAGTACTGGTGCGCTCCATCGATCCGCCTCGCCGCCAGCAGCTCTTCGGTGCGAATTACGCCCAGCGCTTCGCCGAGCTCGTTGCCGATCAGATTCTGTCCGCCGTCGCCGCGGGTGAGCGATAGATACGCGGTCTCGACTCGGCGTCCGCGCGCAAGCCACGCGATCAGCTGGGTGTCTTCATCATCCGGGTGGGCTGCGATCCACAGCACGCGCATCCGCTCGGGCGCATTCTGCACCCGAATGCTCGCGGCCGATGGAAGAATTCCCTGCGCGCTTCCCGAGCGCGGTATCAGCGCGACCGCACCCAGCACAGCAAGGCCAACGACCGCGATACGGGCGCGCGCCGTGGAGCTCCGAAGCCGCGCTCTATTCATTGTTGTCGGAAAATCGATGCTCAGGATTTCAGCGCCATGCCGCGACGTTTTGCGCCCGATGCCTGCTGCACCGGCGCATTCACCTCGGTAACGATGCGCTCCTGCTCCTTCTTGTGCGACTCGGCGTATCCCTCTGCCGGGCTCGCGCGATCGGGCCGCCCAATGTATCGGGTCGGCAGCGCATTGCCCGTCGACATCCGGAGCCGCGGCGAGACGTACGTCCACGCGCCTTGATTTTTCGGCTCTTCCTGCGCCCAGATGACTTCCTCGATCGCCGGATACAGATCGACGATTTGCGCCACGTGACTCCCCGGCCAGGGATACAGCTCCTCGATTCTCACGATCGCCACGTGCGGACCCCGCTTGACCGCTAGTTCGTAGTAGATCTTCCCTGTGCAGAACACGAGTCGCGTTATCGCTTCGCGCGCCTGCGATGCGACCGGATCGTCGATCACCGGCCGGAACTGTCCGCTCGTCAGATCGGCGAGCTTCGACGCAGCCTCCGGCATCCGCAGCAGACTCTTGGGCTGCATCAGGATCAGCGGACGGCGCTCGGAAAGCGCCGCCTGGCGTCTCAGAATGTGAAAGTACTGGGCCGGCGTCGAAGGATAGGCGACGCGCTGATTCCCCTCGGCGCAGAGCTGGAGAAATCTCTCCAGCCGCGCGCTCGAATGCTCGGGCCCCTGCCCCTCGTATCCATGCGGAAGCAGGAGCACCACCGATGAATCCTGTCCCCATTTGGCACGATCGGCGGCGATGAACTGGTCGATGATCGGCTGCGCCACGTTCACGAAGTCCCCGTACTGCGCCTCCCACAACACCAACGTGTCCTCGGCGGCCGTGCTGTACCCATATTCGAATCCAAGCACCGCCATTTCCGAGAGAGGGCTGTTGTAGATCTCGAACCGGCCGTGATTCGCTCCGTCCGCGACGTGGGCGAGAGGAACGTAGATCTCGCCCGACTCGGCATCGTGCAGCACCGCCTGCCGATGCGAGAACGTCGCGCGCTCGGCGTCCTGCCCGGTGAGGCGGATCGACCTTCCATCGGTGAGAAGCGTTGCGAATGCGAGCGACTCCGCGTGTCCCCAATCGATTCCGCCGGCGTCGCCCATCGCGTCCGCGCGTCGCGCCAGAGTCTTCGCCAGCCGCGGATTCGGCTTCAGAGTCGAGGGCCACTTGAGCAAACGCTCGTTGAGGGCGCGCAGGCGATCAGCATCGACTCCTGTATCCGCGCTTGCCGCCGACAGATTCGCCTCACCTTCTTTCGGCGCCCGGTGCTCAGGTGGATGAATCTCCCCACTCTTCATCGCCGTCTGGATGCGGTCGAAGTTCGCCGCCGCATCGGCATCGAGCTTCTTCACTTCAGCGTCGGTAACCAGACCTTCGGCGACGAGGCGAGTACCCCAGACCTCGCGGGGCGAAGGATGCGAGCGAATTCTCTTGTACAGCTCCGGCTGCGTGAACGACGGTTCGTCGGTTTCATTGTGTCCGTGACGCCGGTAGCCGACGACATCGATCAGAAAGTCCTTCCCGAATTTCGCGCGATACTCGATGCCGAGTCTCGTCACGTGCACGCACGACTCGGCGTCGTCGGCGTTGACGTGAATGATCGGGACCTCGAATCCCTTGGCGAGATCACTGGCGTAGTGCGTCGAGCGGCCGTCGATCGGATCGGTCGTGAATCCAACCTGATTGTTGACGATGACGTGAAGCGTTCCGCCCGTGCGGAAACCTTCGAGGCCTGAAAGGTTGAAGGTCTCAGCCACCACTCCTTCGCCGGGGAACGCCGCATCGCCATGCACGCAGATCGGAAGAACCGCGGATTCGTCTCTCGTTCCGCCGCCCGCCAGAACCTGCCGCGCGCGCGCAACTCCTTCGAGCACGGGGTTCACCACTTCGAGATGACTCGGATTCGGAATCAGCACGATATCGACTTCAGCGCCATTCGCCGTCTGTCTCGTCCCTCGCGCTCCCAGGTGGTACTTCACGTCCCCGGTTTCACTCACAGCGTTGGTCGCAGCGTGCTTGCCTTCGAATTCCTCAAAGATCGTCGCGTACGGCTTGCCAAGCGTGTGGGCAAGAACGTTGATGCGGCCACGATGTGCCATCGCCAGGTCGATCTCACGCGTCCCGTGCGTCGCTGCCGCTTCGATCGCGACGTCGAGCATCGGAACGAGGATGTCTCCGCCTTCGATGGAAAAGCGCTTGTACCCCTGATACGCGCGGCCGAGAAAGCGCTCGAGACCATCGACTTCGGTGAGGCGCTGGAGAACCGCGCGCTTGTCTTCTGCGCTGAGCGGCGCGTTGAGGCGCCCGCTCTCGATCTCCTCCCGCAGCCACTCGCGCTCGTCGACTTTGCCGAGGTGCGCAATCTCGAATCCGATCCGCGAAGAATAGAGCTCCCGAAGACGGGCGACTACATCTGCTGCCGTTCCCGCTTCGCCACCGAGAGCCTCGGCGGGAATCCTCTGTAGATCTTGCTCATTGAGGCCGTGGAATTCCGGCGTGAGCTCAGGAGTGCCGCCGGGCGGTGTACCAAGCGGGTCCAGTGGGACCGCGAGGTGTCCGAAGTTGCGAATCGCATCAACCAGCTTCGCTGCGGCAGCAACCTTTCGGAGGAGATCGGGATCGACCAGCCCGGACGCCGGAGCCGCTTCTGCCGTGAGTGGCAGGGTACCGCTCAGACTCTCGGCAAACCGGAAGAATTGACGCCACGATTCGTCCACCGACGTCGGGTCGCGCCGATAGGCCTCGTATGCTTCGCTTATGTATCCGTCATTGAAGATGCCCGTGATCGGGTCGGAGCTCATGCTCTAAATTTAACCGCGCTCTACTGTCCTTGGCGCTGTGTTCACGGGCTGGGGGAGGACGTATTTCGAGCGGGTCGCGGCCGCGTGCAGGATCTTGAGCGCTGGAGCCGTTTCCAAGGTCGGCAGATAGAGAAACCCCGCAATACCGTTTACATCCAGAAGATGCAGCTCCTGAGAGTGGCGCGTCAGGCTTACCGCGATCACCGGGATATTGGAGAGCAGCTCGTCGCGCTCCCATTTCTCGAGCGGGATGGTCGCCAGGAGGTCGTAGTCGCAGATGACCACATCGGGCGACGTTCCTCGCGCTGTTTCCACCGCCGCTTCGAGTCCAACGGCTTCGCTGGTGATGATGCCCATGCGGGCGAAATACCGCGCGATGTGCTCGCTCAAAAAGCAATGGCGCGCAATACACAGCGCGCGAAGAGAGGCGGCTTCCAGCGGAACCGCTTGAACTGATTCTACGGACATGGCCGTTGATCGTAAGGCAGTACGCGGCGGAACACAAGCAGCGCAGAAAAGAAAAGCCCCCCGCACCGTGCCTGGTGCGGGGGGCTTTCCGAAGCTCGAGCGGGCAGCTCTTACTTCTTCGTCTTGTCGACGTTGTTGCCGATCACGCCGCCGAGTATCGCTCCAGCTGCGCCACCGATGATCGCGCCCTTCACACTGTGGGTGGTGACCGCGCCGATCACAGCACCAGCGCCGGCGCCGATTGCGGCGTCACGCTTGGTGTGTTTGACTATCACTGGTGCAGGAGCACTGTAGACCGGGGCAGAAGAATACGTTCCGCCCGACGAGCTCCGACGAGTGGTGGTCGTGCGACGCACTGGTGCCCGGTACACGGTCCGAGGCGCCGCTGTGTTGCTCCTCAGCGCTGCGGGCGCGGTCGTCGTCCCCGCGCGCTCAGCGGCAGTGATGCTATCGAGCGGTGTGTACGGCCTGCTCGCTGCGGCCGTGGACAGGTCGGAATTCAACGCGCTATCCGCGGCGGTTTGCTTATCGGCCTTTGAGCAGGCGAATGCGAGAGCCGCGGCCGGGAGAATTAGTAGCTTTTTAAACATTTTTAAAGCCTCCAGTATTGACCCCCGCATAAGGCGACGGCACTACTATAGAGGGCAGACACTGTGCCAAACGTACGGTAAAGTTAGGCCGCCGTGGCGGCGGATAACGCCCGCGGCGGCGCCATAACGTCCTCTAAAGAGGCCGGCAGGGTGAGACGGAACGCGCTGCCTTGACCGGGGGTCGAGCACACTGTCAACGACCCATCCAGCAGCTGAGCCAGACGCCTCGATATGGGGAGGCCCAAGCCGGTGCCCGGCTGCTTCGATTCCGAGACTTGCACGAACTCCTCGAAGATGCGCGTGATGTCTTCCTTCGCGATCCCGACTCCTTCGTCGACTACCTCTATCTCCACACCCTTGTCCTCGCATTGTTTGCACACGACGCGGATTGGCTTGCCCTCGCCGAACTTGATCGCGTTGGACAACAGGTTGAGCAGAATCTGCCTCACTCGCCGCGGATCGCTCACGATATTGAACGGCTCGCTCTCCATGTCCAGGCCGAGTGAAGAGCCATACTCGTCGGAGAGCGGCCGCACAGTCACGAAAAGGTCTTCGATGAGCGCGGGGAACATCACCGGCTGCAGGGAGAGCTCGATCTTCCCTGCCTCGATCTTCGACAGGTCGAGCACATCGTTCACCAGCTCGAGCAGATGCCGCGCCGCCCTGAGCGTGCGCTGCAATCCTTCCTTTTGTTTGGCGTTGAGCGGACCGTAGATGTTGTCCAGCATCAGTGTGCTGTAGCCGATCACGGCATTGATTGGTGTCCGCAGCTCATGGCTCATCGACGCGTAGAACCTGTTGCGCGCGCCCATCGCCTGCTCGAGCGCTATCTGACGCCGGTGCAGCTCTTCGTTCATCTGCGACAGCTTGGCCGCCGACCGGGCCTCGGCTTCCAGGAGCGAAGTCCGATGCTCCAGCTCGAGCTCCCGCTTTTGGCTCTCGCGCAGCAGGTCGGCTTGCCTCTGGATCTCGCCCTGCTTGAGATAGAGGTCCACGAACACTGCCACCTTCGATCTGAGGATGTCGGGATTGAAGGGCTTGAACACGTAGTCCACCGCGCCCATCGAATATCCCTTGAACACGTACGCGTCTTCCTTGCTGATCGCGCTCAGAAAAATGATCGGGATGGTTCGCGATTTCTCGCGTGACTTGATGATCTCCGCCACCTCGAAGCCGTTCATTCCAGGCATCTGGACATCGAGCAAAATCGCCGCGAAATCGTCAGCGAGAACCTGCTTCAGCGCGTCCGGGCCGGAGTTGGCGCGAATCAGAACCTGACCGAGCGGCTCGAGGATCGCCTCGAGCGCGAGAAGATTCTCGGGCCGATCGTCGACGAGAAGGAGCCTGACGCTCTCGCCACTCATACGGCTCTCCTCGCTCCGACTCTCGCCTGCTCGCGACTGAGCTCGATCAGTCTCGGCGCCAACGCGTCGAGCGGAAGTACTTCTGCACTCGGGACTGCTTTCAGTGCGGCAACCGGCATGATCGGAATCTCAGCCGTCCGAGGATCCTGCACCAGTGCGCGCCCGCCCCGCTTGACGATGTGGGTGAGACCCCGCGCGCCATCCTCGTTCGCTCCAGTGAGTACGACTCCGATCGCTTCTGCTCCGTACGTGTCGGCCGCCGAGCTGAGCATCACGTCGATCGATGGTCTGCTGAATCGTACCGGCTCCTCTACTGTCAGAGACAGATAGCCGGCATCGATCAGTAAGTGATAGTTGGCCGGAGCGATGTGGACTGTGCCCGCTTCCAGCGGCTCTTTGTCTTCGACCTCGCACACTCTCATATCGGTCGCGTCCTGAAGCAGTTCCGATAAGAGCCGATCGGAATCCTTGCCGCGATGCTGCACCACTACGACCGGCAGGCTGAAATCTCCTGGCAAGCCACCGAGCAGCTTCGTCATCGCGGCGAGACCGCCCCACGACGTTCCAATCCCGACGACCGAGTATGCCACTTATCTCACCTTCCGGAAGATTTTTTCCGGCGGCGCGATCTGCTGGTAGCAGTCCTCGTGCGCCATGAAGCGCAGCGTCTCCTTGCTTCCCAGAACCAGGACACCGAACATGGCGAGACTGTCGTAAAAGAGGCTGTGCACCTTGGACTGCAAGGTCTTGTCGAAGTAGATCAGCACGTTGCGGCAGAGGATGACGTTGAACTCGCTGAAGGACCGGTCCGTCACCAGGTTGTGCTGCGAGAAGACGACGTTTTTCGTCAGCGTCTGGTCGAACAGCGCTCCCCCATATTTCGCCGTGTAGTACTCGGAGAATGATCTCTTGCCGCCGGCGCGGATGTAGTTGTCGGTGTACTCCTGCATCCGCTCCAGTGGAAAAATCCCCGCCTTGGCCCTCTGCAACACGACCTCATTGATGTCGGTCGCATAGATCCGCGAGCGGTCGTACAGGCCTTCCTCGCGGAGCAGAATCGCCATCGAGTAGACCTCTTCTCCTGTCGAACATCCCGCGTGCCAGATGCGGATGAACGGATACGTCCTTAGAAGAGGCACCACGTGCTCGCGGAAAGTCTGGTAGAACCCCGGATCGCGGAACATCGCCGTCACGTTGATGGAGAGATCCAGCAGCAGCTTCTCCATCATCTCGGGCTGGTGCAGCACCCGCTCCTGCAAGGCACTCACACTCGAAAGCCCTTCTTCCTCGATCCGCTTCCACAGCCGGCGCCGGATCGATGCATATGCGTAGGCCCGGAAATCAAATCCGTACTGACGGAAGATCCCCTCCAGCAGCAGCTCGATCTCGATCCTTTCGAGATCGGGCTTGAAAGACTGCCGGTCGGGCTCGGCGTCAGGGGTGGGAACTACCGCTACCGGTACAGCCACACGCGCAACAGTGACAGCAGCTGGTCGGTATCGACAGGCTTGGTGATATAGTCGGAAGCTCCGGCCGCTATGCACTTCTCACGATCGCCCTTCATCGCCTTCGCAGTGAGTGCAATGATGGGGAGTGCCTTGAACTGGTCCATCGCCCGGATCGCCTTGGTCGTCTCGTACCCGTCCATTTCGGGCATCATGACGTCCATCAGCACCACATCCACATTGGGATCCTTCCTGAGCTGCTCGATTGCCTGCTTGCCGTTCTCGGCGAAGCGGACAAACATTCCGTGGTCTTCCAGCATGCTCGTCAGCGAAAAAATGTTTCGCACGTCATCGTCGACGACGAGCACGTTCTTGCCCGCGACGACCGAATCTGCATCGTGAAGATGCTCGAGCATCTTCCGCTTCTGCTCCGGCAGCCTCGCTTCGACGCGGTGCAGGAACAGAGCGGTCTCGTCGAGCAGCCGCTCCGGAGACTTCACGTCCTTCACGATGATCGTCTCCGCGTATTTCTTGATCTTCGTTTCATCCTCCGGACTGAGATCCCTGCCCGTGTAGATGATGATCGGCAGGTCATGGTTCTCCGGATCCGACTTCACCTTTTCGAGGAGGTCGAACCCGCTCATCCCATCGGTTTTCAAGCCGAGATCGAGGACCATGCAGTCAAAGTGCTTTTCCTGCAGCTTGTTTCTCGCTTCCTCCGCGGAGGCGACGGCCGTGATGTCTACGTCGTCGTGCGCTATCAGCTCGACGATGCTCTGCCGCTGCGCCTCATTGTCCTCGACGACCAGCAGGTTCTTGGGGACCGTGTCGATGAAGGACGAAATTCTGGCGAACGCGGAGTCGAGCGCCTCCTTGCTCACCGGTTTGGTCAGGAACGCGATCGCGCCGGCCTTCAGACCTTCGCGCTTCTCCTCCATACCAGAAATGATGTGCACCGGAACGTGTCTGGTCTCGGGATCGCGCTTAAGCCGATCGAGCACCTCGAGCCCGTCCATGCCGGGCATTTCGATGTCGAGCGTAATGGCATCGGGCCGGATCTCGCGAGCGGCTTTGAGCCCCGCTTCACCATCCAGCTCCACCACGCCCTTGTAGCCTTTGTCGCGCGCCATATCGAGCAGGACCTTCGCGAAGTTCTGGTCGTTCTCGATCACCAGTACGGTGCGGTCACCTTCCTCGATCTGATCGCGATCGTCGGCGATCACCGTTTGCGGAATCGCTCGACGCTCCGGGCGATCCTGTAGCGCATTGCCCGACGGTTTGCGCCGCTGGTCGCGAGGACCGGGCCGCCGCGGCGGGGCTTGTGTCGGTGCCGACTGCGCGCTCATCGGCCGCTGCCGGCCGGACGACACATAGCTGCTCGTGTCGATCGTATCGCGATCGGGCCCGTCCTGTCGGGCGATGTAGCGCGCCGGCAGGAAGAGCGTAAACGTGCTGCCCTGACCGTCCGCGCTCTCCACGCGTATCTCGCCGCCCAGGAGACGGGCGATCTCGCGACTGATGGAAAGGCCGAGGCCCGTTCCGCCGTATTTGCGGCTGGTGGTTCCGTCTGCCTGCTGGAACGCCTCGAAGATCAGCCGCTGCTTGTCCCTTGGAATTCCGATGCCGGTATCGGCCACTGCAAACGCAATCACCTCTGACGCGGCCTCGAGCGTTGGATTCTGGAAGCGTCTTCCCTTGTCCGCCCTGCGGACGGTGAGAGTAACGGCTCCCTCCTGCGTGAACTTGAACGCGTTCGACAACAGGTTCTTGAGCACCTGTTGCAGCCGTCCGCCGTCGGTGGTGAGCGCCTGCGGGAGATCCGCGTTCAGCTCCACGCGGAAATCGAGGCCCTTCTGCTCGGCGAGTGCGGAGAAGCTGCGCTCGACGAACTCCTTTACCTCTGTCAACCGGACGTCCGTCGGATCCACATCCATCTTGCCGGCCTCGACCTTCGACAGGTCGAGCACGTCGTTGATCAGATTGAGCAGATCGCTGCCCGAAGTGAGAATCGTTTGCGCGAATTCCACCTGCTTCGGAGTGAGGTTGCCGTCCTTGTTCTCGCTGAGGAGGCGCGCGAGGATGAGGAGGCTGTTGAGCGGAGTCCGCAGCTCGTGAGACATGTTGGCCAGGAACTCCGACTTGTACTTGGAGCTGAGCGCGAGCTGGTCCGCCTTCTCCTCGAGGGCGAGCCTCGCTGACTCCACTTCCTCGTTCTTCGACTCTACCTTGCGATTTTGCTCTGCTAGCAGCGAAGCTTTTTCCTCGAGCTCTTCGTTGACCTGCTGCAGCTCTTCCTGTTGGTCCTTGAGGAGCTCCTCGGACGTGCGCAGCGTCGTCGCCTGCGCTTCGAGCTCGGCGTTGGATTTCTTGAGCTCTTCCTGCTGGGTGCGCAACTCTTCGGATTGACTCTGAAGTTCAAGAGTTAGGCTCTGCGACTGCTCCAACAATTCCGCCGTCCGCATGTTGGCCGAGATCATGTTGATCACGACGCCAACGCTCTCCGCCAGTTGATCGAGGAAGAGCTGGTGGATCTGGCTGAAGGGCAGGAAAGACGCGAGCTCGATGACGGCCTTTATTTCTCCCTCGAACAGAACCGGCAGCACCAGGATATTGCGCGGTGGAGCTTCGCCGAGGCCCGAAGTAATGCGGATGTAATCGTCAGGAACATTCGTTAGCAGGATCGGCTTCTTCTCGAGCGCTGCCTGGCCAACGAGTCCTTCGCCGAGGTGGAACCGGTTGCCCACGTGCTTCCGCTCCTTGTAGGCATAGCTCGCTATCAGCTTGAGGACCGGCGTGCTGTTTTCGTCCTCCCTGATGTAGAACGTGCCATGGTGCGCGGAGACGAGGGGAGTCAGCTCCGACATGATGAGCTTCGACACCGCCTCGAGATCCTTCTGTCCCTGCATCATGTTCGAGAACTTCGCGAGGTTGGTCTTCAGCCAATCCTGCTCTGTGTTCTTCTCGGTCGTGGTCTTCAGGTTCGCGATCATCTGGTTCAGGTTGTTCTTCAGCTCGTCCAGCTCACCCTGAGCCTCCACCGCGATCTGCCTGCTCAGATCACCGCGCGTAACAGCAGTCGCGACATCGGCGATCGCCCGCACCTGCAGCGTCAGGCTGTTCGCCATCGCGTTCACGTTGTCCGTGAGCGCTCTCCACGTTCCGGCGGCGCCGGGCACTTCTGCCTGGCCACCGAGTTTTCCTTCCGTGCCCACTTCCTTGGCGACGCGCGTTACTTCGTCCGCGAACACACGGAGCGAGTCCACCATCGCGTTGACGGTGTTCTTGAGCTCGAGAATCTCGCCGCGCACTTCGACGGTGATCTTCTGCGAGAGATCTCCCTTCGCGACAGCAGTCGTGACGAGGGCAATGTTTCGGATCTGACTCGTCAGGTTTCCGGCAAGCGTATTCACGTTGTCGGTCAGGTCCTTCCAGGTGCCGGCGACTCCAGGCACGTTGGCCTGTCCTCCGAGCTTACCTTCGGTGCCTACGTCGCGCGCGACTCGCGTCACCTCGGACGAGAACCCACTCAGCTGATCGACCATCGTATTGATCGTGTTCTTCAGCTCGAGGATCTCGCCCTTTACATCCACCGTCATCTTGCGCGACAGGTCGCCCTTCGCGACCGCGGTGGTGACGTCGGCGATGTTTCTCACCTGGCCCGTGAGGTTCGACGCCATGAAATTCACGTTATCGGTCAGGTCCTTCCACGTGCCGGCGACTCCGGGCACGTTGGCCTGGCCGCCGAGTCGTCCTTCAGTGCCGACCTCGCGCGCTACACGGGTCACTTCGCCCGCGAACACGCTCAAGCTGTCGACCATCGTATTGATGGTCTGCTTGAGCTCGAG
>JANMWS010000093.1:0-1938 GCA_031394125.1 Gemmatimonadales bacterium
GCGGAGTGCCGAGTGAGATTCCGGTTTGTGTGATGCGTTGGTCGGATGCCTTGCTGATCGCGAGCGCGATGCCGAAGTCGGCAACGAGCGGCTGCTCCTCGTGCAGGAGAATATTCTCGGGCTTGAGATCCCGATGGATTACGCCGTGCCGATGCGCGTAGTCGAGCGCGGACGCGATCGCCGCTGCGATCTGAACCGCTTCCTCCACCGGTAGCTGTTTCTCGCGCGTGAGCTTGGCGCGCAGCGACTCGCCCTCGACGTAGGGCATGACGTAATACAGCAGACCGTCGGCCTCACCGCTGTCGAACAGAGGCAGCAGGTTCGGGTGGTGAAGGTTCGCGGTTACCTCGATCTCCGCGAGGAACCGGTCGGCGCCGATGACGGCGCCGAGCTCGGGGTCGAGAAGCTTGAGCGCGACTTTGCGGTGGTGCTTGATGTCGCGGGCGAGATAGACCGTCGCCATTCCTCCGGCTCCGATCTCACGCTCGATCGCATACCGATCGGCCAAAGCTGCACGAAGGTTCTCGACGGCCTTCAAGTTCCGCCCGAGTAGGAAGAGGCTCTAATGTAGGGAAGAATCGCGCGGTCGGCGAACCAGATGTTTTGCGGAGTCTATGTAAGCCGGGGCTGCTCGGAAGCGGGAGAGAGCTCGAGGTCAAGAGTAAAAACTGAGCCTTTCCCGACCTCGCTCTCCGCGGTCAGCTCCCCACCCATCGCCCGCGCTAGCGCTCGGCTGATCGCGAGCCCAAGACCCACGCCCTGCTGGCTGCCCGGGTTTGCGCTCCGATCCAGCTGCACGAAGGGATCGAAAACGGACTCGAGCTTACTGGCTGGTATTCCTCGTCCCGTGTCGGCAACACTGATTCTCGCCCGACCATCGCGGGACTCGCAGGAAAGAGTTATCGCGCCACCTGGGTCCGTAAACTTGAGCGCGTTGGTGAGCAGATTCAGAATCACCTGCTCGATCTTCTCGGAATCCCCTAGCGCCATGCATGGTCCTTCTAGTGCCTCATACCGGTACGTGATGTTTCGCGCCGTTATCTGCGGCTCGACTAGCACGTGCGATGCCTCGAGAATTGTATCGAGCTGCACGGGCTCGCGTTTGATGCTCACGGCGGCGGCATCGAGCCTGGCGAAGTTCAGAACATCGTTGATCAGGCCGAGCAGAAACTTTCCGCTCTTTTTTATGCGCGCGAGATAGTCGCGCTGCGCGTCGCTCACGGCGCCACCGATCCCCATCTCCATGAGATCCGTATAGCCGTTGACGGCGTTGAGCGGAGTCCGAAGCTCGTGGCTCATCACGGCGAGGAAGTCCATCTTCGCGCGGTTGGCTTTCTGGGCCTCGGCCTGTGATTGCGCCAGATCACGGTTCGACTTCTTGAGCTCTTCGGTTTGCGCCTCTAGCACTTGGACCAGCTGTTTGAGCTGTCGGCTTGCCTCCTCCGCAGCGGCGAGGGCCGTTCGCTCCGCTTCGAGAGCGATGCGCTCGGTGACGTCCTGTCCGGTGCCGACCATCCGAATCGGCTTGCCATCCCGGGCGTATATCGCCCGCCCGCGCGCGTGCAGCGTCCGCACCGATCCATCCGCTCTGATCACTCGGTGGTAGTAGTCGAAGGGCTTTCGGGAGAGGAGCGCACCCTGTACCACCTGCTGCATCGTGTCCCGGTCTTCGGGATGAAGCCGATCGGTGTAGTTCTCGAATGAAGGGGTGAACGTGCGGGGGTCCTCGCCGAAATTCCTGAAGGTCTGAGCGGTCCAGGTGAGGTGGCCGGTGGCAATATCCCACTCCCAGCTTCCAATTAGCGCCAGTTCCTGGGATTCGGCAAGAATCTGTTCCGCCCGGGCGAGCGCCTCCCGCAGGCTCGTTTCCGAAGAAAGAGCATCGTCGGAATTGCCAGCGGGTGGATTGGGTCCTTCGGGCGAGACGGGTGACAGAGG
>JANMWS010000127.1:0-9808 GCA_031394125.1 Gemmatimonadales bacterium
GCCGGCGGAGACCGCGATGGTGACATCGCCTGAGCGGTGCAGCGCCATCGTGTGGAAGTTTCCCTCGTCAGGAAAGTCGGTGATGTTGACCAGCTTCCCCTGCTTGTGGGCGTCGACAGCGATTTGCGCATTCACTTCGCGCGAGTCCGTCGCGGCGATCACGAGCGTGGCTTCGTCGAGCTGGCCCGCGCGATACGACTCGCGCACAACGGACAGCCGCCGCGCGCGCTCCGCCTCGGCCAGAGCGGGTGTAACGTCGGGCGACACGACTCGAACCCGGGCGCCGGCTTCAACGAGCGACAGCGCTTTGCGCGTACCGACGGAGCCACCACCGATAACCACCGCGGTCAATCGCTCACCGTGCAGCGCGATCGGAAAGTCGCTCACAGGAACTGCCCGCGATTGAGCGACGCCATCCTGAATACCACGTAAAGCGCCATAACGCTGGCAAAGGTTACAGCCGACATGAGAGCGGCGCGGCGGGCCTGCCAGCCGCGCAGAACTCGCCCGAGCACGAGAGCACTCACACCAATCCAGGCGGCCGTTCCCCAGATGATCTGCGGCAACACCAGCGCCCGGTACTGGATCGAATAGGCTATCGCCAGGGAGAGACCCAGCGTGAGCCCGAAAAAGCTGGCGATCGACGCCACGTGGTTTACGCGATCGAGCGTGTCGAGCGGCGGAAAGAACCTGAAGATCGCGCCGAAGCGGGCGGACTTGAGCTCGCGCCTCGCTACCAGGTACATCGTTCCGGCCGCGGCCGCAGTCGCGTAAGCGGCGATCCCGATGAAGCTCAGCACGATGTGCATCGCCAGCCAGACGGCGCGAGTCCCCTGCGGCTCGAGGAATGTCTGCATCCCGGTGAGGTTGCCGCCGATCGTCACTAGCGCGGCAAGCGGCGCAGCTACGAGCGTAAGACTCACCTCGCGCGCCAGACTCTCGACGATCAGCAGAGAGAGGGCGAGGACCAGCCCGGCGAACGAGAGGCCCGGGCCCAGTCCGGTGAGCGAGGCGGCACCGGCTTGCCGGGTGAGGCCCGCAAGGGCGGTTGCGTGCGCCCCGATGCCGAGCAGAAGGGCGATTACGACGCCGCTAACCGGCGCCTTTACGCGTCGTGCAAAAGGCAGCGCGGCGATAGCGGCGGCGCCGACGTAAAACGTGATGGCAATGAAGTGGGCGATCGCGATCATTGATCGCCCTAATTTAATTCCCCGGTGTTCTTTTAGGGCACTTTAGCCCGGCTCATCAGCTACGGCGTCGTGCCCGTCAGACGAACCCACATCCCATCACGGACCGTCGGCTGAACCTGACGGACGATGATCACGCTCGTAGCGTACGGCGTCACGCGTACGACTTGGCCGACGGCCGCCACAACGGGTGGTGCCGAAGTCTCGTTGTCCATTCCCGTGGAATTGTCGATGAACGTGATCTCGTCGCCGATCTTGATGCCGTTCTTGCTGCTCGGCGATATCAGCACGTAGTGACCGATTGAGGGGAGCACCGGCTCTTCGTGGACGTAGATCACCTTTCCGCGCGTGCCGCCTGCAACGGCCATTAGCGATCCAGTGGGGAAAGTGGCAGCGGGCACGGTAGTCAGCCGTTGTTCGAGCTCGATCTCTCCAAACTGCCGAATGATGCGCGCGAGCGCCCGCTCGCCGGGCGTAACGCTCTCGATGCGAAGGATTCCGGTCGGAATCACAACCTCTCCGAAATCACCAAGATCGGGACCGAGCACGTACGACATGTACGTGTCGCCGAGACGCGCAACGGATCCTTTGGGAAGAGCGACATAGAGAGCGTCGTTCAGCTGGTATTTTATTCGTTCGATGCTGGTCTTGATGCCCGGCCGGTCGGCGCTGGCTACGAGTCTGCCGGCGTCCTTGGGGCCTCCATCGCGATCGGCGTACGGGGCTGCCTGGACTTCACCCGGGCGAACTGCTCCAGGGCGACTGCGGCCGGTTACGTCGGAGGCAATCAGCGCAGCGGCGCGGCTCAAGGGAGACGCAAATACCGTCAGGTCCGCACCGGTGGAAGAGACGGTAGTCTGCGCCGGCTGTTGCGGAACGGGGCGAGTCACGACGTGCGACACGACTTCGCCGGCGCTATCTGCGTGCGCCAGAGCCTCGGTCCGTACTTCGGTGCCCCAGATGCGAATTACTTCGCCCGGGTAAATCCAATGCGGATTCTTTACGACATCGGTGTTGCGGCGGAAGATCTCCGGCCACCGGAACGGATCCTTCAAGTAGAACTTCGCCAGGTCCCAGAGCGTGTCACCCTTCTTTACCGTGTGCTTGACTTCCTTAGTGGTGTCGGCGACTACGAGCATTCGAGTGACCGTGTCAGCGCGAACGGTGTCGGGAGCAGCGGGTTTGTCCTGAGCCACCGCGCTCCTCGTTGCGCCGCACAGGAGCAGTGCCGCGCAAACAATGGAGGCGCGAGCGCCCGATCTGCTTGCGGTTCTTGACGTTGCCTTCAGGAATTGACCGATCACTTCGTGCTCCCGGAACTTGTCGGATGGGTTAAACGCCCGCGCGTGGCGGGTCAACCATTGGACGGAAAGGGCAGCCCTAAGGTCACGCCCGACCCCCAGCTTGAAGGCTGACCAGCTCCCAACTCGGTAGCCGGACCCCCCCCCACCTTCAGTCCTCCAGATAGCAAAGCGGCCCCGCGAAAACGCGGGGCCGCCCCTAAAGGATCTGTACTAAAAGGGTAAATCGTCGTCGGTATCCTGAAGTGCGCCAGGGAAATCCTCGAAGTCCCCGCCGCCGCTCGCACCGCCCGAGGTCTTGGCCCCCGCGGCCGCTGGAGCACGACTTCTGCCCGCGCTCTCCCCGTCGAAATCGCCGCCGCCACCTTTGCCGCCGCCGAGCATCAGAAGCTCGCGCACATTGATCTCGGTGCTGTAGCGGGTCTGATTCTCCTTGTCCTGCCACTGGCGATACTCGATGCGTCCCTCGACGTAGATCTTGTCGCCCTTTTTGCAATACTTCTCGACGACGTCAGCGAGGCCGGAGTTCTTGCTGTTCCACACCACGCAACGGTGCCATTCGGTCTTCTCCTGCTTCTCACCACTCGGCGAATTCCACGACCGGCTTGTCGCGAGCGAGAACGTCGCGACCCTGTTTCCACCCGTAGTCGATCGGACTTCCGGATCGCTGCCCAGGTTTCCGATCAGCATGACTTTGTTCAGACTTCGACTCACTGTGCCTCCTGGCGAGAGTTCGTTTCCCGCCCAGAATAGTATAGGTAGGGCTCAGGGCCCGGGCAAACCAACGATTTCAACGGTCAGCAAAACTGCCCTGCTCTCTCCTGCTGTCGCCCTCGGCGACCTCGAGAGTTCTCCTCAACACCAGCGCATCCTCGACCGGCCCGCGATAATACTTCGACCTTCGTCCAATCTCGATGAATCCACGCGACCCGTAGAGCGCCCGCGCGGCGCTGTTAGATTCGCGGACCTCGAGGAAAGCGCTGCGAACGCCCCGCGCGCCCAGCTCGATCAGCACGGCGTCCAGCATCTGCCCCGCCAGTCCTTTTCCACGGAACTTCGGATCGACAGCGACGTTGAGCAGCTCGCCGTCCTCTCCGACGGAAAACGCGACGACGTATCCTGCGACAGCCTCATCCGGTGAAAAAAGCGCTACGAGAAAGATAGCTGGTGCGGCGCCAAGGAGCCGCCGGAATGATTCCTCGCTCCATGGGTCCGCGAAGGAGGACTTTTCGATCTGAGCCACCTGGCTCAAATCGCCCTCTATTGCCGGCCGAAGAAGGGCAGTCATCCCCGGAGCGGACGCCCGTGCTCCGCCTCCCACCGAACCTGCGCCTCGGCGAGGCGGCCATAGTTGGGCTCCCACGAAGCCAGATCGACCGACCCGCTCTCGACCAGGGTCTTGAGCAGCGGAGCGACGCCCCTCGCATGCGGATGGAAGTCCAGCGGCTGGCCAGGGCCTACCGCCCGGACGAGTGGTTCCCGTTCCCCCAGCTCCGTGAGCTCATCTGAACCGACCAATGTTGGCGGCTCGGATTGCATCACCGTCTGGTCGGACAGAAGCTTGACTCGAGCAGCAAAGTATTCGCCGCGCATGGCATCGATGACCGAAAGATATTCCCCCGCAGCAAGAGCCGGCCGTGCCCCCGAGACGGTGAGCACAAGCGACGAGACAGCGTAGAGATCGACCCCGTATCCCACCGCGAGACCCTTTGCAACGGAGCCCGCCACGCGCAGACTCGTGAAGCTGCCCGGCCCCGCGCCGCAGACGATTCGTGCGATTGCATCTCCCTTGATCCCGGCGTCTTTCAGACACTCGGCAATCGCGGGCATCAGACTCTCTCCCCTTCCGGCGCGGGGCGTTCCGTCGTCCTTGCCGCCCAGGCTGCGCTCCGCCACCACCTGAGAATCGCGAAGGATCGCGACGCTGCCCTGGTAGGTTGATCCGTCGAGCGCGATCGTGTATGAGCGCGTCACGCGCCTGCGGGTCTCACCCGGCGAGAAGAATCCGACGCGACGCGTCGCCGGCGATGTAATCGATGTCTATCGGCAGATGATCTTCCGGCAGTCGTGGCCCCGCGCGCTCGGGCCACTCCACCAGAATCAGCGCGCGCGAAGCGAGGATGTCGTCCCAGCCCAGATTCGTCAGCTGTTCCGGCGACTCAAGGCGGTAGAGATCGATGTGAAACACGGCCGAGCGGAGCGCGGAATATTCCTGGACCAGCGCGTAGGTCGGACTGGTGATCGGATCTTCTACACCGTATCCGAGACAGATCGCTTGCGCGAGCGTCGTTTTGCCGGCGCCCAGCTCTCCGGTGAGTGTTATGAGGAGAGGCGGATTGATTGATTTGCCGAGGTGCTCACCCCACTCGCGCAGCTCGTCTTCGGTGAGCTTGAGGTGTCCTCTCTCGGCGAGTGGGGGTACGAGATGCCTGTGGGCTGGCATCGCTAGCGGCCGTGAAGACCCGCCAGCGATCCTCGACTCCTCTCCTCCTTTCCCGCTTTTGCTTTAACCTCGAACAGCTCGTCGCGCAGACGCGCCGCCGTCTCGAAGTCGAGATTGGTTGCAGCTTCGCGCATCTGCTTCTCGAGATCCGCGATTAAGGCGGGTAGGTTGTCCGCTCCGTAATGGACAGAGGACTCCGATACGCGGCGTAGCTTCTCCTTCTCACGCTCGTCGCGATCCAGCCGGGAGTCGGCGACGCGGGTCGTGAACCTCACCTGGTCCACGCTCTTCTTGACGCTGACTGGGGTGATTCCGTGCTCGACGTTGTACGCGGTCTGAATCACCCGCCGGCGGGCGGTCTCGTCGATGCAGCGCTGCATCGAGCCGGTCATCTTGTCGGCGTAGAAGATGGCCCTGCCGCTGAGATGCCGTGCAGCCCGTCCCACCGTCTGGATCAACGAGCGATCGCTGCGGAGGAATCCCTCCTGATCGGCGTCGAGAATGGCAACGAGCGAGACTTCCGGCAGATCGAGTCCTTCCCGCAGCAGGTTGATTCCAATGAGCACGTCGAACTCTCCCAATCGAAGACCGCGGACGATCTCCATGCGCTCGATCGCATCGATGTCGGCGTGCATGTAGCGAACCCGCGCGCCCATCTGCTGCAGGTAATCGGCGAGATCTTCCGCCATCCGCTTGGTGAGAGTCGTGACTAGCACCCGCTCGCTCTTGCGCTCGCGGAGGCGAATCTCGTTGAGGAGATCATCCACCTGACCGCGCACCGGACGTATCTCGATTTCCGGATCAATAAGGCCAGTCGGCCGAATGATCTGCTCGACGATGGCTCCCTCAGAGAGCCTCAGCTCCGTCTCACCCGGCGTTGCAGTGATGTTGAGCGCGCGCGGCGTCAGAGAAAGAAACTCGTCGAACATCAATGGCCGGTTGTCCAGCGCGCTCGGCAGGCGGAATCCATAATCGACCAGCGTGAGCTTCCGCGCGCGGTCGCCGTTGAACATTCCGCCGATCTGGGGCAGCGTCACGTGCGACTCGTCGACGACGACGAGGAAATCCTCAGGGAAATAGTCGAAGAGGCAGGCAGGTCTCTCTCCCTCCGCTCGCCCGGAAAGATGGCGGGAGTAGTTCTCGATGCCGGCGCATGTGCCGATCTCCAGCATCATCTCGATGTCGAAGTTCGTCCGCGATTCGAGGCGCTGCGCTTCGAGAAGCTTGCCCGTAGTGCGAAGCTCGGTCAGGCGCGTGGCCAGCTCTGCGCGGATCAGCGCGACTGCGCGCTCGATCGTCGGGCGCGACGTCACGAAGTGCTTGGCCGGATAGATCGCCGCTTTCTCAAGATTGGCGATGGTGTCGCCTGTTAGCGGATTGATCTTGCTGATCTTCTCGATCTCGTCACCGAACATCTCGACGCGAACGCCCTGCTCTTCGTAGGCTGGAAGAATCTCGACCGTGTCGCCGCGCACGCGAAACGTTCCGCGCTCCAGGCCCATGTCGTTTCGCGAGTACTGGATCTTCACCAGTGAGCGAAGAATGTCGTCGCGCGGAATCTTCTGCCCCTTGGTGAGCGTCACCATCTGCTCGCGGTAGCTGCGCGGATCGCCAAGGCCGTAGATCGCGGACACCGTGGCAACGATGATGACGTCGTTCCGCTCCATGAGGCTCGACGTCGCGCGGAGACGAAGACGGTCGATGTCCTCGTTGATCGACGCGTCCTTCTCGATGTAAGTATCAGTCGTGGGGACGTACGCTTCCGGCTGGTAGTAGTCGTAGTACGAGATGAAGTACTCGACCGCATTGTGCGGGAAGAAGCCCTTGATCTCGCCATACAGCTGGGCGGCGAGAGTCTTGTTGTGCGACAGGACAAGCGTCGGCCGCCCGAAATTTCTGATGACGTTCGCGACAGTCATCGTCTTTCCCGAGCCGGTCACGCCCAGCAGTGTCTGGAAGCGGTCTCCCCGCTCCAGTCCCCGTGTCAGCTCTGCGATTGCTTTTGGCTGGTCACCCGCCGGCTCGAAGGGAGCCTGCAGGTCAAATACTGCTTTCGCCATTCTTGGTATCACTGGCAAGCCGCTCACGCCGCGCGACTTCGGTCACGCCTTTGACGCGCCTGGCTGCCTTGAGAATTTTTTGAAGGTGTGCAAGGTTGCCGACTTCCACGGCGAGCTCTCCGATCACGTGGCCATCGGCGCTGTGTAGCTCGAAGCTCCTGATATCGGTGCCCGTCGCTGAGACGGCGGTCGCGAGGTCGGCGTAGAGTCCGCGCCTGTCGGTCGCTTCCAGAGCCAGCCGAACCATGAACTTCTCGCCTTCCAGCTCCTTCCAATCTATGTCGATCCGGCGCTCCGGTTCCTGAACCAGCATGAGAAGGTTCGGACAATCCGACCGGTGAATGCTTACGCCTCGGCCCCTCGTTACATACCCCACAACCGGGTCCCCGGGCACGGGCTGACAACACTGGGCGTAGCGGACCATCATCCCGTCCACGCCCTGAATCCGGACGCCTTTCGGAGCGCCGCGGACTCTGTCTACGAGCCAGTCGAGCGGGCCCGGCTTGGCAGCCTCGGTATTTGGCTCGGCGTCGGGATAAAGCTCCTTCAGCACCTGCGAGACGTTGACGTCGCCCTGACCGATCGAGGCGATGAGGTGGTTCAGATCGGTGAGATGGAGGGTCTTAGCGACTTTCAGCAGGTCCGAATCTTCCGGCTTGGTGAGCCTCCGCCGCTTGATCTCGCGGTCGAAAATCTCCCGGCCGAGCTTGAGCGAGGTATTGTGCTCTTCGATGCGGAGCCGCTGCCGAATCTTGTGTCGCGCCCTGCCGGTTCTGACGTGCGCCAGCCAGTCTCTGCTCGGCTTGGCTGACGGCGACGTGATGATCTCCACTGTCTCGGAGTTCTTGAGCTCGCGCGCAAGACTGGCGATCCGTCCGTTGATGCGCGCGCCCTGGCAATGCAGGCCGACTTCGGTGTGAACGGCGAAGGCGAAATCGATCGGCGTCGCGCCCTTGGGAAGCTGGATCACGTCGCCAGTCGGCGTGAAAACGAAGATCTCGTCCTGATAGAGGTCGAGCTTCAGGAATTCGAGGAACTCGTCCGGAGTCTTGGCGTCGAGCTGTAGCTCCAGCACTTGCCTGAACCATTGCAGCGCCCGGTCCAGCTCGTCTGCGCTTTTCGCGTTTTCCTTGAAGCGCCAGTGCGCCGCGATTCCATACTCGGCGGTGCGGTGCATTTCGCGGGTGCGGATCTGGATCTCGAACAGCTGGCGGTTCGGGCCGAAGACAGTCGTGTGCAGGGACTGGTATCCGTTCGACTTCGGCTGAGCGATGTAATCCTTGATCCGCTCCTGGAGCGGAGTGAACTGATCGTGGATGATGCCGAGCGCGTGGTAGCAGTCGGGAACGGTGTTCACGGTGACACGAGTCGCGAGAAGATCGTAGATCTCCTCGTACGGCTTGTCCCACTTCTTCATCTTCTTGTAGATCGACCACAGGTGCTTCGGCCGTCCGCTGACTTCCACGTTGGCGATGCCAGCCTTTTTCAGGTGGGTCTCGAGCGGCTCCTTCAGCATCGCGATGGACTTTTCTCGTTCGGTCCGACGCGTCGCTACCTTCTTGGCGAGTACCTTGTACTCCGACGGCTCGAGGTGCTTGAACGCCAGGTCTTCCAGCTCCCACCGCACCCGCGCCATTCCGAACCTGTGAGCCAGAGGCGCGTACAGGTCGCGCGTCTCCTGCGCGATTCGCTTCTGACGCTCCGCCGGAAGAAACTCGAGCGTCCGCATGTTGTGCAGCCGGTCGGCGAGCTTGATGAGGATGACTCGCGCGTCCTTGGCAATCGACAGCAGCAGCTTGCGGTAGTTCTCTACCTGCCTTTCCTGGGACGAGTTGAGCGGGAGGTGGCCGATCTTTGTCAATCCGTCCACGATCTCGGCGATTTCCTTTCCGAACTCCGCCTCGATGTCCTCAACGGTGACAGATGTGTCTTCGACGACGTCGTGGATGAGCCCGCTGGCAACGGTGACCGAGTCCAGCTGGAGGTCGACCAGGATCTTCGCTACTTCGACGCAGTGGGAAACGAAGTGCTCGCCGGAGAGCCGTTTCTGGCCCTCGTGGGCGCGCTCGCTGAAGCGATAGGCGCGCACGAGCAGGTCCCGATCGATTTTCTCGGGCAGGCCCTCCTTTATCCACTCCGGGATAGTCTCTTTTTCCTTCACAGCGCTAGCTGTCACAACAGTCCCGCCTCCGCGAAGCTTATGTAGCGTCCCCTTCCGATAATAACGTGGTCCTGCACCGGTATGTCGAGTACCTTGCCCGCCTGCACGAGCTGTTCGGTTACTACCCTGTCGTCCGGCGAAGGTGTCGGGTCTCCGCTCGGGTGATTGTGGACCAGAATGATCGCCGCCGCCCTCTCCGCGATCGCTTCCCGAAACACTTCTCGCGGGTGCACGAGCGAGGAATTGAGCAGTCCGCGAGTCACCGTGATGTCGCGCTCGAGTCGGTGCTGCGAGTCGAGGACCGCGACGTGAAATTCCTCGACCGGAAGATCTTCGAGCCGCTGGGCAAAGATCTCGTAGACATCCCGCGGCCAGCGCACGGGCGCGCCTTCCTGCCGCTCTTCCGCGGCCATGCGCCTCCCCAACTCGAGCGCCGCATGGATACCAACCGCACGAGCCGTTCCCACACCACTCACGCTGGTAAGGGTCGCCACCGGCTGCGATGCGAGAAGCCGCAGCGACCCGCGGCAGGTTGCGAGAATCTCCTGTCCAATCCCAAGCGCCGACCGGCCCTCGGACCCGCTGCCCAGAATTATGGCGATGAGCTCGCTCGAGCTAAGAGCCTGTGCGCCGTGTGTTCGCAGCCGCTCCCGAGG
>JANMWS010000150.1:0-2205 GCA_031394125.1 Gemmatimonadales bacterium
GAGGCGATCCAACGCACGTCGCTTCTTCTGCAGCTCGGCGAACATCCCCGCGCGCTCGAGGAGCTGGATCTTGCGCTCGAAAACATCGATCGAGTCCTTGAGGCGGGCGTTGAGCGCGCCAGGACCGTTGGTCTTGACGAAGGTGTCCGGATCCTCGCCCTCGGGCAGCGTTACGACGCGCACCGATGCGCCCTGGCGTAATAGCTCATCTCCAGAGCGAAAGGTCGCCTTGAGCCCCGGCTTGTCGCTGTCGTAGAGGAGAAAGACGTTCTTCGTAAGCTTCTTGAGCAGCGCCGCCTGAGTGTCAGTCAGCGCAGTTCCCATTGCACCGACCACTGTAGTTACGCCCGCAGCCATGAGACGTACGACGTCGAAATACCCCTCGACGACAAGCACCTGGTCCTCGCGTCTGACATCGTTTTTCGCCCAATTCAATCCATAGAGGGTCTTCCCCTTTGTGAACACCGGGGATTCGGGTGAGTTCAGGTACTTCGGCTCACCCTGACCAAGTATGCGTCCGCCGAAGCCAATGTTGCGGCCCATCGAGTCAAGAATCGGAAACATAAGGCGACCGCGAAAGCGAGGACGCGGCTCGCTTCCATCTTCTCCGGCGATGAGCAGCCCCGCGTCGACCTGGCGCTTTTCGTCGAAGCCGAGCGTGTTCATGTAGTTTCGGAGCAGTCCGATCTCGCGCGGCGCGAAGCCGATGCCGAACTGGTCGGCAACTTCGCGCTCGATGCGGCGCCCTGTCAGGTACTCGCGCGCCGATTCGCCGAGAGGATCGTCCCACAGCATCGTCTGGAAGTAGGCGGCGGCGGTCGCGTTCACTTCCCATAGGGGCTCGCGCGGATCCGGACCTTCGCGGTGCGTCTGCACTTCGCGAACTTCGATTCCCGATTTCTCGCCGACCATCTTCACAGCGGCCGGCCACTCCATCCCGAGTCTCTTCTGGAGGAAGTGGAAGACGTCGCCCCCTTCGTGGCAGACGAAGCAGTAGTACATCCGCTTTTTCGGCGACACGGAAAAATTCCGGTGCGTACCCTGGTGGAACGGGCACGGCCCTCTGAAGTCGGTGCCGACGCGCTTGATGTTGACGTACTCGCCGATGATCTGGACGATGTCGGCCGCGTCGCGGACCTGCTCGACTACTTCGTCGGGAATCACTTCAGCTCCACCACGGTGACGCCAGCGCCGCCTTCGTTCCAGGCGCCGAGCCGGAAAGTCGTGACGCGTGATTCCTTGCTCAGCATCTCCGCGACGCGCTCGCGCAGGGCGCCGGTTCCCTTCCCATGAATTATCCGAATGCTCTTGAGATCGGCACGCACCGCAGCGTCGACGGCGTGCATGACGATGCCCTCGACTTCGCCAACGCGCATCCCGCGCAGATCGATCTCGCTGGCGACGTCCACATCAGGAATATCGCCGCGCACCGCGACAGCGACCTGTGGGGTTGCCGCTGCGGCGGTGGTGGGACGCAGCGAACTTCGCGGTAGGGCCAGCTTCATTACTCCCACAGCCACAATCGCCTCGCCATCGCGCACCTCGAGAACTCGGCCGACCTTGCCTCCCAGAGTTTCGACTTCCACAAAATCTCCGACACTCACATGGGCGTTGTCTTTCTCGCCAGACGCGGCTTCGGCGGGACGGTCGAGACGGTCCAGCTCGCGCCCCTGCTCATTCGCCAGCTGCTCGACGCGCTTTCTCGCTTCTCGCGCCGCTTCCTCACCCGCTTCGGATGCGGTCTTGAGCTCGCGAATGGTGCGCTCGACCTCAGCGCGCGCTCCGAGAAGATATCGCCTCGCTTCCTGTCGTGACGCGCGCTCCGCGTCCCGCTCGCGCTGAGTGAAGTTCCTCTCCCGCTCTGCGAGTCTACTTGCCCGCTCTTTAACATCTTCCAGAACTTCCTCAGATTCTCCTTGATTCGTGCGAAGCTCCTTCTCACGCGCCTCCAGCTCGGCGAGGAGCGCCGTTACGTTACGCTCACCCGACGGAATCCGTTGCTCCGCGCGCGCCAACACCTCAGAGGGAAGATTCAATCGTCGCGCGATGCTGATCCCGTACGACCGCCCAGGAATTCCCTTGATAAGGCGATACGTTGGCGCGAGCGCCACGGGATCGAACTGGAGCGAGGCGTTCACCACACCTTCTACCTGCGTCGCAAGCTCCTTGAGCGCGCCGAGGTGGGTCGTCGCGACGGTGAGTGTC
>JANMWS010000165.1:0-7823 GCA_031394125.1 Gemmatimonadales bacterium
ACAAAAAAGACTGGCGACCCGGCGTGACCTACGACTCGATTGTTTCCGAGGCCAACAACACTGTCAAAACGCCGGGTGTGGCGAACATGTGGAGCATGCCCATAAAGAACAGGCTCGACATGCTTGCCACTGGAATCAAGACTCCCGTTGGAATAAAGATCTTTGGCCCCGACTTGGGGACGCTCGATAGAATCGGCAAACAGATCGAAGGAATATTGCCGTCGGTACGCGGAACCAGTGCCGTATTCGCGGAGCGTGCTATAGGTGGCCGATACCTGGATGTGACGGTCGATCGCGCGGCGGCCGCCCGTAACGGGCTGGCGGGCGACGATGTACAGATGGCCCTCAGCACCGCCGTCGGCGGAATGGATGCCGGGCAGGTTATCGAAGGCAGAGAACGATACGGTGTGTTAGTTCGCTACCCGCGGGAGTTGCGAGACGATCCCCAGGCAATCGCTCAGGTGCTGGTCGCTACGCGCGGTGGCGCGCAAGTCGCTCTGGGGGAACTGGCATGCATATAAGTTGTGCAAGGATCTACACTGATAAAATCCGAAGATGGATACCTCAACAATGTCGTTTACGTCGATGTGAGAAACCGTGACGTCGGGAGTTACGTCGACGAGGCAAAAGGGCTTCTCGAGAAACGTCTTGCGCTCCCGACCGGCTACCGACTCGAATGGTCTGGTCAGTACGAATCGATGCAGCGCGCGTCGAGACGGCTCCGCGTCGTGGTGCCGATCACGCTCCTCATCATCTTCGGACTTCTTTACTTCAACTTTCGGAGTACGGCCGAGAGCTTGATCGTGATGGCATCGCTCCCGTTCGCACTGGCTGGTGGCGTGTGGCTGATGTGGATTCTGGGATACAACCTGAGTGTTGCAGTTGCCATCGGGTTTATTGCCCTTGCCGGCGTGGCAGCGCAGACCGCCGTCGTGTTGCTCATTTATCTCGATCAGGCGTGGAATCACAGCCTGACCTCCGCGCAGAACGCTGGGTCGCTGCCAAGCCAAAAAGACCTGGACGCGGCGGTGGAGTTTGGCGCGGTCGAGCGGCTTCGTCCCAAGATGATGACGGTTGCGGCTATAACGCTTTCGCTCGTGCCGATACTCTGGAGTCAGCAGACCGGATCCGATGTGCTGAAAAGGATAGCGGCTCCCATGGTTGGTGGGCTTATCACGAGCGCGGGGCTTACTCTGATCGTACTCCCTGCCGTCTACTCGCTTTGGCGGGAGCGAGGGCTCGGGCATCGCAAACTCGAGCAGCTTGATATTGCACCTCTGGACGAGCCCACGCGTATTCTTTCACTTCCATGATACAGGAGAACGCGCGTGACCGATCTGCCCCGCGACCCGGATTCGTCCGGCGATAGACTGCGGGTTCACAGCAGTAGATCAGCAACCGCTTGAACTCGATCGGCGCCTCGACGACCTCCCGATTCCAGTCGCGCTTTGTTTTTCGCCGTAGCCGATTAGACTCCATCTATGCGATTCCGCCGCTCCGTTGGAATTCTGACAGGCATCTGCGCCTTATCACTCACTCTTGGCCGCAGCCGTGAAGGCTGCGAGAAGGGAAGTCTCCAGTCGCAGACAGCGACGGCGGCGACGATGAGCGGGCATGGTGCAATGCACCACCAGCCGCCGGTGGATGGGGGCAGCCAAAAGCCCTGCACATCTTCCACGGTCGCCTGCTGTCACGCAATGACGTCTTGTGGACTATCGGCCTCATTGGGTCGCGCTGTATCGAGCCACGATCTGCTTCCCAGAGGGAGCTCCCCTACGACGTCGTTTCAGACTCCACTTAAGCGCATAATCGCGCCAGAGCCCCCGCCTCCGAAGGCCTAGGACACAACCCCTCGTGTTCTCCTCCGCGCTTATCACCACTTCTTGCGCGGAATCGTTCGACGGCTGCGGAAATCCGCAGCGTGCCCACACTAAAACTTCGGATGTACAATGCTTTCGTCGTCACTACGCAACGCGTGGCGCCATACTTCGGCGCTCGTCTTGGTCTCCGTTTTCACCGTCGTAGTACCTGCTCGCGCTCAGCAGCCGCAGCCGACGGCGCGCGATTCCGCTAAATCCAAAATGCCCATGAACATGCAAATGGGTGCTCCAACCAAAAAGAAAAAAGCGGCCGCAAGCTCCAAGGCAACTTCGTCCACCGCGGCGAAAAAGAAGGTCGCCGCCGGAGCAGCGAGTAAGACACGCTCAACTGCAAAGAAGCGGTCGCCAATGATGGCGATGCCGATGCCGGCGAAGTCTGCACCCAGAGGGAAGTCTGCACCCAAAGAGAAGTCTGCTCCCATGGCAGGGATGCAGATGGGCGCTCACCCGCCCACTGTCCACGGGGACACTGCACACGCGAACATGGGTGCGATGGACATGCATAGTGTGCCTGCCGGCGCAAAGGACTCGGCGCACATGAATACGCCCGGTATGGCCGGTATGCCTGGATTGCCAGGCCATACGACTGAAGACATGATGATCGGTCCGGCCGGGGTCAGCATGGAGAGAATGGGTTCGGGCACGACGTGGATCCCCGACGCCGTCAGCATGCCGAATCGCCGAAGAATGCTGGGCGATTGGATGATCATGGCCCATGGTTTTGCGTTCGCTCAGTACGACAAACAGAATGGCGAGCGGGGCGATGACCAGTTCGGCTCTTTGAACTGGCTGATGCTGATGGCGACTCATGATCTCGCTGGCGGTCGTTTTCAGGCGCGTACGATGCTAAGTATCGATGCGCTAACCGTGACCAACCGCGGCTATCCGCTTCTCCTGCAGACTGGCGAGAGTTTCAATGGGCAGCCATTGCATGATCGGCAACATCCACACGATTTCTGGATGGAGCTCGGCGCATTATATCAGAGGCCGATCACGAAATCTCTGGCGTGGAGCTTTTACGCCGCTCCGTCCGGCGAACCAGCGCTCGGTCCAGTGGCTTTCATGCATCGGCCATCTGCGATGGATATTCCGAATGCGCCCATCGGTCACCACTGGCAGGACGCCACCCACGTGAGCTTCGGCGTGCTCACGGCAGGAATATTCACTCACACCTGGGAACTCGAGGGCTCGTTCTTCAACGGGCGTGAGCCTGATCAGAAGCGCTGGGACTTTGATCCGATCAAACTCGATTCGTATTCCGGGCGGTTCACGCTGAATCCCGATGCGAATTGGAGTTTCGGGGTGGGATACGGCTATCTGAAAAGCCCGGAGGCTCTGAACCCCACCGAGTCTATGCACCGGATTACCGCGTCCGTCCAAAGAGGAGTGGCATTGGGCAGGGACGGACAATGGGCAAGCACGTTCATCTGGGGTGCCAACAAGCCCAGCTCGGCGCCCGGACGGTCTCACAGCTTCCTGCTCGAGAGCGAAGCGATCCTCGATCGGAGCAACACCTTGTTTGGCAGAACCGAGCTCGTGCAGAAAAGCGCGGAGGATCTCGTGCTCGACACACCCACGCTAACGAAAGGTGGCGTGCTACTTCCCGGGTTTCCGAGAACACAGGAGTTCAACGTGGAAACGGCGCAGCTCGGGTATATCCGAGAAGTAGCGCGAACTCACTGGGCAACCATTGGCTTGGGTGCCGCTGGAACTCTGAACTTCGTGCCCGCCCCTCTTGAGCCTTACTATGGCTCAAGAGCGCCCGTTGGGATTTTCGTTTTCCTCCGGCTTCGACCTTTTCACACAGCAAGAAAGGCAATGACGGACATGGGCGGAATGAAGATGGGTTCCAATCATGAATAGACGATTTCGGATCTTTGTCATGATGGCGGCCTTACTCGTGCCGGCGCGAGCGTGGGCGCACGCGCGTTTGAAGCGCAGCGAGCCGGCTGCGGGGTCCCAGCTTGCCGGGCCTCCACAGGTCATTCGACTCTGGTTCTCGGAACAGGCAGAACTGTCGATGACGTTCGCGTCGTTGAACGACTCGGGCGGCAAGTCATTCGCTTTGGGCCCGGTCGAGCGCGAAACATCGGGTCAGATGGGTATCGCGTTCCATGTGTTGAGTGCACTCGCGCCTGGTCGCTACACAGTTTCCTGGCGAACTTCTGCGTCCGATGGGCATCCGTCGAATGGAAAATTCACGTTTGTCGTCGCATCAGCCGCGACGGCAGGCTCCGGACTTGCGTTTCCGCCTCCTGCATCGCGAGTGGATTCAAATCGCGCTGCACCGTCCCCGCGAGCCACTGCCGTTCCCCGCAAGACGGCTGATCAGAATGCCGATGATGAGGACGCTGCCAGTTCGGTTGGAAACTCAATCGCGCGTGCTTTCTTGTTCGTGGGTCTTCTCGCTCTGATCGGCGCGGTTTCCTTCAGGCTGTTCGTTCTTCGTGGTGCCCGGACCGTACCAATCGAGCTAAAGCACAGAATGTCTCAACGGGCCGCGACACTCGGAATGATTTCCGCGACTCTGGTGATCGTCGTAGCGCTAATGAGATTGTATCTCGAATCGCAAATGATGAGCGCGATGCCGAATATGCCGGGAATGGAAGCAATGGGTGTGCGCGAGATGGTCATGCGGACAGACTGGGGCTTCGCATTCCGCCTTCAGCTTGCTGCCGCTCTTGCAGCCCTTATCGGTCTCGCTTTAGCGATCCGTCGTGCGCGCGCCGGTTGGTTCGTAGCGACGGCTTCCGCTCTGGTGTTAGCAATAACTCCTGCTTTGGGTGGGCATGCTGCCGCCACCCCTAGGTTCACTTCGTTCATGATTGCAGCTGACTGGCTCCATGTCCTCGGCGGAGCCAGCTGGCTCGGAAGTTTGCTTTGTGTAATGGTGATTGGAGTTCCGTTAGCGCTGACACTCCGGCTCGAAGACAGGTGGCCTTCTATAGCGTCTCTCGTGAATGCATTTTCGCCTGTTGCACTGGTGTCTGCGGGAGTGGTCGTGGCGAGCGGAGTGTTTGCATCGTGGGTTCACTTGGAGCGTTTGTCCGCGCTGTGGCAGACAAACTATGGGAGGACACTCCTGGTCAAACTGCTATTCGTTGCAATCACGTTCGGGATTGGTGCCTACAACTTCAAGAGAGTGCAGCCGCAGCTGCTTACTGAGATCGGAGCTTCTCGACTTCGCAAATCGGCAGCGACCGAACTCGCGGTTGGCTTCATGATCCTTCTCGTTACGGGGTTGCTCACCGGGGTAGCGCCATGAATGGTCCTTCAGACCATCACTCGCACGCTGGTATGACCGATGACGAAGTGCGGTCCTCGCCGAGTCAAAACCACGTCAACCACGAGCAGCACAAAGGGCACGAGGAGCATCAAGGCCACGACCAGCACGCCGGCCACAGCGTAGAGATGTTCCGGGACAAATTCTGGTGGTCGGTCGCCCTGACCGTCCCAACCATCATTTGGTCGCCGATGATCCAGCAATGGCTCCATTTCCAGGCGCCAACGTTCCCCGGGTCTCGCTACGTGCCGGCCATCTTCGGAACAGTCCTGTTCTTCTACGGCGGGATGGTCTTCCTGAAAGGTGCGGTTCGGGAGATCAAGGACCGGCTGCCCGGTATGATGACTCTCATCTCGCTGGCCATCGTCGTGGCGTTTGGTTTCAGCCTCGCCGTAACCTTCGGCGTTCCCGGCATGGATCTCTGGTGGGAGCTCTCGACGCTCATCACCATCATGATCCTCGGGCACTGGATCGAGATGCGCTCTATCGCCCAGGCGCAGGGCGCGCTCAAGGAGCTCGCGAAGCTGGTACCGGACATCGCCGTTCGGTTGGTTGGGGACAAACCGGAAGAAGTGCCGGTGTCTGATCTCCGCGAGGGGGATGTGCTTCTGGTTCGTCCAGGGGCGAGTATCCCGGCCGATGGTGTCGTTCTGGAGGGAAGCAGCGCGGTGAACGAGGCGATGATCACTGGAGAATCGCAGCCCGTCGAAAAAAAGTCCGAAGACAAGGTTATTGCGGGCACCGTGAATGGCGCTGGCTCCCTACGTTTCAAGGTGACGGGCGTGGGCGAACGCACTGCGCTCGCTGGCATTATGCGGCTCGTCGCGCAAGCTCAGAGCTCGCGCTCGCGGGCGCAGGCACTCGCAGACCGAGCAGCATTCTCCCTTACAGTCATTGCCATCGTTTCGGCTGTGATCACGCTCGTGGCCTGGTTGGTGGTCGGGGCATCACCGGCCTTTGCTGTCGAACGAGTCGTCACTGTGCTCGTTATTGCTTGCCCCCATGCGTTGGGATTGGCCATCCCGCTTGTCATCGCGATTTCGACCACAATGGCCGCTCGATCCGGACTGCTGGTTCGCAATCGTCGCGGACTAGAAGAAGCGCGGAATCTAAACGCCGTGTTCTTTGACAAGACCGGAACACTCACGCGCGGGGAATTCCGGGTCGTTGAGATAACGCCGGGATCCGCGCTATCCGCAGATGACGCGCTAAGACTCGCGGCTTCAGTTGAACAGGAGTCTGAGCACACGATCGCACAAGGTGTAGTAAAAAGCGCTCAGGAACGCAGTCTTTCTTTGTCGCGAGCGGAGCAGTTTCAGGCGATACCCGGTCAAGGGGTTAGAGCTGTCGTCGAAGGACGTTCGCTGATGATTGGAGGTCCGGCTTTACTTCGTCAACTCGCCATCGAACTACCGCGGGAGCTCCGCGACGCGGTCGATCGTGCGACCAGCCGTGCCCAGACCGCGATCACTCTTGTCGAAGGTCAAACGGCTCTTGCAGTGTTAGCCGTCGCGGACGCAATTCGTGAAGAATCACACGAGGCTGTGCAACGCCTGCACGAACTGGGAATCGAAGTGATCATGATGACCGGGGACGCGAAGCCGGTTGCTGATGCGGTCGCAAAGGAGCTAGGGATTGAAACGGTCTTCGCCGAAGTGCTGCCAGACCAGAAGGCCTCAAAGATCGAGGAAGTGAAGCGTACCGGAAAGCGCGTTGCAATGGTCGGCGACGGAGTTAACGATGCTCCGGCCCTTCTGACTGCAGACGTCGGAATCGCGATCGGAGCAGGGACGGATGTCGCCGTCGAAGCGGGCGACGTTGTATTGATCCGAAATGATCCACGTGACGTAGCCCGAATTATCACGCTTAGTAAAGCCACGTACCGAAAAATGGTGCAAAATCTGTGGTGGGCTGTGGGCTATAACATCGCGGCAATTCCACTCGCTGCGGGTGTTCTGGCGCCTTGGGGGATCGTGCTGAACCCGGCGGTGGGCGCGATCCTAATGTCGTTCAGTACGGTAGTCGTAGCTCTGAACGCACAGTTGCTTCGTCGGGTCGCGTTGTAAACGCGGACTCCAGTCACACTCCTACATCATTCCAGGAAAAACAAATCGAGGTAACAACGTGATAACAGTTTTCGCACTCGCTCTATCTGGATACCTTACCGCAACGACGACGACGATCGCGTCGTCAGGACCGCCGGATTCCTCTGAGGTCGTCGAGGTGGTCGCTCGTTTTCATTCCGCGCTTGCGTCGGGCGATAGCGCCGCGGCGCTGGGCCTCCTCGATCGCGACGCGATTGTTCTCGAAAGCGGAGTCATTGAATCGCGTGAGGAGTACCGATCGCACCATTTGCCGGCCGACATCGAGTTTGCTCACGCCGTAAAGAGCAGCGAGTCAGTCGTTCGGGTCGCGGTAGGAGGAACCGCCGCTTGGGTCGCATCGACGAATGTCAGCCGAGGCAAGTTTCACCATCGGCAAATCAGCTCCGATGGAGCTGAGCTCATGGTGTTGCGGAAGACCGAGCAGGGGTGGAAGATCGCAGCGATACACTGGTCATCGAGGGCTCGTCACATCGGCCCAACCGGGAAGAGGTAGGATTGTGACCAGGGAAGAACTCGTTCGGCGCGGTATCCGACTCAGCTACGCCACGATTGGGT
>JANMWS010000166.1:0-10528 GCA_031394125.1 Gemmatimonadales bacterium
CATCGGGACGATCGCTCTCTCCCCCGATGGAAAACGAATCGCGTTCACGGGGACCGCGAACGCCAAGCCGGTTCGCTCGTACGATCAGCCCGACCTGTTCGTAACTGACGCGACTCCCGGATCTGCGCCGCGCAATCTGACGACGGGGTACGACTACGACGTTGAAAGCGGCATTGGCTCCGACCAGCATCCGCCGCGCGCAGGCAGTGGTGGCGGAGTGATCTGGGCGAAGGATGGAAAGAGCGTCGTCGTGGTCACCGATGAGAACGGTCGCGCGAATCTGAAGCGCTTTTCCGTCACCGACGGGAAGATCGATTCCGTGACGACGGGCGATCACGAAGTTGTTTCGTACACCGCGAGCTCCGACGGAACGAAGTTTGTGACGCTCGTCTCGACGCCGGTGAGCATTGGCGACCTATATGTGGTGGATGCGAACTCTGTTCGCGCGGCCCCGAGGCAGATCACCCATGTGAACGACGTCCTGTTCAACACGCTCGCGCTGAGCACACCCGAAGAGTTCTGGTACAAGAGCTTCGACGGCAAGCGCATTCAGGGTTGGATTCTCAAGCCGCCGCAATTCGACGCGTCGAAGAAATATCCACTCATACTCGAGATCCACGGTGGGCCGCACACCGCTTACGGCTCTTCGTTCACGCACGAATTCCTGTGGATGGCCGCCAAGGGCTACGTCGTGCTCTACACGAACCCGCGCGGCAGCACGACGTACGGACAGGACTTCGGCAACATCATCCAGTTCCACTATCCTGGCGACGATTACAAGGACCTTATGATTGGCGTCGACGAAGTTCTCAAACGCGGGTACGTGGATTCGACGCGCATGGGAGTGACGGGCGGTAGTGGCGGGGGAGTGCTCACCAACTGGACCATCACGCAGACTCGTCGCTTCGCAGCGGCGGCGTCACAGCGATCGATCGCCGACTGGGCGGGCTGGTGGTACACGGCTGACTTCACGCTCTTCAATCCGACGTGGTTCCGGGCCGCGCCGTGGGAAGACCCGAAGGATTACGCCGAGAGGTCGGCGATCACTCACATCGCGAACGTCACGACGCCGCTGATGCTGATCGAGGGTGAGTCGGACATGCGGACGCCGCCGGTCAATGGTGGGGAGGCGATGTTCCGCGCTTTGAAGTATCTGCACAAGCCCACCGTCATGGTGCGATTCCCGGACGAGACGCACGAGCTGTCGCGATCGGGGAAGCCGTGGCACCGGGTGGAGCGGCTGCGGCACATCGTCGGGTGGTTCGACAAGTACCTGCTGGGTCGGGTTACAACCGCGTACGACGTTCGATAACTAATAACCACAACTGAACGGGTGCGAGTTGTCAGTAGCGTAGCTGTAAGTGCCCAGTTCACTACGTCGGGACGTTACTGGCGCGCTTCAGGGTACGGGCAGTTGCTCCGAACGCCACAGCAGCACGTCTGGGCGTAGTGAACTGGCACCTCGCATCTGCGCTACTGGCGTCTCGCACCCGTTCAGTTGCAGTTGGATCCGAGCTCAACCGAGATGCCAGAACTCGCACCCGTTCTGTTGCGGTTTCACCGGAGCGCCACGTCCACGGTGTAGCCATCCTTGGCCAGCAGCATGCGCAGAAGCTCGATCGCGCTCTCATTTGCGTGACGAATGAGCTCGAGCTGCCCACCCGCCGCTGTTAGCTGCGCTCTTGCCTGTCGCTGGATAATGTTTCGGTCTTCAGGCGTGAAAGGATTCCATAGCCCACCGTGCTCGTCGTAGGTCTCCATGTTGCGGATTTCGACCGCGATGAGCTTCGCCGGAGGTATGCGGATCCTGATCACTCTTCTCGCGTGATCGATCGAGACCTCGGGATTGTCGCGGAAATCGATTCCCGCGAACAGGCGTCCCGTCACCACCACGAGCGACCGCTTCGTCGATCCGTACCACGTATTCTCGTAGACGATCACATCACGGACCGTCGCTTCGCTGGAGACCAGCTTCGCCACTGCGCGGATCTCTGAGACGACGACGTCGTTTGTGATGTTCGTCGTATTCCGGCCGAGCAGCGCGCCGGGCACCAGCCGGGTTGCGCAGTAGCCGAGGCCCAGGAGAAGGAGCAGAGCGGCGGCGGCGAGTACCGTACCCGGACCGACTATTCTTGGTTTAGGCTCACGCGGGAGCGGCGCAGTCTCAGCTCTGTCTGGAATCGATCCTCCCTGGTAGTCCACGTTCTTAGGACGATCGAGAGATTACTACAACTCGAGTTCAGATTGTAGTCCGCCGGATTAGCGCGACAGCATCTGACTGGTAGGCGTGGCGTCGTTGAGGTGCTTCCACTCGATGAGCGCCATACGCGCGACCATCTTCTCGAACTCGTCCTCAGACATGTTCGCGCACGTCGGACGCAGCCGCTCAGCGATGTCGCGTCTGATGGATTCGAGATTGGTGGATGGCAGCTGCATTTGCATCGCTCGTCGGGCTGATCAGTTGAGTGAGGGTAACCCTCGGCCAATTGATACACCCGGCCGAAGAAATAGAGCCTCGCTCGAGGTTCACCCAACTGCTGAGGCATCGGCCTCAGTCGAGCTACGGTCGGGAGGAGCCGGCGGAGCTTGTTGTTAACCGCCGCCGCTGAGCGACCTGGAGTCCCGAAATACAAACGGATAGCCACAGCACTCCCACAGCGTAGCCAGCCACGACGTCGCTGAAGTAATGCACGCCGAGGTAAAGGCGGCTGAGTCCTATGGCGATGATGAGCACGGCCGTGCCAATTACGATCTCCAGGCGCCCTCGCCGGCCTTCGACCCAGGTCGCACCGATGACGTACGCGAGCATTCCGTATCCGACCAGTGATCCCAGCGCGTGACCGCTCGGGAAGCTGAACGTTGTGCCGTAGAGAAACTCCGCCGCGGCAGCCGGCCTCGGCCGCTGGATGAGGTTCTTGAGAGCGATCGTGAGCATACCGGCGCCAGCGAACGCCGCCACCCATGCGGCGACGATGACCCATTTTCGGCGCACGAGGAGAAACAAGCCGCCGCCAGCTCCAACGATTGCCATAGCCACCGGAGAGCCGAGTGCACTCACCAATCTGAAGATCCTGTCGCCGAGCGGAGTCGCGTGGGCTCGGAACAACGTCGTCAACGTGAGATCGAATCTCGTCAATGGATCGTGGTGGAGGACGTCCTCGGTCACACCGGCGAACAGCCACAAAGCAGCGAGGCTAAGAAAGAATCCAACCGTTAGATGCAGTCCGAGGTACTCTCCGCGGACGAAGCGGGCAGCGATGAACCGGGCGAGCCCCGGGTGACGCTCACGAAAACGAACCCAGTACCATGAAACGCGTTCGGCGAGAAGCTCGCGGTTGGCACTGAACCAGCGCCACCCGAGCCAGAGCCCGACGACGAGAGCGATGAGCAACACTACGGCGAGGCTCGCTTGCCCGATGTAGCGCTCGAGAAGCGGAAGACTTCGTCCAAAGACATAGCCCAGGGTGCCGAAAAGACTGGCCCACGTTATTCCGCCGAGAACGTTGTAGACAGTGAAAACGCCGTACGGCATCTCGGCGGTCCCGGCGAGCAGCGCGGCCCAGGTCCGAAGGAGAGCGATGAACCGGCCGAAGAAGACTGCCTTGGATCCATGCCGGTCGAAGAACGAGCGAACCTTCTCGAGTTTGCGCTCGTCGAAATGGACGAAGCGTCCATAGCGTTTGAGAAGCGCCAGACCACCCAGCCGTCCTATCCAGTAACCAGCGGCGTCGCCGATAATTCCGCCCGCCGCCGCAATGGCGATCACCCACCAGATCGACAAATGGCCGAGGGCCGCGAGGGCGGCGGCGGTTACCAGAACCGTTTCGCCCGGCAGAGGAATGCCGAGGCTCTCGATTGCAACGAAGAGGAATACGACCGCGTAGCCGTAGGATTCGACGAGCCGGGTTACAGAGCTATGCACGGAGATCTCGGATGAATCAGAAGTGACCCAACACTGTGAGTGCATTAACATACAAGCCTCCCCACCGAGTCTTCACGCAATGCAGGCATCACGACGCGGCATCGGTATGGCGCTCGCGGCAGCGGTTCTTTTTGGCGCGAGTGCCCCGCTTGCCAAGTTGCTCCTGGATCAGACCTCACCGCAGCTGCTCGCCGGCCTCCTGTACCTGGGATCCGGCATCGGACTGGGTCTGGTGTGGCTGCGCAAGCGGCAGTCGTCCGAGGCTGCGCGCGAAACACCATTGACGCGGCGCGATATTCCGTGGCTCGCCGGCGCGATTGTGTTCGGTGGGATGCTCGGACCGGTGTTGCTGATGATCGGACTTACCCGCACTCCAGCGTCAGCGGCTTCGCTGCTGCTGAACCTCGAGGGTGTATTCACCGCGCTTCTCGCGTGGTTTGTGTTTCGCGAGAACTTCGACAGACGTATTGCGCTCGGCATGCTAGCCATCGTGGCGGGAGGAATGGCACTCTCGTGGGAGGGACGTGTGTCCTGGGGCGGGGTTGCCGGACCGCTCGCGGTCGCGGGCGCGTGCCTCTGTTGGGGAATCGATAATAACCTGACGCAGAAAATATCGGCTGGCGATCCGGTACAGATCGCGATGGTCAAGGGGATCGTCGCCGGAAGCGTCAACACGATTATCGCGTTCCTTCTCGGTGCGGGCTCGCCGGCTGCACCGCGCGTGCTCGCGGCTCTGGTCCTCGGCTTCCTGAGCTATGGTGTGAGCCTCGTATTTTTTGTTCTCGCACTCCGTCAACTCGGGACAGCACGGACAGGCGCCTACTTCTCGACCGCACCCTTCGTGGGGGCGGTGCTTTCGCTCGCCATCTACAGGGAGCGTCCGACGATTCTTCTTATGGTTGCGGCGGTTCTGATGGGCATCGGGGTGTGGATGCACTTTACCGAGCGGCACGAGCACGAACATCGGCATAAACCGCTCGAGCACGATCACGCGCACACCCACGACGAGCATCATCAGCACGTACATGCGCCGGGTGACCCAGCGGCGACGGATCCGACGCCGCACACGCATTGGCATCGCCATAAGCCCATGGTCCACTCACACCCGCACTACCCCGACATCCACCATCGCCACCCACACGACTAACTCGCCTTTACGTGTCGGATCTCGAGCGATAGATCATTAAACTCATGAATCCCATCTTCGGTCTGATTTGTCTTCCCGCGCTTGTGGCGTGTGGGGCGGCGCCGCCGAACCGGGCAACTCAAGACAGTGGTGCAGCAGCACCTCCGTCCTCGACGACGCGCACAGCTTCGGTCCACGACTGGACCCGATTCGGTTGGGACGCAGGTCGCTCCAGCTCCGCGACTGACGAGACCGGGATTACCGCTGCCAACGTCGCCACGCTGCGTCGGCAGCAAGTCGCGCTGGACGGTACAGTCGACGCCTCGCCGATCTACCTTCACGCCGTGCACGTAAACGGTGGGACGCACGACGTTTTCTTCGCTACCACCACGTATGGGAAAACGCTGGCGATCGACGCCGACAGCGGCAAGATCCTTTGGCGCTTCACGCCGAGCGGATACGACACATGGGCGGGATCGCGTCGAATCACCAATTCAACACCCGTTGCGGATCCGGGCCGAGATTTCATCTACGCTGCGTCACCCGACGGACACATCCAGAAACTTGCCGTTGCAGACGGCCGCGCGGTTTGGAGCACGGCGATCACAACGCTGCCCGAGCGCGAGAAGATTGCCTCTCCTCTGAACTACGACCGCGGCCGCGTGGTCGCGACTACCGGCGGCTACATCGGGGACGCGCCACCGTATCAGGGCCACGTTGCAATTCTTGACGCGGCGAGCGGAAAGCTAACGCACGTCTGGAACTCGCTCTGCAGCAACCGGCAGGAGTTGATCGATCCCAAGTCGTGCGACGAAAGCGGAAACGCAATCTGGGGCAGAGCTGGCGCAGTGATCGACTCGACTACCGGGGACATCTTCGTCGCCACAGGCAACGGCAAATGGGATGGCCGCACCAACTGGGGCGATGCGGCGATCGCGCTCGACTCGAGTGCGACGAAGGTGCTCGACAACTATACTCCCACGAACACGGAGGAATTGAGCGCGCGCGACGCCGATCTTGGCTCGACGTCGCCCGCGCTTCTAGGCGGTGGCTACATCGCGCAGGGCGGCAAAGATCGCTCGATCCGACTGATCGAGTTTGGGCGCGCGCGCGGTTCCACCCCTCGCCGCGGTGGCGAGGCGCAGATCGTGTCGACACCATCCGGTAGCGCCCTGTTCACGGCGTCGGCCGTCTCTCGTGCCGGAGGGAAGACCTGGCTCTTCGCGGTCGACAACGGTGGGACGGCCGCGTGGAATTTCACCGATGGCCGGTTGCAGCAGGTGTGGCACAACGGAAACGGCGGGACGAGCCCGGTGGTCGCCGGCGGACTTCTCTACGTGTACGACCCGGATGGCGGACTCCGCGTTTATGAGCCCGAAACCGGACGCAAGCTTGCGTCACTGGATTGCGGCAACGGTCATTGGAATAGTCCGATCGTCGTCGATGGGCGCATCGCTCTGCCCGAGGGGAACGCCAATCAACACCTCACGACGGGCGTCCTGGACATCTGGCGCCTCCCCTAGGAAGAAATAACGAGCGTCTTTACACACTTGTTCCTATCTTTCCGCCTCCCAGTCCAACCGGAATTCCAACACCATATGACAACAACCCTGATCAGTCGTCGCTGGGCGCTCGTGCTCACGATGGCATTCATTGCTCCGCGGGGGATCGCGGCGCAAAACGGCAAGCTGCCGCCACTCATCGATCGCGAGCTGTTCTTCGGCAATCCCGAAATCTCGGGCGCGCAGATTTCTCCCGACGGACGGTACATCTCGTTCCTCAAGCCCTACAAGGACACGCGCAACGTGTGGGTCAAGCGCACCGAGGATCCTTACTCCGCCGCGAAGCTCATAACCAACGACACGAAGCGCCCGGTCACCCAGTATTTCTGGAGCAGGGACGGCAAGTACATCCTCTTCGCCCAGGACCAGCTCGGCGACGAGAACTTCAATGTCTATGCAGTCGATCCGGCAGCTCCAGTCGCAGCCGGGCAGGACGTTCCCGCCCCGCGCAATCTCACCGCCGCCAAGGGTGTTCGCGCGCAGATCTACTCTGTCCCGAAGAACGATCCCGACATCATGTACGTCGGCCTCAACGATCGCGACAAGGCGTGGCACGATCTCTATCGCGTCCGCATCTCGACCGGTGAGAAGACGCTCCTCCGCCAGAACACCGAGCGCATCGCCGGGTGGGTGTTCGACAACGCCGGAAACCTGCGCCTCGCTGTGCGCACTACCGACAAGGGTGACACCGAAATCCTTCGTGTCGATCCGACTGGATTCACCCAGATCTATTCCTGCAGCGTCTTCGAGACCTGTGGTCCGGACCGGTTCAGCAAGGACAACAGCAAGATCTACATGGAGACGAACAAGGGCAACACGGATCTGACGCGCCTTGTTCTCTTCGATCCTGCCAGCAAGACAGAGCAGGTCGTCGAGTCAGATCCGCTCAATCGTGTCGACCTCGGAGGCGCCGTCTTCTCCGATGTCACCAACGATCTGATCGCGACATCGTACGAGGACGAACGCACGCGGATTTACTGGAAGGACAAGACGTGGGAGAAGGACTACAACCTCATCAAGAGCAAGCTGCCCGGGCAAGAGATTAGTCCGAGTGGAACGACCAACGACGAACGCTCGTGGATGGTTGTTGCGAGCAGCGACAGGGAACCGGGCGAGCGCTATCTGTTCGATCGCAACACCAAGAAGCTCACGTTCCAGTATCGGGCGTTCGACAAGCTGCCGCGCGAATCGTTGGCGGCGAGCAAGCCAATCAGCTACTCATCGACAGACGGCCTCGTCATTCCGGCGTATCTCACGCTGCCCGTTGGTATCGAGCCGAGAAATCTTCCGCTCGTCGTGTTTCCGCACGGGGGACCGTGGGCTCGCGACAGCTGGGGCTACGATCGCATAGCGCAATTCCTCGCCAACCGAGGCTACGCGGTCCTTCAGCCGAACTTCCGATCTTCCACCGGTTACGGCAAGAAATTCCTGAACGCCGGCAACAACGAGTGGGGACAGAAGATGCAGGACGACCTCACCAACGGCGTCAAGTATCTGATCGCGCAGGGGACAGTGAACCCGAAGCGCGTCGGCATCATGGGCGGATCCTATGGCGGATACGCCACGCTCGCCGGACTCGCCTTCACCCCTGACGTTTACGCTGCAGGCGTATCTATAGTAGGTCCCTCCAACCTCATCACTCTGCTCAACTCCATTCCTCCGTATTGGGAAGCTGGGAGAATCATGATGTACGAGCGGATGGGGGATCCGAAGACTACGGCGGGCCGTGCGCAGCTCGAGAGACAGTCGCCGCTGAATTCCGCGACCAAGATAAGCGCTCCATTGCTCGTGATTCAGGGCGCGAACGATCCCAGAGTCAACAGAGCCGAGAGCGAGCAGCTCGTCATCGCGCTGCGCGACCGTGGATTCCCGGTGGAGTACATCCTCGCGCCAGACGAAGGCCATGGCTTCGCCCGTCCAATCAACAATCTCGTGCTGTTCACGTCGGCTGAGAAATTCCTGGCGAAGCATCTGGGCGGTCGCTATCAGGAGGGCATGACTCCGGCGATCATCGAGCGGATGGCGGTGCTGACGGTGGATCCCAAGACCGTCAAGCTTTCGCGGAAGATTGAAGTCCCCACGAACGCGCCAAAGCCGTCAGCGGAGCTGATCCCGGGAACGATCACCTACAAGGCACGCCTCGAGGCGGGTGGTCAGACGCTCCCGATGGACATCACACGCACCGTCAAGGATTTGAACGGCGCATGGGTGGTGACCGAGACATCGGTGATGCCGATGGGCACGATGCAGGATGAAGCGACCATCGACAAAGGAACGCTGCAGCTCAGGAAGCGCTCGATTCATCAGGGGCCAGCAGTAGTCGAAGTCGCTTTCGCCGACAACAAGGCGACTGGCAAGATGAGCATGAACGGGCAGGACAGGCCGATCACCGCTGATCTCGGTGGCGCTCTATTCGCCGACGGCCCGGGAGCGAACGATGTAGTCGCCGCGCTGCCGCTGGCCGAAGGCTACACCACGAGCTTCCGCAACTTTGATCTGATGTCGCAGAAGGTGCAGATGCGTCAGCTCAAAGTCCTCGGCAGCGAGAAGGTGACGGTGCCCGCGGGAACGTTCGATGCCTGGAAGGTAGAGATCGCGCCAGCAGATGGGGGGACCGGCCAGACGGCGACGGTGTGGGTGGACAAGTCTTCCCGCCGCGCGGTGAAAATATCGACGATCCTTCCGGAGATGAACGGAGCGATCGCGACCGCGGAGCTCACGAAGTAAACCAAAAAAAGATTAGATACAGGGATTGAAACAGAGGGCTCCGGATAACTTCGGAGCCCTCTGTCATTTCCGGTTTCCATGACGCCGCGTCGCTGTCTACTTGGGGCTACCCAGGAAGAGCTGGAACGGACCTTCCCCGTTCAGCTGGATCACGGTGACACCTCTCCCAGCGCCACCAAAGTGCGAGTGCCGAGATGGTACATAAAGGAAATCCCCGGGCGAGTACGTGCGAACGGTCGTCCAGTCGTTGGTGCTCCCCATGCCAAGCATGAACGTGCCCCACAACACCGTCAGATGCTCCCCGCCAGGATGCCAGTGAACCGGGAATTTGTATTCGGCGGGGAAGCGCAGGCGCAAAACGTAGTCTCCCTTCCCTGCGGGATTGCCGTGCAGTACTGCGATCTTCACCCCGGGATCAAACCCAGGCGAGGAGAAGTCAGTCCAGACGATCCCGGACGCCGGCGCGAACTGCATGTCCGGTGTGTCCATTGAGGTCGAGACCTCACTTGGCACCGCGGCCGGAAATGGCGTCGAGCTGACGGTAGCATCAGTCGCGACGCGCCACTGTGCGTCGATCTTGTGCCAAACCGTCGTGTAATTGCCGCGATCGTTGACTCTGCCCTGCGGGCCGTCGAACGCCATGGTGTAAGTTCCATACTCGTTGGCCACGGTGGGGCTGACGACGTCAATGCTGGTCGGCACCCAGGCGAGGGCCAGTCCCGGAAGATTGACGAGCCCGCTGTACACGGCTCGAATCGCGGTAGATCCCGATGCGGCCGGCATGTTGGACGTCAGCGATACCGCGTCGGGCGCATGGAGGGCGACGATTCTCTCTACATCTCGAGCGGCGATCGCGCGCTGCCAGTCGTTCCCCAGCCCTCGGATGGTTTGCGCGTCGGTCGCTGGGTTGATCGTCGCTGGGGCGCACCCACCAAGTGCAATCAGTCCCAGTGCGACAGCGAATTGCCTTCGGGTCTTTCTCATTCCGCACCTCCTCGTCGGGTTGGGCTTCTGAGTCCGGGAAAAACTGGATCAGGCTTGTTCCGGCAGCAAGGCCGGCGCCTGGCATCTAGGACGGAGGGACTATACGGATGCTCCTGATGGTACCGGATGCTCCGGATCTTTTCGTTGGTTGCGACAGATTACGCGATAGAACTTCGGATCGGGACCAAAGTGTAGAACGAGCCCGAG
>JANMWS010000069.1:0-7748 GCA_031394125.1 Gemmatimonadales bacterium
TCGGGTTTCGAGGCTGAGGATTCTCCCTCTCCGAAGCTTGTAAGCACCTCACTGGGATTCACCTGCATCACGCGGATCTGATGCTGCCTCAGCTCGGCGCGCCAGCACTCCGTTAGCGCGTGGACCGCGAATTTGCTCGAGCAGTAGGCAGATCCGTTGGCGACGCCGCGCTGGCCCGCGGTCGATGAGATGTTGACGATGTTCCCGTAACTGCGACCGACGAAGTGCTTCGCGGATTCGCGCGCGACGAGCATCGCCCCCAACACATTCGTCTGCCAAACTCGAAAGAATTCCTCAGCCGTCAGATCTACGAGGGGCGTAAAGGCGCCGAAGCCGGCGTTGTTGACCAGCACGTTGTAGTCGTTGTACTCCTTGACTACTTCGCGGATCATGCGCAGCACGTCGTCTTCCTTGCTCACATCGGCCACGATCGGGAGAGCGTCAATCTCCCTCGCCGCGGCTTGGAGTATATCCTCATGTCGCGCGCAGATCGCGACACGCGCGCCGCGCTGCCGCAGCAGGCGCGCGGTCTCCAATCCGATTCCGCAGCTTCCCCCGGTGACGAGCACCGCGGCGTTCTTCAGATCCACTGTTTCTCCTTGGAGCCGATCGCTTCGCGGACGAGCGAGACGAAATCCGCGATGTCGGCTTCGGCCGTGTCGAAGGAGGTGATCAGCCTCGCCTCTGCCGTCGACTCGTTCCAGACATGAAATGGCCACTGCTCCTGGAGCTTCGAAATTATCTGCCGCGGCAGCGTCACGAACACCTCATTGGCTTCGACCGTCTGCGTCAGCGCGACTCCCTTGATCCCCGCCAGCTCGCCGGCGAGCAGCTGCGCCATCCCGTTCGCGTGCTCAGCGCTGCGCTTCCAGAGGCCATTGGTCAGCAGCGCGCTGAATTGGGCGGCGATGAATCGCATCTTCGATGAAAGCTGCATACCCTGCATCCGCCGGAACTCGAAATCATCGGCGAGAACCCGCTTGAAGAATACCACCGCCTCGCCGGCGATGAGGCCGTTCTTGGTGCCCCCGAATGAGAGCGCGTCTACTCCCGCCTCGCTCGTCAGCGCTCTTAGCGGGACGTTCAGGTGAGCAGCGGCGTTGAAGATCCTCGCGCCGTCCATGTGCAGCAGCAGCGAATTGGAGTGCGCGAAATCGGCGATTGCCCGGATTTCCTGCGGCGTGTACACCGTGCCGTACTCGGTTGCCTGCGTAATCGAGATCGCGTGGGGCTGAACGTGATGCTCGTCGCCAATGTGGTGCAGGTGCTCGCGAATCCCCTGCACCGTGATTTTTCCGTTCGGCGAAGGCACGGCCAGCAGCTTGCACCCAATGTGCTTCTCCGCCGCGCCGCATTCGGAAGTGTAGACGTGAGCAGTCTCGGCGCAAATGACGGCCTGGTGCGACCTTACCATGCTTTGGAGGCAAAGCACGTTGGCGGCGGTGCCGCTGAACACCAGAAATATTTCGGCTTCGCCGCCGAGCTCGGCGCCGATCCTCGTTACGGCGTCGTGGGTGTACGGATCGGTGCCATACGAGGGAACGTGTCCGACATTTGCGGCGGCCATCGCTTCGAGGACTTCGGGATGCACTCCGGCCCAGTTGTCACTCGCGAAGGCGCGTCCCGAATGCTGCTTGTGCGGCATGCGCCTACGATAACGTCTCGCTCACTTCAGCGGCAAGCCGACCGCCAACCGGCGTGGCCGGCTCGCCGGTCTAGTGAAAGTCGCGACTGGCGTGGACGAGCTGTTTCACCTCGAGCTCGCTGAACCTGTGGCCGATGACATTTCTCACCCCGCCATCGCGCTCGAATCTTCCCTGCACCACCACGAACGTCGAGAACTTCACGACCTCCGAATATTTCTCGACCATCTTCTTTGACACGATCACGTTGATGAAGCCGAACTCGTCTTCCATCAACAGAAACACCGTTCCCTTTGCGCTCTGCGGCTGCTGGCGAATCGTCACCAGCCCTGCCGTGACTATGCGCTCGCCCCCTTCCAGCTGCTCGAGATCCCTCGAGTCCAGGGCTCCCGCCGTGCGCAGCTTCTCACGCAAGTGCTCCATGGGATGGCCGCTGACGCTGATTCCGACCGAGAAGTAGTCGAGGAAGATCAGCTCGTCGCGCGTGAGCGCTCTCGGGTTGTACGAAGTCCGGCGCGCCGGGGCGAGGGGAAGACTGTCTCCCACCGCGCGCATCGCGACCCACGCCGCGCGGCGGCGGTCCGGCTCCCAGCAGCCAAATGCTCCCGCGCGCGCCAGCTGCAGCGCATCGGCACGCTGAAGCCGCGCCCGCTGCACGACATCGTCGATCGACACGAATCGATCCCAGCCCCTCGCTGCCTTGAGGGCTTCCAGAGATTTCTCGCCCAGCCCGCGGATGTGGCGCCAGCCGATGCGGAGCGCCGGCTTCTCCGGATCGTCGGTGGGCGCGGTGGTGCATTCCCAATCGCCATCACCCATGCACGGCGGCAGGACTTTCAGCCCGTGTCGTCTCGCGTCGTGAATGAGCGTCGACGGCGGATAGAATCCCATCGGCCATGAATTCAGCAGACCAGCATAGAATTCCGCCGGGTAATGCGCCTTGAGATATCCCGTCGCGTACGCGATCAGCGCGAAGCTCCACGCGTGGGATTCGGGAAATCCATAATTGGCGAAGCTCTTGAGATCCTCGGCGATCCTCGCGGCAATAGACTCTTCTACTCCGCGCTCGACCATACGAGAGCGCAGCTGCTCGAGCACGCTATGCAGCTTTTCCACTTTACGGATATGTCCCATAGTTCGCCGCAGCTCATCCGCCTGCGCCGCCGAGTAGCCTCCGAGCTTCATGGCGATCGCCATCGCCTGCTCCTGGAAAATCGGAATTCCCTGGGTCCGCTTGAGGATCGGCTCCAGATCGGGATGCAGGTACGTCACGGGCTCGAGTCCGCGCCGCCGTGCAGTATATGGATGAACGAAATTCGCCTGGATCGGACCGGGACGTATGAGCGCCACCTGCACCACGATGTCGTACAATCGATCTGGCTTCGTATGTAGCACAGAAGCGATCTGCGCTCTGCTCTCGATCTGGAACGTGCCGATCGTCTCGCCGTGCGCGATCAGCTTGTACGTCTCCTCATCATCCTGGGGCAGCTTGTACATCTCGGGTCGCGTGCCGGTGCGCACCTCGATCATGTCGAAGGAGCGCCTCACCAGCGATAACGCGCCAAGTCCGAGAAAGTCGAACTTCGGGATCCCGACGGCATCGAGATCATCCTTGTCGAACTGTATGATCGTCCGACCCATCGTCGTGTGCTCGACCGGCAGGTAGTCTCCGAGTGGCGCGGATGACAGCACGAATCCACCCACATGCGTGGAGCGAAGACGAGGCACTCCCTCGAACGCCGCCATCGCGGCGAGAGTCACCTTGCCCCGCGGGTTGTCGAGATCCAGACCAAACTTGGGAGCGAGCGTTTCCTCGATGTACTTCGCCCCTTCGGCTGGATCGCTCCAGTGGATCCTCTTGGAGAAATTCGTCGCCATCTCGACCGGATACCCGAACGCGCGCATCGAATCGAGAATCGCGTTGGGCCCGCGGTACATCTGCACGATGCAGGTGATCGCCGCATTTGACCGATTGTACTTGTCATAGACGTAATCGAGCACTTCCTCGCGCCGGTCGTGCTCGATGTCGACGTCGATGTCCGGAGCTTCCGTCTGCCCGTCGACACGGATCTCGGAGAGGAATCGCTCGAACAGAAGTCCGTGCTTCACCGGATCCACAGCGGTGATGGCGAGGCAGTACGCGACCGCGGAGTTCGCCGCGCTGCCGCGCCCCTGGCAGAGGATTCCTTTTTTGCGGGCGAAATCCACCGCGTCCCACATCACCAGGAAGAATCCGGCGAAGCCGAGGTTGCCGATCACTCGCAGCTCGTGCTCGAGCTGGGATCTCTGTTTTGCATCGATGTCTTGCCATCTTTCGCGCGCGCCGGCGAAGACTCTGTCGCGCAGGAAGGTGATGTCGTTGAAACCCATAGGAACCGGAAACTTGGGCAGCGGCGGCCTCACCCACGCCAGGCTGAAATCGCACTCGGACGCAATTCGCTCGGTCTCTTCGAGACCCGCTTCGCGTCCCTTCCACCGCTCGGCCATCTCTTCCGGAGAAGCGAGGCGCCATTCTCCATTCGGATGCAATAATCCACGGGCCAGCGCGTCATCGATTGTCGTGTCGTAGCGAAGTGCAGTGAGCACATCGTGCACGAGCCGGCTGTCGTTGTCGATGTATCGCGGCTCGTGACATATCACCCATGGCACCTTGTGCCGCTCCGCGAGCTCGATCAGCGCCGACGCCAGCGCTGCTTCATGTCCGCCCGTGTGATGGAGCTGCACTTCGACCGCGAGCCTGTCGCCGAAGATATCGCGCCACCCGCAGAGCGTGCGCTCCGCTCCCTTGAAATCGCCGGCGCGCAGAGAAGATGCGACCGGCCCGGACGCCGGACCGGTCAACACCTGCAAGCCTTCACTCCGTTCTGCTATCTGTTGCCACGACACGCGCGGACGTCCGCGCGTCTTTTTGCCATCTCCCTTTTTCCAGGTCGAGAGCTCACCCACGCGAGATCTGGTGACGAGCGATGCGAGATTGTTGAATCCATTCCTGCTGCGAGCCAGAAAGGCGGTGGGACATCCGTCGACGTTGAGCTCAGCACCGATGATCGGTCTGATATTCTGGCGTCGAGCCTCGAGCCCGAAGCGGACGATTCCTCCCAGGTCCGCGGTGTCGGTAATCCCGATTGCGCTGTAACCAAGCAATGCCGCACGAGATGCAAGCGCTTCGGGTGAGACACTGCCATCGCCAAAAGAGAAAGCGGTGTGGGCTCTTAACTCGACGAATCCCATGCTTGAGGGTATCCCGAATAAATACCGAAAACAAGGGGATGCTGTTAACTGCAACTGAACGGGTGCGAGTTGTCAGTAGCACAGCTACGAGGTACCAGTTCACGACGTCGGGACGTCACTCGCTGGAATTATGGCAAAGGCCTTTGCCTGTACCTGGAATGGCGCCTATAGCGTCCCGACGTAGTGAACTGGCAACTAACAGCTATGCTACTGACAACTCGCACCCGTTCAGTTGCTTTTAATCTCGACTAACCGAGATGCTAGCTAACGCAACCGTGTGGGGAGTGACTAAAATTCATCCACTCCGTCCCACCAGTACTTCGCTCTCATAAATGGCAACGACAGCAGCCCTTTCCGATCGGAACGGTTACAAGCCCTCATATATTCCCGCCGCGATAGCGGCGGCACTCGTATTCATCCTCTATCTGCTGACGCTCGCGCCGTCGGTGGCGATGTGGGATACCGGCGAGTACATGGCCGCCACGAAAGTGCTCGGTCTTCCGCACCCGCCCGGCAATCCTTTCTTCCTGCTGCTCGGGCACGCGTTCGCGACGCTCCCCCTCCCCGTCTCTTACGGCGCCAGGATCAACATCATGGCGGCGCTCGCCAGCGCCCTTTCGGCGGGCTTCTGGTTCCTGATCACCGAGAGAATCGTTTCGCGCTGGATCCTCGAGCGCTGGCAGCGGCTGGTGGTGGCGGGCCTCGCGACGCTCATCGGCGCAACCGCGTTCACGGTGTGGAACCAGTCGGTGGTGAACGAGAAAGTGTACACGGTCTCCCTGCTGTTCTTCACGATCGTGTCGTGGCTGATGATCGAGTGGATGGAGAATCCCGATTCTCCCACGGCGGATCGCCTCCTCATTCTCGTCGCTTTTCTGCTCGGGCTCGGATACTCGAACCATCCTGCCGGCTTTCTTCCGCTCCCTGCGGCCGGCATAGCGATTCTCGCCGTTCGCTGGCGCACCCTGCTGCGATGGAAGCTCATCCTCGCCGCGCTGGCTGCTCTGCTGCTTGGGCTGACGCCGTTCATCTACGAGCCGGTGCGTGCCGCTTACTTCCCCGGAATCAACGAAGGCGCGCCGACGGCGTGCGAAACCAAGCTGGAGGGGAGCTGCACTTTCACCAAGCTCACCAAAGACAGGTTGATGTCCAACATCAACCGCGAGCAGTACGGAAAGAAGCTCGAGCGCGGCGCCGATTATCCGGCGCAGGTCGGAATGTGGTGGCTCTACTTCAAGTGGCAGTGGCTGCGCGATTCCCACATGACCATGCAGGGAACGCAGTTCGTGATGGCCTTCATCTTCCTTGCCCTCGGGCTGCTCGGCGGATACGTGCACTGGCAGCGAGACCGAAGAACGTTCTGGTATTTCGGTCCCTTGATGTTCACGATGACGCTCGCCCTCATCTACTATCTCAATTTCAAGTACGGCTGGTCTCAGGACCCGGGCGCGCAGGACGTTGCGCGCGAGGTTCGTGACCGCGACTACTTCTACATCTGGAGCTTTTCCGCGTGGGGGGTCTGGGCCGCGATCGGTCTCAGCTTTCTCTGGGAGCAGCTCGCCCACGTACTCGGCGGTGAAGAGCGCGTCGAAGCGCGGCAGGGCGGGAAAAAGCAGGTCGGCGCGACGAACTGGCCATCGAGGCGTAGCTTCATGCGCGCTGCGCCGATACTTCTCATCGCCCTCGTTCCTCTCGTCGCAAACTGGAAGTACGCGTCACGCGCTGGTCATTATTTCACCGATCAGTGGGCGCGCGACTACCTGAACTCGCTCGAGCCGTATGCGATAGTCATCACGAATGGCGACAACGACACATTCCCGCTCTGGTATGCGCAGGAAGTGGAAGGAGTCAGGCGCGACGTGACGGTGGCCGTCACGACTTATCTGGACACCGACTGGTTCGTGCGGCAAATGATCCGGCGCCCGATCGCGACTTACGACGCGGCGAAGGGTCCGGCGATCTACAGAAACCAGGTGTGGAAGAAGCCAGCTGGTCCGCCGCTGAAGATGACTTACGCGGAAGCGGACGCGATTCCCGAGTACATACAGATCGCCGAGCCGCAGGTTTTCCGGCAGGGAAACATCACGCTGAACATTCAGCCGGGCTACCTGGTGCGGGACCAGCTCGTGCTGCTGCGCCTGATCAAGGACGCATTTCCTGAGCGCCCGATCTATGTGTCGACTGGTGGTGGACAGGGCCTGGGGCTGGAGCCGTATCTGGTATCACAGGGTTTCGTCCAGAAGTTGGTAGATCATCCGATCACGGAGAGCCCGTCGACGCCCAGAATATCGGGCTTGTTCATCGATCTCGACCGAAGCAAGGCGCTATGGGACACTGTGTACCATGCGCCAGAGGCGCTGATGAAGGAAGGAGATTGGATCGATCGTGCCTCAATCGGAATTCCGTACACCTACGCTTTCACGGGAGCCGTTCTGGCCGAGGGGATGTCGCGGAAGGGAGATGAGCGCGCGGCGACGGCGATCATGGACAGAGTAAAGCGGATCGTCAAAGCAGCGCGCATCGAGGGGTTCCCCGGAACCTAGCTGCAAACTGAACGGGACTGATAACTACAACTGAACGGGTGCGAGTTGTCAGAAGCGTAGCTGTTAGTTGCGAGTTCACGACGTCGGGACGTTACCGGTGCCATTCAGGGTACAGGGGGACGCCTGTGCCGTAATTCCATTGAGTGCCGTCCCGACGTCGTGAACTGACACTCCGCAGCTACGCTACTGGCAACTCGCACCCGTTCAGTTGCAGTTATCAGTCCCGTTCAGTTTGCAGCTAGGTTCCGGGGAACCCCTCGATGCGCGCTGCTTTGACGATCCGCTTTACTCTGTCCATGATCGCCGTCGCCGCGCGCTCATCTCCCTTCCG
>JANMWS010000008.1:0-5619 GCA_031394125.1 Gemmatimonadales bacterium
CCTTCATCTGTCGCTTCGCCAGCTCGTGCTGGGGGTGGGACGTAAGTCCGGGATAAATCACGTTCTCGTGTCCGATCTTCTCTGCCAGCCACGCCGCGATCTTGCGCCCGTTCTCATCGTGACGCGGCATTCGCAGGTGAAGCGTCTTGGTTCCGCGCAACACAAGCCAGGCATCGAACGCGCCCGGCACCGCGCCCGACGAATTCAGGATGAACTGCATCCTCTCGGCGAGCGCGTCATCGCGCACGATCGCGATCCCGCCCACCATGTCGCTGTGGCCGTTCAGGTATTTCGTCGTCGAGTGGTAGACGATATCGGCGCCGTAGTCGAACGGACGCTGGAAGTAGGGGGATGCAAAAGTGTTGTCGACGATGAAGAGAGCATTCTTGCGCTTGGCGATCTGGCCCACGGCCGCGAGATCCGTGATGCGCATCATCGGATTCGTCGGCGTCTCCATCATGATCGCCACCGTGTTCTTGGTGCACGCGTCTTCAACGCGCTGCGGATCTCTGCTGTCGACATAGGTGAAGCACAGGCCGAAATTCTTGAGAATCTTGTCGAAGAGGCGAAAGGTTCCGCCATAGCTGCTCTCGCCTGCGATGATATGGTCGCCTGACTTGAACAGCTTCATTATCGAATCAGTGGCGCCCATTCCGCTGCTGTAGGCGAAGCCGTGGGTCCCACCTTCGAGGGCAGCGACATTTCTCTCGAGCGCTTCGCGAGTCGGGTTCTTGCCTCTCGCGTACTCATAGCCCTTGTTCTTGCCCAGTCCTTCCTGGACGTAGGTGGACGTCGTGTAGATCGGCGTCATGATCGCGCCGGAAAGCAGATCGGGGCGTTGTCCTGCGTGGATCGCGCGGGTGCCGAACTGTGCCTTGAGGTCTTCTTCGAAGATGCGGGTCATTCGCCGGTCACATGAGGATTGAGGGGGAAGCTAATCAATCGGAGCACCCCCATTCGGCGTCCGATAAACTTCTGTGCGAGTAAATTACGGGTTGCTCCACCATCCCAATAGCAACGAGAGGAAAAGCACGAATGGCCTATGAAGGCTTGATGGTGAGTGTCTCCGGCGTGCGAGGGCGCGTCGGTGAAGCGCTCACGCCCGAAGTCATGGCCAAGTTTGCCGCCGGGTTTGGCGCCTGGGCGTTGGCGCGCGCCGGCGGCAAGGCGACAATTGTCGTAGGGCGTGATAGTCGCGTTTCGGGCCCCATGTTTCAGCCAGTGGTGCACGCAGCGCTCCAGTCCGTCGGCTGCAACGTCCTCGATATTGGAATGGTGCCGACGCCGACGGTGCAGCTCGCCGTAGAGCACCATCACGCTGCGGGCGGTCTCGCCATCACGGCGAGTCACAACCCGATCGAGTGGAATGCCCTCAAGTTCATCGGTCCATCGGGATTGTTTCTCGATGGCGCCGAGGCGGCCGACATGCGAAAAGTCGTTGACGGCCATATCCCGCGTGCCACATGGGACAGATTGGGGAGTGTCTCCGCCGACAAGGACGCCGCACGCGAGCACATCAAAAGGATTCTTGCCCTGCCGTTTCTCGACGTCCCGGGAATACGAAAACGCGGCTTCCGAGTCGGCCTGGATTGCGTGCGCGGAGCCGGCGGCGTGTTCATGCCCGTTCTCCTCGAGCTCCTCGGCTGCAAGCTGGCGACGATCAACATGGAGCCCGACGGCAGATTCCCCCGTCCGCCGGAACCGGTGCCGGAGAATCTGGGTGAGCTGCAAAAGCTCGTGCAGGAATCTCACTGCGATCTCGGGATGGCGGTGGATCCCGACGTCGATCGACTCGCACTCGTCTCGGACGAAGGGGTGGCGATCGGAGAGGACTACACGCTGGCGCTCGCGGCCAAGGTGGTCCTGCGCCACCGGAAAGGACCCGTTGTAACCAATCTGTCCACGAGCCGAATCGTCGATGATATCGCCGTCGAAGCGGGAACGAGGGTTATTCGCGCGCCCGTTGGAGAGGTAAACGTCGCAACGAGGATGCGCACGGAACAGGCGCCGATTGGAGGCGAAGGCAATGGAGGTGTCATTCTCTCCGAGCTCCACCTCGGCCGGGACGCGCCGGTGGGCGCTGTGCTTATCCTCCAACTCCTCCTCGAGGAAGGCGAAAAGAGGCCCCTTTCAAAAATCGTTGCCTCGTATCCGCGTTACATTATCGTCAAGGACAAGCTGGACCGGCCGGACGCGCCCCTTGACGCGGTGTATGAAGCCCTCCAGAAAGCCTTCCCCGACGCCGAAGCGGACACCCAGGACGGCTTGAGGCTCACGTGGCCCGATCGCTGGGTGCACATCCGCCCCTCCGGGACGGAACCAATCGTGCGTGTAATAGCGGAGGCGCCCAGCGCAGCGGAGGCGGAGAAACTCGTCCGCGACTGCCGCAAGCCCGTCGAGGCGCTCAGCAGATAGAATACAGTCAAACAAGAGCTAATATGTGCGGAATTATCGGGTACATCGGATCGCGTGGGGCAACACCGCTTCTCCTTGAAGGACTGAAGAGGATGGAGTACCGCGGCTACGACTCCGCCGGCGTCGCCGTAATGAACGGCTCAGGGGTCGAGACACGCAAAGCAGCCGGGAAGATCTCGGAGCTCGAGCGCGCTCTTGCAACGAGTCCAGTTGGCGGCGACCTGGGAATCGGGCACACGCGGTGGGCGACACACGGCGCGCCGAACGAGTGCAACGCTCACCCCCACATCGATTGCAAGGGAAACATCGCCGTCGTGCACAACGGAATTATCGAGAACTCCGGCACGCTCAAGAAGGAGCTCATCGCGCACGGCCACGCCTTCGTCTCCGAGACGGATACCGAAGTCATCGCTCACCTCATTGAAGAGGCGTTCGACGGAAATCTCGAGGACGCGGTGATCGAGGCGCTCTGGCAGATCGAGGGCACCTACGGTATCGCTGTCGTCTCCAGCAAGGACCGGAACAAGATCGTCGCGGCGAGGAAAGGCAGTCCGCTGCTAATCGGGCTCGGCGACGGCGAGTACTATGTCGCCAGCGACGTCTCGGCGATTCTCGCGCAGACGCGCGAGGTGGTCTATCTGGACGACGGTGATGTCGCCGTACTGACCCGTGACGGCTACACGGTTCTCAATCAGCGCGCGCAGCGACTCGAGCGCAGAGTCAGCAAGATCGATTGGGATCTGGACCAGATCGAGCGCGGTGGGTTCGACCACTTCATGCTCAAGGAGATCTTCGAGCAGCCCGCGACCGTCGAGAACTGCATGCGTGGACGCCTGCTCCGCGACGAAGGAACGTCGAAGCTCGGCGGCCTCAACATGACCGACGAGGAACTGCTCAAGTTCGACAACATTCTGATCACGGCGTGCGGCACTAGCTGGCACTCGGCGCTGATCGGCGAGCACATGCTCGAGAGCCTGGCGCGCATTCCGGTCGAGGTCGAGTACGCGTCCGAGCTGCGCTATCGGAACCCGATAGTCACGGACAAGACGCTCTGCATCGTGATCTCGCAATCAGGTGAGACCGCGGACACGCTCGCCGCCATGCGGGAAGCGAAAGCGCGAGGCGCGCAAACCTATGGAATCGTAAACGTCGTCGGCTCCACCATCGCGCGGGAGAGCGACGGCGGCATTTACGTGCACGCTGGCCCTGAAATCGGGGTCGCTTCCACCAAGGCGTTTACGAGCCAGGTGATTGCTCTCCTGCTTTTCACGCTCAAGCTGGCTAGGTTGCGCAATCTCTCCATGGTCGATGGAAAGGAGATCATCGAAGAAATGCTGGCGCTGCCCGAGAAGATTCAAAGCATTCTGGATCGCGCTGGCGAGATCGAGATCATCGCCGAAGAGTTCAAGAACGCCCAGAATTTTCTCTATCTCGGTCGTGGCTACAGCTTTCCGACCGCGCTCGAGGGCGCACTCAAGCTCAAGGAGATCAGCTACATCCACGCGGAGGGGTACCCGGCGGCCGAGATGAAGCACGGGCCGATCGCGCTCATCGACGAGAACATGCCGGTGTTGTTCATCACTCCACACGACTCGGTGTTCGACAAGGTCGTCTCGAACGTCCAGGAGGTGAAGGCGCGCGGTGGCCGGGTGATCGCCATCACCACTCGCGACGAGGAAGTTCTGCACGGGAAACTCGATTACGAATTCCGCATTCCCGAGACTAAGGACATGCTGACGCCTGTGTTGGCATCGGTGCCTCTCCAGCTCCTGGCTTATTACATTGCCGTCAAGCGTGGCGCGAACGTGGATCAGCCGCGCAATCTCGCCAAGTCCGTCACGGTAGAGTAGGACCTGCGAGTCTTACTGCAGCGCGTCTCTCGGGCGGAAGTCCGGATCGAACAACGGAAAGTCGGAAGCATTGGAAGAGGATTTGTTCTTCTCGTGGGCTTCACGCACGGCGATACGCCGGAGAAAGTCGACTGGATGGCGGAGAAGGCGAGCGGACTGAGGCTGTTCGGGGACTCTGAGGGCAAAATGAACCTCGGTCTGTCTGAAGTCGGCGGCGAGCTGCTGGTAGTGTCGCAGTTCACACTCTACGGAAATGCGGAGAAAGGGAAGCGACCGAGCTTCATCGACGCCGCGCGTCCCGAGGAGGCGATCCCTCTCTACGAGCGCTTTCTCGCTGCTCTGCGCGGCCGCGGACTCAAGGCCGAGGCCGGAGAGTTCGGCGCGATGATGGAGGTGGAGCTGGTGAATGACGGTCCGGTGACGCTCTGGCTCGAGCGGTGAGCGAGTGCCGGGTGGTACTCGCATCGGCTTCGCCGCGCCGCCGCCAGCTGCTCGACCTGATCGGAATCGCTCACGAAGTCCGGCCGGCCAACATCGATGAGACTATGCGTCCCCGCGAGGCGCCGAGGCGCCACGCGGAGCGGCTGGCGCGGGCAAAGGCAAGCGCGGTCGCGGAACGTGACCCTGATCTGATCACCATCGCCGCGGACACAATCGTCGTCGTAAGCCGGAAAGTGCTGGGCAAGCCACGAGACGCCGACGATGCCGCGCGGATGCTCGTGCTTCTCAGCGGTCGGGAGCACGTGGTCACCACCGCCGTCGCAGTGTCGCGCGGCAAGAAGCTACGCTCGGCCGTAGAGGAAGTGCGCGTCAAGTTTCGCCGCCTGCGCGACGACGAGATCGAGGCCTACATCGCGACCGGAGAGCCCATGGATAAGGCCGGAGCGTACGGAATTCAGGGCTACGGCGCGACGATCGTCGAGCGCATCGAGGGCGATTATTTCGCGGTGATGGGACTGCCGATTGTGCGGCTGATCGGATTGCTGCGCGACGTCGGAGTCCGGTACCACTTCGGGAGTATCTCCACGAGTTTAACCGATTAACTCGCGCGCGCGCTCAACCACTCTGCGCTCGTTGTCGAACGCCAGCTGGCTCCCGGCGTCGCCGATCGGCACCCAGCGCGCTTCGTTGACTTCCCAGTCGTGATTGCTGGTATCGCCGGATAGATAGCGCAGCAGGTAGAAGTGCACGCGCTTGTGAAAGCGAACCCTCTCTCCACCGTCCAGGCCTGCGTACCAGTACTCGACCGTCTCGATGTGCTCGACGACCTCGCTGTCTGTGCCGCCTTCCTCACGCGCCTCGCGGACGGCGGCGATTTCCGGCTTCTCATCCTTCTCGACGAGACCCTTCGGCA
>JANMWS010000037.1:0-9704 GCA_031394125.1 Gemmatimonadales bacterium
CGGCTCGCCAAACCTGAATCCGTTGGAGAAGTCCATCCCTGTGTCGGAGAATGGACGGGTCTGTCCCGGAATGATCGGCCCCGAGTAGGGACGAGGCCGGTCCTCGCGGGCAAGCTGGAATCGGAACTCGTTGTCGATGAAATTCGTCACGTGCGAGACGAGGCTCCCGTTGACCGCGTTCGAGTAATCTCTTTCGATCGCGTTGGAGCTGCGCGCCCAGGTGTCGACGTCGAAGGTTCCGTTCTCTTGCCGCGAATTCGTATAGTTGTACTTGAGCGAGGCGTTGTGCGTCTCGTTGATCCGCCAATCGAGCTTGACGAGCCCCACCTGCGCATCGTTGGTGCGCTGGATTGGGCCGAAGTCGCCGGCCAGCGCTCCGCCAAACGCGGTGCCGAGGTAAGTCTTGAGTGAATCGAAAGCGGCGCCCGCGGGACGCGCCTTCTGCTTGGTCTCGCTGTACAGCTGCTGGTCGTAGCCAACAAAATAGAACAAGTTGTCCTTTACGATTGGTCCGCCAAGTGTCAAACCGAATTGGTGCTGCGCGAAGTCCGGCTTGAGTCTGAGACCCGCGTGGGATGCGTCGGACGACAGCGCGCCGTTCTTGCCGAAATAATGCAGCGTCCCGTGAACATTATTGGTGCCGCTCTTCGTGATCACGTTCACGAATCCGCCGCCCGACCGGCCGAACTCGGCGTTCGCTCCCTGCGCAACGACGACCATCTCCTGAACCGCGTCGAGATTGAACGTGAACGGGGGACGCTGCCCTCCGCGTTGCTCGCCGAAGAATGGATTGTTGAAGTCGGCGCCATCGACGGAAACGTTGTTATGAATCCCGCGCTGTCCGCCGACGCTCAGAACGTCGCCGTCCGGCCCCTGAGTTACCGCCACGTTCGGAGTGAGTAGTGTCAGGTTGAGATAATTGCGTCCGTTGTTGGGCAGCGCGCTGACGACTTCGGCGGGGAGATGTGTCGCTTCCGCCGAGAGCGTGGGATCGACAGTCGGCACTGCGGCCACCACTGTAACGCCGGCAAGCTGGGTGGTCGACCGCGCCAGAACGAGCGGAAGATCGACGGTCTGCCCAAGCGTGACGTTGATGTTCGATCTGGTGGTGGGAGAATATCCGACGGCGCGAGCCGACACCTGGTAAGCACCGAGCGGAAGCAGCGCTGTCACGAAGACGCCGCGGTCGCTGGCTTTTACGGTGCGCGTAAAATTGGTCTCGGTATTACGGACGGTTACGAAAGCGACGATGGGATTGCCGCTGGAGTCGGTAGCCGTTCCGCGAATCACGCCGGTGGTAGCCTGCGCCTGTGCGTGGAGTGAGAGAGGAGCGAAGGAGAGCGTCGCGAGGAGGAAAGAGAGTCGCAGCGATGGTGAGAGAGGGCGCCACTTCATAGAGGAATCCCCAGAATGAGTTAGGCAGCTGAGCTCGAAAGAGAGTTCATCAGGTCTCTTTGAAGTCGCACCAACGTAACTCTTGAAGGCGTTCCTGTCGAACGTTTGGTACATCGCGGGCCTGCGATGCAAATGTTTGGCAGGTGGCGGAAGACTCGGAAGACTAGTTGATGATAGTGAACCCCCCGCTAGTGCCTCCGAATCTCGGGTTCACAATGTTGTTGAAGATCGAGCCGAAGCTGTAGCTGAAACCAACCTGGACGAAATAGCTATAAGATGTTTCCAGCTGGCGTCGGCGGAGCAGTCGCTGCTGATCGCTCAGAGTGCCGCGCGGGAGATAGAGCTGGTCCCGAAGAAGCGATACTTGACCGAACGAAAAGAAGGAAAATCCCTTGAACAGCCGGAGATCGAGGGCGTTGAAGAAAACGAGATGTTTCTTGGTGAAATCGTCCACGTACGCCGCTCCTTCGAGCGAGCTGCTGATCGATCCCCATGTCTGCTTCACGTCGATCGACGCGGTCAAAGTCTGATCGGCGCGCACCTCGCTGATCCTGTCGAAAATGGTGGTGTCCTGATACCTGAAGAAATTGATCCCTGGTGAGTACTGGAGCGTGAGCATCCGCCTCGTAGACTGCGAGTACGGAAAGAAGTTGTATTCGACAGCGGGCGCGAACCGGATCGCCCGCTTCTGGTTCAGGAACGTCGATGATGTCCACGACCCGCGTTGGCCCGCAGACCAGCGTTGGCCGAGGCTCTTCACGATCAGGTCGGTGAAGCCGTAGCCGTGCGCATAGCTGTTGAAGTTGCTGCCGTCACTGAGAACGAACCTGCTCTGGTTGTAGTTGCCGTAACTGGTCAACGATGTCTTCCACATCTCGGTGGTGCGGCTGGCGTTGAGCGATCCGTTCAGCTGGACGAAGCTGCTCGACTTCTCGCCGTTTCCGTATCCATTCGCGTTCATCCTGAACACCCAGAGATTCCAACGGTCCCTCACCGCGGCTTTCGAGGCAGAGTCAGTCCCGGCCGGCGCGGTATAGGTGACATCAAAGCGAGCGGCCTGACCGAGGTGCGCGTAGTACCGCATCAAACCAAGCTTGATGATGCGCGCCAGTCCCCGTCTCAGATCATCCTGACTGGCACTCGTCGGCGACACGTACTTCAGTGTATCGGCGACGTGCGCGAGTTCCTTCTGCCCAATGAAATGCAGCGTAAACTCGGTCCCGCCGCCGCCGGTGGGCTGATTGGTGACCAGAATGTGGACCTGCGCATCCTGCCGGCTACGCATGTAGTCCACGAAGGTGATCTCCGTCCGCATAAAATCGAAATCACAGAAATTGCAATCGAGGAATACCCGGAGCCTGACGGTAGGCGAAGCGGAATCCTTGGGGGCCCGCTCAGGAGTTGGCTGTTGCGCTTTTGAGGATGACGGAGCGAAGCCCCACAGAGTGGCTAACAGAAAAAAGAAGCCGAGGCGTGGAAGGCGCGTTGAAGCTGGTCGCATGAGATGCCTTGTCCGGTTGATCGATTCTCTCCGCAACATCCGTTTCACCCATTGGTCCTGGATGCCGATTGAGACGCTCCTAAAATCGAGCGGCGTTCGGAGCAACTGCTTGTGCCATAACGCCAGTATTGACGTCGGGGCGTAGTGAACTGATATCTGCAGGCTGTGCCACTTACAACTCACACCCGTTCAGTTGCTTTGATCTCGACTAACCGACATGTCAGTGCCGTTCAGCTGCAGTACCGTTGATCTAACCTACTTGCGAAACATAGGCGAGCATGGCCCAATAGTGCGCGAAACTCCCACCCATCACGCACAAATGCCAGATCTCGTGCGAGCCAAATAGTCGCGGAGCTCCGCCTGCTTTCGCTCGCGGCCATTTGGTGGCGTAACCAACGGCCCCCAACGTGTAGATCACGCCGCCGACGAGTAGCCACAAGAAAAAGCCGGGAGGAGCGGCGTGGAGAAGCGGTCGAACGATGAAGACCGCGATCCACCCCATGCCGATATACAACACGGTCGATAGCCATTGTGGCGCGTGCATCCAAACCACAGTCTGAAACGTTCCCAGCGCCGCCAGCGCCCACACTGCGACGAGCATCGAGAGACCGAGCGGCCCGCGCAGCAGCACCAGACATATCGGCGTGTACGATCCGGCGATGAGGATGTAGATCATCATGTGATCGACGCGTCTCAGATGGGCCACCGCTTTCTCGGACACCTTGAGCGAGTGATAGAATGCGCTGGCGCAGTACATGGAGACGAGGCTCGCGCCGAAAATGGAGAAGCCGACGATCTGGCGAGTGCTTCTGTTCTCGATCGCGATCGCGAGGAGGATCACCAGCCCGACGACGGACAACACCGCACCGACGAGATGTGTGAACCCGTTGACCGGCTCGCGCAGGGAGAACCGCCTCACCGTGCGGGGGCTCTGGCTCGCAGGTGCTTGACGATCGTGCGAGCGGCCTCGAGCGGCTTCTGCTCCGTGGTATCCACCACCAGCTCCGGCTCGGGCATCTTCGGGCGGTCGAATGTGCCCGCGGCATCGAGCTTCCGGTACTTGTAGACGTCGCGCAGCTTGCCGTACCGCTCGCGCGAGTCCGCGGTGATGCGCGTCTCGAGCGCCTCATCGGAGCAACGCAGCTCGATGAAGTGGATGGAGCCCTTTCTCTCCGCGATCCGCGATTTCAGCTTCGGAATGAATTCATCGGTGACTGTAGCTTCCGGCGCGAACGTCATGATCACGCCCGACGATTTTGCCCAGAGAGCGGCATCGATCGCCTGGATCCAGATCCTCTCGCGCAGCGCGATGAACGGCGGCGACCCGAATGAGAACAGCGACGTGACGAGATCCACCACCGCGTGGTTGTGCAACAGGCGGTAACCCGTTTCGGCGGAGAGCAGCTCGCCGACGGTCAGCTTACCGACGCCGGGGCGGCCGTAGAGGAAGATCACCTGCGTCATACCCTCAGAAGCTACATTGGGTGCTCGTAACTGCTAGCTGGTAACTGCGAGCTGGCAGCTCCCAGCAGTCGGCGTAAGGCCGGGACGCGATGCTGGTGCGCTTAGGGTCTGAAGGCGACACTTAGAGTTCCCGTCACCCCTCTGACGTCGAGAATACCAAAGCAGGGAGCTGCAAGCTTTTTAGCTTGGAAGCTGGGAGCTTTCATATTCGCGGTCTGGGAAGCCAAGTCCGGCGAGAAGAATGTTGAGCGCCGCGCTGAAACGATGGGAGTCCTGAACGCCCTTCGCTGCAACCTCGGGTGTGAGCGACTTCAAGAAATTGCTGGTTTGGCAGAAGGCGCACGCCCTGGGGCTGCATGCTCATCGGGTTGCGACGGGAATCCGGCGATCGCAGGATTTGGCGTTGCGCGGCCAGATAACTCGAGCGGCAATGTCGATCCCCGCCAATATCGTCGAGGGAAGACGCCAGGAGAGTGAAAAGGAATTCGCCAGATTCTTACGCATCGCCGTCAACTCGGGCTGCGAGCTGGAGTACCACTTGATAGTTGCCCGCGACATAGGCGTAATGTCCGAATCCGACGCCGCATCGCTCCTGCGCGAAGTGATCGAGGTGCGCAGGATGATCCACGGCCTGCTAAAGAAAGTCAGCAACAACCCGGAAGAGCGCTCGCCCGAAACGCCAGTATGAAGGCTCCCAGCTACGACCGCTGCAAAGCTTGCAGCTCCCTGCTTAAGTATCCTCGACCTCAGAGAGGCGGTATGCCTCTAAGCGTCGCCTTCAGACTCTAACGCGTCACCGAAGCAGCTCGCAGCCATGAGTCGATGCTATCTGCCGCATCACGCCCTTCGCGGATGGCCCAGACAATCAAAGACGCCCCTCGGTGCGCATCGCCCGCGGCAAACACACCCGGCACGCTCGTCCGATGTGCTAGATCAGTGGCGATACCTCCACGAGAATCCAGCTCCACGCCCAAATCCACCACTAGCCGACTCTTAACGGGCCCAGTGAAGCCCATAGCCAGCAGAACCAGATCCGCTTCCAGCTCGAATTCGCTCCCCGGCGCCTGCACGTAGTCCGAGCGCCCGTCGGCGAGATCCTGTCGCTCCAGTCGCACGCCGTGGATCCGTTCCACACGGCCGTTCTCGCCGGAGAACGCCGTAGTCGCGACGCTCCAATCTCTTTCGGCACCCTCCTCGTGCGCGTGACTCGTACGAAGCTGCATGGGCCACAACGGCCACGGCGTCGTCGACGCTCGGTCGCGCGGCGGTTGCGGAAGGAGCTCGAACTGCTTGACGCTGCGCGCGCCCTGACGAACGCATGTTCCGGCGCAATCGGAGCCGGTGTCGCCGCCGCCGATAATAACCACGCGTCGATCACTCGCGTCGATTCCCATCTCAAAGAATGAGTCGCCCGCGCTCCGACGATTCTGAGACGTCAGGAAATCCATCGCCAGATGAATTCCTTCGAGCTCGCGACCAGGAACGTGTAGATCTCTCGCCGCGCCCGCACCCGTAGCGACGCAGACTGCATCGAACTCCGCGCGCAGCTCGGCGACTGTGATCTGCTCACCGACGTCGACGCCGGCCCGGAACTGCACTCCTTCCGCCTCCAGCTGCGAAAGACGGAGATCGAGCACCGACTTCTCGAGCTTGAACTCGGGGATTCCGTAGCGAAGCAGTCCGCCGACACGATCATCCTTTTCGAATACTACGACGGAGTGTCCCACGCGACGAAGTTGCTGGGCGGCAGCAAGACCCGCCGGACCAGAGCCGATCACGGCGACGCTCAATCCCGTGCTCCTCCGCGGCGGACGCGGCACGATCCATCCTTCGGCAAAGCCACGATCCGCGATCGTCTGCTCGATGTGACGGATAGCGACCGGCTCGTTCACCAGGCCCAACACACACGCCGATTCGCACGGCGCCGGGCAGAGACGACCCGTAAACTCCGGAAAATTGTTTGTCGCATGCAGAGATTCGAGCGCTTCCCGCCAATCGCCGAGATGTACAAGATGGTTCCATTCGGGGATGACATTGCGCACGGGACAGCCGGTGTCGCCCTGACAGAAGGGCACTCCGCAGTCCATGCAGCGCGCTGCCTGAGTCTGCACCGCCGACTCGGGAGCGGGACGATAGAACTCGCCCCAGTGGTGAACGCGCTCTTCGACCGCCTGGCGCTCGGGCGTCGCGCGCCGAAGCGTCAGGAATGCCTTGGGATCAGCCATGACGCGCGCTCACATTCTCCCTGTGGTCGCTGACGAGGACCACAGGGCGGCGGTACTCGAGAGGCACGACAGCGACGAAGTGCCGCAGCGCGATGTCCCACCGGTTCAGCTCCCGTTTCGCGCGAGCGCTGCCCGTAAAGCGCGCGTGCTGTTCGACAAGGTGACGCAGCAGCTCGCGATCTCCAGAGTCTGTCACGGGGCCCATCTGAACCATCGCCGCGTTGCACCGCTTCGGCAGCTCGCCGAACTCGTCGAGCACGAACGCCATCCCGCCACTCATTCCAGCGGCGAAGTTCCGTCCAGTCCGTCCGAGCACGACCACCGTTCCGCCCGTCATGTACTCGCAGCCGTGATCGCCGACTCCCTCCACTACCGCGGTCACTCCGCTGTTGCGCACCGCGAAGCGCTCTCCCGCAACTCCGGCGAAATACGCTTCACCACTGGTCGCGCCATACAGAACCGTATTACCGATGAGAACAGTCTGATCAGGAATGAACTGCGAAGCGCGCGGATGCCGCACGATCAGGCGTCCGCCAGAAAGTCCTTTGCCGACGTAGTCGTTCGCCTCTCCCTCCAGCTCCATTGAGACGCCACGCGCCAGGAAAGCCCCGAAGCTCTGGCCCGCCGAGCCCATGAACTTTAGCATCACCGTTTCGTCAGGCAGGCCCGTGTTGCCGTAACGACGCGCGATCTCGCCGGAGAGCGTAGCGCCCACAGCGCGATCGGCGTTGGTGATCGACAGCGTCGCGTTCACTCGTTCGCCAGCTTCGAGCGCGGGACCAGCCAGCTCCAGCAGCGTTCTGTTCAACGCGCCTTCCGCATCGGCGTGCCGCTGCCTGGAGCGAACATGCCGGCGCACCACACGATCCTCGCGCGCGGGGGCTGCGGCTGGCGTCGCCAGGTGCAGCAGCGCGGAAAGATCGAGCGTGTTCGCCTTCGCGTTGGCGGACGGGGGCCGCGCGTGCAGCAGGTCGCTGCGTCCGATTATCTCGTCCATCGTGCGGAAGCCGAGCTGGGCGAGCAGCTCACGCACTTCTTCGGCGATGAAGAAGAAATAATTCACGACGTGCTCGGGCTGACCTGCGAACCTCGCGCGCAGCTCCGGATCCTGCGTCGCGATGCCGACGGGGCAGGTATTGAGATGACACTTCCGCATCATCACGCAGCCTTCGACGATGAGCGGCGCGGTCGCAAACCCGAACTCGTCGGCGCCGAGCAGTGCGGCGACGACAACGTCACGCCCGGTCTTGAGCTGCCCGTCCGTCTGCAGTCTCACTCGCCCGCGAAGGCCGTTGATCACCAGTGTCTGCTGCGTCTCGGCCAGACCCAGCTCCCACGGACTTCCAGCGCGCATGATGCTAGAGAGCGGGGAAGCTCCCGTTCCGCCCGAGTCGCCGGAGATGAGAATCAGATCCGCGCGCGCCTTCGCCACCCCAGCGGCGACAGTCCCCACTCCCGCCTCGGCAACCAGCTTCACCGAAACTGCCGCGTTCGGGGCGATTGCCTTGAGGTCGTAGATAAGCTGCGCCAGATCTTCGATGGAGTAGATGTCGTGGTGCGGCGGCGGCGAGATGAGCGTCACGCCCGGCGTCGAGTGACGCGTCTTTGCGATGATCGCATCCACCTTATGTCCCGGAAGCTGGCCGCCTTCGCCGGGTTTCGCGCCCTGCGAGATCTTGATCTGCAGCTCCGTCGCGTTGACCAGATATTCCGCCGTAACACCGAAGCGCGCCGACGCGACCTGCTTGATGGCGCTGCTGCGCTCGGTTCCGAAGCGAGTGGGATCTTCGCCGCCTTCTCCGCTGTTGCTGCGTCCGCCGAGCCGATTCATAGCGATCGCGAGCGTCTCGTGCGCCTCCGCGCTCAGCGAGCCAAACGACATCGCGCCGGTGCAGAATCGCTGAGTGATGGCGCTGGCAGGCTCGACTTCGTCGAGGGGAATTGGATCCCCCTCGACGAAGGCTAATAGGCCCCGCAGGCTGGCTTGATTGCGAGTCTCGTCATTTGCGAGCTGGCTGAACTCCTTGAACGTCGAGTAGTTGTCCGCGCGCGTCGCGTGCTGGAGCTTCGCAATGGTCAGCGGATTCCAGTTATGATGCTCGCCCTGCGCGCGATACTGGTACTCGCCTCCGGGATCGAGCCGCATGGCCATGGCGTCATCGAAAGCTTGTGCGTGGCGGCGAAGCGTCTCTTCGGCTAGCAACTGCATGCCGATTCCGCCCAAGCGCGACGGGGTGCCCGCGAAATGCCGATCGACGAGTGCGGCGTTCAATCCCACCGCCTCCCACAACTGCGCTCCGCAATAACTCTGCAGCGTGGAGATCCCCATCTTCGACATGATCTTGAGAAGGCCTTTGCCGAGCGCCTTGACGTAGCGCTCCTGCGCGGCAGCGCCGTGAGTTTTACCGCTGACAGCCTCGGGGCGCGCCATTGCGGCGACGGTCGCGAGCGCGACGTACGGGTGCACGGCGCTGGCGCCGTAGGCGATCAAGAGCGCCAGATGTGACACCTCTCTCGTTTCGCCGGTTTCGGCGACGAGACTCACGCGCCAGCGCAGTCCTTCGCGAATGAGGTGGTGGTGAACAGCGGCAATGGCGAGCGGCGACGGGATCGGAGCATAGTCCTCGTTCATCCCGCGATCGCTGAGAACAAGAACGCCACAGCCGGCGCCGATTACTTGAACCGCGAGGCGGCAAATCTCATCGACCGCTGATTGGAGTCCGCGAGCACCGTCGGCAACGCGGAAGAGAGTTGGAAGCGTAACTGCGCGCAAAGTTGGATCAGTGACACCGAGCAACGCCGACATCCCCTGCTCAGTGAGCACCGGCTGCGCGATGCGAATCTGTTTCGCATGCTCGGCGGTCTCCTCCAGGAGATTGCACTGCGGCCCGAGGTTCATCGCCAGCGACATCACCAACTGCTCGCGAATAGGATCAATCGCGGGATTGGTGACCTGCGCGAACATCTGCCTGAAGTACGCAGAAAGGAGCTGCGGACGGTGCGACAAAACCGCGAGCGGCGTGTCGTTTCCCATGGAGCCAGCGGGTTCTTCGCCGGCGTCAGCCATGGGCCCGAGAACCATCTTCAGCTCGTCGGCCGTATACCCAAACGCGTGCTGC
>JANMWS010000071.1:0-4523 GCA_031394125.1 Gemmatimonadales bacterium
GTGCGTCACCATCTCCCGCGCGCCCCGACAGTTCTGGATGGTGAGCGAATCCGTCTCGTTTCCCTTCGCCACCGAGCAAAGGAGCACCACCGGCATCGTGCTCGGAAGGTTGAGTAGCGAGTCCGCGTCCAGATCCGGCGACAGCACGACCACCCCGTCGACGCGCCCGCGCATCGCTCGCATCGCGGTCTCGATCTCGTGTTTGTCGGCGTAGGTCCGCGAGATCAGCAGATGGAACCCGTGACGCTGCGCGGTGCTGTCCATTCCCCGGATGATCTCGGAGAAGAATTCGCCATACAAATCGGGAAGGAGGACACCGAGGGTTTCGGTTTTGCTCGTAATGAGACTGCGCGCGCCACTGTGCGGCACGTAACGCATCCTTCCGGCGACCTCACGAATGAGTCGCCCCGTCTCTTCGCTGGCCGGCCCGCTGCCGTTGAGAACTCTGGATACAGTGGCGACGGACATGTTTGCTTCACGAGCAACATCCTTGATCGTGACCATTCTCCTCACGGGTTACTGGCCGATCTTCACTCCAACGTAACAAATATGTAATCGTTTACACAGAGGGCGCCAGATACAAGTTTTTGCGACACCCAAGTGCCCGGTGAGCTCCGAATTCGGCGCCCCTTTTGCGGCGCTCCCTTCCCCCGCCGCATCGGCGCGTTGAACTTTCGTCTGTGAACTACCGACATCTTGTTCGCTTCACCGCCCTGGCCGCTCTCGCGCCACTCGCCGGTTGTCGCCAGATCGCCCCTGCCTTCGGGCCCAATCTTTCCGGCGCTCGGCAGAACGCGGAAGAATTCTTCTACTCCATCGGCTCGCGCTTCACCAACATCCAGCGACCGCCCAGGATCACCCACGCGAGAGCGCAGTTCGGTCACTATGCCCTGACGCCGTCCGGGATTTACAACGACACCTCGGTATGGCTGGCTATCGGCGCCGATAGCGCCCGGCTGTTCGGCGACGAAGGACACTTCGCCTACGATCGCTACATTGTGGCGGCCAAACTTTCGACGACTGCGCCGGATGCGCTCACCGAGTCGCGCGAAATCGTGCGTCTCCGAAAGCTCACCGACAACGAGTACGAGTGGTTCACCAACGTCGACGTGGCGCTCGGACGCCTGCCGGCCAAAACCATATCCGACGTGCTCGCTGCGGCACTCCTCGGCGGCGAAGGCAAATCTCCCGCGGCGATCCGCGCTGATTACACGACGAGCTTCCCGCGCACTGTCGCCGCGCTTGGCCGGCTGTACACACTCGACACCTTGAACGCCAGGACTGACGCCGAGGGCGCCACAACCTACGAGTTGGCGATCCGGCTCACTCCGGAGATTCTCAAGGCGACGATGCCGCACTACGCCGCGTACATCGACAAATACGTCAGCAAAGGCAAATACCGAGTCAGCCTCACCGACAAGACGGGCGCGCACTGGTTCGACGCGTGGGCCGGTGATCGCTACATGCACTTCAAGGTTCGGAGCAAAGGCGGACACTTCGCGCCCCTGGAGGGACCAATCAGGCAGATGCCCGAAGCACTCACCATTCGGAGCGACATGTCGATCAAGATCCTCGTCTTCACCGTCGGCTGGACGGAGATGATCGGAGACTTCGAGGTGATCAATACTCCCCACGAGCGTGGCTGGTCGATGCGATTCGCAAAGGAGCCAAACTGGACGCTCCCACCGACGGTGGGATTTCTACTGAAGGCATCGCTTCGCCGGCCGTTCCAGGGTGGGGGGATTCCAATCCGAACGTCGATCAAGGACACTCCGGGCTCGCAGACGCTCCTGAACCGGCGGTTCGCGCTCACCGTTCAGGAAAGCGGGATTCTTCGATTCCTCAATCGCTTGAGCGGAACAGCCGTCGGCGATTTTCTTGGCCCGTCGGAGCGAGAAGCCAACCGCTTCAACGCGGATGCGTTTCGCGCGCTTCGTCTGGATGTCGCGGCGCTGCTGCAATAGCTGAATACCCGATTTCAACCACCCTCCGCCGCAACACCCCGTTAATTTCTCAGCGAAAGCATTGCGGCGGTTGTACATTCGCGAGTGAGGGAAATTCCCTAGTCGGCTCCTGCAGGCCCAATCGCCGGTATACGACACCCTGAATTCCGAGATGATGTCATGACGATCACCGCGACCGACAATCTCGCAATCGCGCGCCGGTATCTCGAAGCCATCGAGAACGGCGCAGAAGGAAGCGCCCTCGCGGAATTCTTCACCAAGGACGTCGTCCAGGAAGCGTTCCCCAATCGACTTCAGCCGATAGGCGCCCATCGCGAGCTGAACGGCATTCTGGCCGACGCCAAGAAAGGAAAGACGACGCTGAGGGCCCAGAAGTTCGACGTCCTCAACTCTATCGTCGACGGCGACAACGTTGCGATGGAGATTCACTGGAGCGGTTATCTCGCTGTGCCCGTCGACACACTGCCCGCGGACTCGGAGATGCGCGCGCACCTATCGCTTTGGCTCGAGTTCAGGGACGGCAAGATCGCCCGGCAGCACAACTACGATTGCTTTGACCCGTGGTGGGTGTAGTCGGAACGGGCGCGCTTCTCCTGGGGCTGGCGCTCCCGGTCCTCACGTCTCGCCGGAGATCGGCCCCGCCTCCGAGTCCGATCGTGTAGCTCGGTTCCGGAAAACAGAAACGCCGCAAACTTTGAGAGTCTGCGGCGAATTTATTTGGCGGTCTCCCGCCCAATCGTGCCACGCGCGCCGTCATTGGAACTCTACGTCCTACCGAGCGGCGGCGGGCAGCTAATCAATTTTCTAAACTTGCGAAATACAGTGGAGCTGAGGGGGATCGAACCCCTGACCTCTGCAGTGCGATTGCAGCGCTCTCCCAGCTGAGCTACAGCCCCGCGATTCACGCGACGGACTGTTCTCGAACCAGGCCGAGCTGACCCGTCGCACCGGATCAAAGCAAAAGCCCCGCGGAACAACGCGGGGCCGCTCTTATCTCAAGCTAGCGGATCCGCGCCTGAAGTCAAGACCCAAACGATGTCTCAGGCCTGTAACTCTATGTCCAACCACAGGATACATGGTGGGCATACGGGGATAGGACGCGTCACCTGTGAGAAGGTAACTGGGGTGATGGTCTCTCCCTCGGCCACCGATATATTCCCCCGCATGTCGCTCACCCTTCGCTTTCTCGGAACGTCCGCGTCACGGCCAACTGTCGAGCGCAACGTCTCGTCCCTCGCGCTGATCCGCGAAGGAGAGACGTTGATGTTCGATTGCGGCGAAGGCACTCAGCGCCAGATGATGCGATACGGAATCACGTTCGCGCTGTCCGACATTTTCTTCACGCACATGCACGCCGACCACATGCTGGGTCTCACCGGACTGTTGCGGACGCTCGCCCTCCAGGGCCGGACCGAGCCGATGAATGTCTACGGACCCGTCGGTTGCGAGAAGCTTCTTTGGCGCGCCATCAACCTGGGCAGCGAGAAGCAGCATTTCGAGATCAGGATCATCGAGATCGCCCCGGATGTGCCGCTCAAGAGGAACGGATATTCGGTAATTCCGTTTCTGGTGGAGCACGGCGACAGAAGCGCCATCGGCTATCACATCGCCGAAGAGACGAGGCTGGGGAGATTCAATCCCGACAAAGCGCGCGAGATGGGGATTCCCGAGGGACCGCTCTGGGGAAAGATCCACAAGGGCGAGGCGATAACGCTTCCCGAGGGCCGGATCGTCCAGCCGTCGGAGCTCGTCGGACCGACGAGGCCGGGACGCCGTGTCGTTCTCACCGGCGATTCCCGACCGTCCGAAGGAACAATTGCCGCTGCCACTGGCGCTGACATCCTGGTTCACGAGGCGACATTCGCCGAGGAGGAAGCACCGCGGGCGATCGAGACCGGACACTCGACCGCGCGCGAAGCCGCCGAAGTCGCGGCCAAGGCGGGCGTGAAGAAGCTGGTGCTGACTCACGTCTCCGCCCGCTACTCTCGCGACACCTCGGAGCTCGAGCGCGAAGCCCGCGCGGTTTTTCCAGCCACGGTCATGGCGCGAGACGGCATGGAAATCGATATCCCGTTCGAGCCGGGCGCGCAGCCTTAACACAGGCGCGGCTTTGGACTTCTCGCGCTCTTTCTGGGTACGTGAATTAGAGATTCTCGCGCGGTCGGTCGGCGGGGATGTCCTCTTCGGCGACGACGGTCGCTCGGTCGGAGCCCCTAACTGCGCTCCTTCGCTCTGCTCAGTCGCGGGTCTCCTCGGTCGCGGCCTTGGACGTCGCCTGCGAGGACACCCCCATCTCCCGCCCCAGCTGGCATTTTCATTTCGCGGCGTCGCGGTGCGCGCGCGGCAAAGGTCTCGAGCCCGCGCCCAGCATTGTGTGCGCCTCTTCCCGAACGTGGAGTTCGGGGCATGCCCACTCGCGCGCCGAGTGGCTGAGGTCGCATGGATCGAAGCTGTGATGTCTGACGGGGAGTCGGAGAGGGTCCTCCGCAGGCGGCACCCACTTGGCGACCAGGAGACCCGCGACCGAGCAGAGCGAGGAGCGTAGTTAGGGGCTCCGCC
>JANMWS010000077.1:0-3271 GCA_031394125.1 Gemmatimonadales bacterium
GATAGTCGTTGGACTCGACTACGGCGGTCGGGAGCCGAGCGGCCCGGTGGCGCGCTACGCGCGCGGCGACGACTACCACGACGTCATGACTGAAAGGTTGGGCGAGCTGCATCGCTGGCTGCAGCTCGAAGTCGGTCGCCCGATTGCCGGAAAGGCCTACGTCGACACCGGGCCGATCCTCGAACGCGACCTCGCGCGCCGCGCAGGATTGGGCTGGTTCGGCAAGAACACGAATCTGGTGAACCCTCGATTAGGCTCGTTCTTTTTCATCGGGTCACTGCTGCTGGATCTGGATCTCGCTGCCGACTCACCGTTCGAAGCCGATCGCTGCGGAAGCTGTACGCGCTGTCTGGACGCGTGCCCAACCAAGGCGTTCGTCGAGCCACGCGTATTGGACGCCACGCGCTGCATCTCGTACCTCACTATCGAATTGAAGGGAGAGATTCCTCGAGAATTTCACGAGGCAGTCGGGTCGAACGTCTATGGCTGCGACATCTGTCAGGACGTTTGCCCTTACAACGTCAAGTTCGCGCGCGAGCTGCGGGAACCGGCATTTGCCGCACGAGCTGCGATCCGCGACAAGAATCCGCAGGCGCTTGCGCGCGATCTCCTTGCCATGGGCGACGAGGAATTCCGCTCCGCGTTCAGACGATCACCTATGAAGCGCGCCAAGCGCCACGGGCTCGCGCGAAATGCGGCTGTGGTACTCGGAAACAGAGATTAGAAGTTTCTTGGCGCGGGACCGAGAGAATTCGCTCTTTGACCTCAGTCGGGGGTGTTGCACCCCAGGATCTTGAGAGCGAGACAGGCGGCGCCAAATCCATTGTCGATGTTCACGACGGCCACCCCAGGGCTGCAGCTGGCAAGCATCGTGTTCAGGGCGACCATTCCACCTTGTGCCACACCTGTTCCAATTGATGTCGGCACTCCAATGACTGCCGCGCCTATCAGGCCCGCGACAACAGCCGGCAGCGCGCCATCCATGCCTGCGACCACGATGCACACCCGGGTTGCAGACAGCTCCGGCAGCACTGATTGAAGTCGATGGATTCCCGCTATCCCAACATCGAAATGAGTGGCGGTGGGGACACCCATCGCTTCGAGCGTCGTGGCAGCTTCGAGCGCCACCGGAATGTCCGCCGTGCCGGCGGTGATTACGGGGACGACAGGCATGTCCCTCTTCTGACGCGCGTTGCGAACTGCCATCCGCGCTTCGGGATAAATCGTTGCCAGCTCGCTCAGCACCTGCATCTGGTCATCGCTCAGGCGGGAGGCGATTCGAAGCTCGGCCGTACCCTCGAAGATCTCGCGCAGGTGCGCGCTAGTCTTACCCGGACCGTAAACGACCTCAGGAATTCCGGTGCGGGCTTCGCGATCGCGATCCCAGCGTATCTGGGTCATGATCCGACCAGCGGCAACGAGAGGCTTCCGCTTTGCAACCCGCCGAGGTCGAGGGCAACAAACTTGAAACCAGCTTTCCTGCACGCGCGGCGCAGCTCCCCTCTCAATGGGTCGGTTACGACGCGCTCGAACATCTCGATGGGAATCTCCAGCCGCACCACGCCTTCGTGCCATCGGGCGCGTGCCGGCCAAATGTCGTGCAGGCGAAGAAATTCCTCGACAGTCTCGATCTGCGCGAGCTTATCCGGCGTCACCTCCGTGCCCACCGGAACTCTGCTCGCCAGACAGGGAGCTGCCGGTTTCTCCGCATTGGAAAGGTTCCATTCCCGCGCGAGCGCGCGCACGTCAGCCTTAGAAAATCCGGCATCGACCAGCGGCGCTATTACGCCGCGCTCCATTGCCGCCTGCAAACCAGGCCGGTGTTCGCCCAAGTCATCAACGTGAGTTCCGACAAAGATCACTTCGTTCGAATTCCTGGTCGCCGCCAGGGCCTGTACCGTGTCATAAAGCGCGCTCTTGCAGTAATAGCAGCGATCGCCGGCATTGTTTCGATATCCGGCGAGATCCATTTCGTTCGTCTCTACCTCCTCGACTTCCGCGCCGATCTCACTTGCGATTCGATGCGCGTCGGCGCGCTCGGAGGCGGCGAGCGATGGACTGACGCCCAACAGCGCGACTGTGTCGACTCCAGCGCGAACCGATGCTGCGAGGACAACAGTGGAGTCGATGCCACCCGAGAAACACACGTACGCTACGCGTTCCCGGGCGGCAGAGCGAACTGCGTTGAGAAGTTTTTGCTCCAGCACCAATTCACTTACCTCGTGGCGTGGCGTGCTTGCCATTCGAATCGCCGAGGGCGCTCAGGACTTCTGAGCGGATTTCCGCCAAAGGACGCGACGTCTCCTCCGCGACTCGACGCAGGTCGTCGAATTCGGGCTTCGCACGCTTCGAGCCGTCGGGCAGCGTTGCCACTTTCACACGAATGTCTCGACCATCGAAGCGAACCGTCTTCGATTCCCGAGCAAGCGCGCTTCGCACGACGTCGAACGTCTTTACGCCGAGCGTACTGAAGTGCTGGAATATCTTCTCTTCGAGCCGTGCGAGGTCCGACCCTCGCACCAGCGCATCGACACGAGTCCCGAGACGTCCCTTTTTCATCGTGGTGTGGAGCAGTACCACGTCCAGGGCGCCATCGGCCCTCAATAGTTCCGCCGCGCCGGCAACTTCTTCAGGCGACATATCATCGATGTCGGCGCTCAACACATGCAGATGCTCGGTGTACACGTGTTCGGGATGTTGATGGTGATCGTGGCTATCCACCGCCGCTTCGCCAAGAATTATTCGAAGTGCGTTCAGGTGTCCGTGAATGTCGCGGGTCCCGGCACCGTATCCGCTCTTCAACGGCTTGTACTCGTGAGGCGGCTCGCCCTTCGACAAAACCTTGAGCAGTGCGGCGCCGGTCGGGGTAGTGAGCTCACCCGATCCGGGCGGACCGTGCCGCACGTTGAATCCTTCGAGCAGACGTATCGTCGCCGGAGCGGGCACCGGCAGAACGCCGTGCGCGGTTGTCACCGTGCCCTCCCCGAGAGAGACTTTCGTGTTGTACATGCGCTCTATTCCCAACAGCTCGACCCCCCAGATGGAGCCGACAATATCGAGAATCGCGTCGACGGCGCCGACTTCGTGCAAGTGCAATTCGTCGGGCGCGACACCATGGATCGCGCTCTCTATCGCCGCAATCGCGTCGAACGCCGCGTGAGCTGAGCGCGCGACTTTTTCCGGAATCTGCACAGCGTCGATCATCCGATGGATTTCCGAGACCGCCCTTCCATGCGGTTGGTGAGGGATCTCGAAATCAACCTTGACGCAG
>JANMWS010000086.1:0-3755 GCA_031394125.1 Gemmatimonadales bacterium
CATGCGGTTGCGCGGTGGGGCGACGCGCTGCGAGAGCTGGTGGGAGAGCGAGTCGATCGAATCGAGGTGCCGCCCCGATGGCGCGAAAGGGCAGACCACATCCACGGCTCACGCTTGACGCGGGTGCACACCCACGGCAAGCACCTGGTGCTGCATTTCTCCAGCGACTGGGTCGTCCACACGCATGCCATGCAGTACGGATCGTGGCAGGTCGGCCCCGTCGGCCAGACATTGCGCAAGGAGGCCCGCTTCGCGCGACTGCGTCTGACCACTCCGCGCCACGAGGCCGTTTTCTATCATGGTCCGGTGATGGAAGTGCTGTCGCTCGAGGAGCTCGCCACTCACGACCGTTTCCAATCGCTCGGCCCCGACCTGCTCCACGATGATTTCTCGTCGGCAGGCATCCTCCCCGTGCTGACCGGGCAGGGAGACCGCGAGATCGGTGACGCCGTCCTCGACCAGCGCATAGTTGCCGGCATTGGCAACATCTACAAATCCGAAGGCTTGTTTCTGGCGGGAATCCACCCGCGGCGGCCAGCAAAAGATGTGGCGGCCGCCGAGCTCGAAGTGTTTTTCGAAGAGCTGATTCCATTGATGCAGGAGGGCCGGTTCAAGTACGGCATGACCGTGACCCTGCCGCCCGATTTGCAGCTCGAGCCTTGGATGCGAAACTGGGTCTATCGTCGTCGGGGACATCCGTGCTTCGTCTGCGCGACGCCTATCGAGATGTTTCGTCAGGGCGATTTTCAGCGTACGACGTATTTCTGCCCCCATTGTCAACCCGCCATTTGATCACGAATGGTGCTTTGACGGGGCCGCGATATTCCTACTCGAGCCCGTCGGCGAAACCAATTCGCCAACTCGGGTAAATTGGCGTCCAATTCAGCTCGCGCTTCGCCTTCGCGTTCGAGCAGCCACGGATCTGGGTCATTATTGACACTCCGGCCTTGCCGATCATGACCTCTCCGAGCCAGTGCGGAATACTATAGGGTGGTTTCGCCTCGACAGCTCTGGCAAGTGCGGGTAGCCACACCGCGACCTTGACTGGCTCGTCATCAACGATGTTGTACAGGCCCGGCGCGCCGCGGGAGATCGCCGCGACCGTAGCGCGCGCGGCGTCGAGGATGTGAATGAAGGACCAGACTCCCCCGCCGCCGCCGACGACGGGGAAACGGCGCTTCCTGACCATTCTGAGGACTGGCCCTCCTTTCCCGATCGACGTCCCCGGGCCGTAGAACATTCCGTATCGCAACGCGAGTCCTTCGAGGAACGTCGTAGTGCAAACCTTGTCCTCGAGGTAGCGGATCGCGGCCAAAGTCTTTGTAAAGCTCTCGGGCGGATTTGGATCCAGCGGATCTTCCTCCGTCTTGACTGCGTCCCCCTTCTTCGCGTACGGCCCAGCCGCAGTAGCTCTGCGCGATGAATCGCCGGGTGCCGATTGTTCTAGCGGCCGCCAGCAGTGTGCCGGTGACCTCGGTGCGGAACCGGTTTGTCAGTGCGAACTCCTGATCGAATTTCCGGAAGTTGCCAACGTTCGTGAGCGCGGTGAGCTGGTGGATGATCGCATCCGGCTCTGCGCGCCGAACGGCTGCCGTGAGCCGCGGCTTGTCCAGCGGATCGACGATGACTGCGGCCACGCCCGCGTCCTCGAGCTCCGCGGCCTTGGTGACAGAACGTGTGAGTGCTACGACTTCGTGTTTATTGTCGAGCAGCAGCGGCAACAGGAATTTGCCGATTACCCCAGTGCCACCGGTAACGAAAACTTTCATTCTGCCAATCTAGCGGCCAGGGTACACCGCTGTGATCAGCAGTCCAGCGATTCCGCTAGACCTTTGGGACCCCGGCGGCGTGCAATCAGGCGAACAGTGCGCAGGTTGCCGGCTTATCGCTACCGGATGAATGCGCGAGTTGCCGCACCAACCCGTTTCTGCTCGCAGAAAATCATGATGTGGCCACAAGGGCTGGCAATCGAGAGCGTATCCGCGCCGGCGAGCCGCGCGAACTCGGCCATCCCGTCAGGGGTCACCATGTGGTCGTCCCACGAGTAGACAGCAAGCATCGGTAACTTCGCTCGCGCAGCTGCTCGACGCATATCGTGGCCGAAGGCGGCCGTGACATCATAACGTCGAAGCGCCGCAATCTGGACGGCGTAATCGTCCAGATCCCAGACGCGGTAATTGCGGGCGTTGGCCGCAATGTCATTTGCCACGCTGTCGTTGCCTCGTGTATTCAGCCCGGTCGGTGTCACGACGAACAGCATCTCCGTCCGCGCGAGGCGCGGCCATAACGAATCCGGGGGAATGCCAGCCCGGCGACCGTCCAGGATTTCGTCGAGCATGGAGCTCAACGCCAGCCGGTTGAATGTGCCCACGCGGGGCGTGCCGGCGATGGGAACTGTCCTGTCGATGAAGGAGGGATAACGGATCGCCCACTCGATCGCCTGCATTCCGCCCATCGAAAATCCCATTACTGCTCGCAGATGGTGGATGCCAAGCCGCTCCGTGAGCATGCGGTACTGGGACTCGACCATGTCACCGATGGTGAGATCCTGAAAAACTGACCGTGAGGTTTGAACGGTGTTGGATGGTGACGAGGAAAGTCCGTCAGCGAGTGCGTCGACGACGATTACATAAAAGCGGGTGGTGTCGACAAGGGGCTCGTTGGTCAGGAGAGGATGCCAGTCCTCGGACCGGCCCAACAGCCAGGTCGGGATCAGCACGGCGTTGTCACGGGCGGGGTTCAATCTCCCGTAGGCGCGGTAGGCGACGCGACAATTGGGCAGCACTGCACCCGTGGCGAGGTGGCAATCGCCCAGCGATACCACAGTCGCCGTAGGGGCGGTCTGCGCTAACAACGATGTTGCGACAATGCCGACGATGTGGGCAGCGACCATTATCGTGGTGCACCTCATGGTCAGTGTTCTCCCTGGATAGAGATGCTGTCGAAGAGTACGATCCCCTTTCGGACAGAATTCCCGTTGATAACTTGGTAATCGATCAGCTCGGGTAACCCCAAGGCACGATTCGTCGTCGCAGAGTTCGGCTTTCAGCGCCTGCTGCGACGGCGACGCGCTCCCCAGCTTGATGTCGTTGCCGCCTGCCACCGCGCGCGCTCGATCGCGCTGGCGATGCAACGAAAGAATCCCGGCTGCGGATTCACGTACGCATGGCCCCACCGATTCAGAATGCTTTGAGTGAGGGCTGGCGCTCGGCCGCTCCGCGCGTGGGCAGCACCCAGTCTCGCCGCACGAAGTGGCACGTGTAGCCATTCGGGATCCGCTCCAGGTAATCCTGGTGCTCCGGCTCGGCTTCCCAGAACGGACCGGCAGGTGTCACCTCGGTTACCACCTTGCCCGGCCAGAGACCGGAGGCTTCGACATCGGCGATCGTGTCGTCTGCGATTCGCTTCTGCTCGTCGCTCGTATAGAAAATCGCCGACCGGTAACTCATCCCCATGTCGTTGCCCTGACGATTGCGGGTAGTCGGGTCATGAATCTGGAAGTAAAACTCGAGCAGCTCTCGATAGCTGATCTGGGTCGGCTCGAAGATGATCTCGATTGCTTCGGCGTGCGTCCCGAGCTTGCGGTATGTCGCATTGGGAACGTCGCCCCCCGTATAGCCGACCCGCGTCGAGATGACGCCCGCGTATTTGCGGATGAGATCCTGCATTCCCCAAAAGCATCCGCCGGCGACCACCGCGCGTTCCGTCGATGGTGTCATTCCGTTCTCCTTCTCCTTTGGCCTGCGTCTTCGGCG
>JANMWS010000092.1:0-3680 GCA_031394125.1 Gemmatimonadales bacterium
GATCATTCCCCCACCTATCTCGATTACGCTATCAGCCACAGTGCTAACAGGGGGTTGACTCGGAGGCAGTGCGACTGTCAGAGAGTCCTTGCTGATTGTAGTGCTCGAGGAATCCGTTACCGAGGCTGTCACTTGGGATGACGCGCGCTGAGGTGACTCGCCTCTACATCCAAGCGCGCAGCTAATCGTAATTGCGATTGCGAGGATCTTCGACAGGTCGACCTCTGCTTGGTGTCGGTCTAACGCCTTAGTTCAGCTGCAAGCACTCTATAACCATTGCGGCGAAGCCGCATCCGAAAAGTGCTTGTCGGCTGCAACGTTCGTTAGACCGCCGCCTCGACGAAGAGAGAAATCCCCAATAGGTCGTCGGTGCGTACCAATGCACGGGGACGAACATGATAGCGGATGCGGACGACCCGGTAGAGGCCCTTGCCCGGAGGTTGCCGCTGGAAGTCCAGATCGAGCTCCTCGCCGATGCGCGGAACGACCGACAGCTTCACCGTACGAAGCGTTTGCCCGTCTGCGGTGTCGACGATATCGCATTCGATGGGCGCCAGAGAGGGCATTTCCAAACGTGTTGAAGGTGGTGGCGGCCTAACGCCTTAGTTCAGCTCAAGCACACTACCACCATTGCGGCGAAGCCGCATCCGAAAAGTGCCTGTCAGCTGCAACGTTCGTTAGGTGGTGCCGCGTGACGCCATTGGCGCCTGTCTCTTTACGGTGACGAGCGCGTCGTATCTGGCAAATGAACGGCGTCACCATGAATGATGTTCCAACCGTTGCCCTGCCGTCTCCAGGTCCATGAAACGGTCCCGCGCAGACGGCTCACGTTCTCCGCGGTGTCCGTATAGGCCTCGTGAAATGAAAACCCCGCGATGGCTGCACTGGGGCCTAGCACAGTAACGTGGACGGTTACCGGCTGGATATCGATTGCGCTCAAGCCTCTAAACGTGGTGCGCACCGTTTTCGAAACGGCCTCGTAATTCATAGGTGTTGCGTCGAAGTACGCGAGAAACTCTGGATCATTAGCGAAATGTGCGATTGTCCGGCTTGCGTCGCGGGCAGCCATGGCGTCGAGGTAAGCGTGCGTGGCTGAATCAACTGATACCACGATGGCGCGCTTCTCGTTAGCGGATAGCAACTGTTCTCGCGCCTTTGGTGAGTCAGCGGTGCAGGCGGCAAGGAGAGATAGGAGGGCATACCGCACGCGCTTAAGGTGCGACATTGGACAACTCCGTCAAAGAGTGGGCGCTCTCACACCTTCTACATCCGCCTAACGCCCTAGTTCAGCTGCGGGCGATTCTACTTTCAATGCACACAACCTAAAGACTTGGCGCTGCCCGTCTCCTGCAACGTTCGTTAGACGGCGCGTCCGGAATGTGTTGTCGTCAATGACACGACGCGCCCGGTTTCAATTCAACTATCAAGTTGTGGATCGGTGTGCTACCTATGTTCTGCACCGAGTGTGCTAGAGCTGTATTCCAATACGCCTCGCCAGCTTTGCGCTGGCTGATGCGCTGAGTTCCATCTTTTAGCGTTATTCGCGCCTTGAACGGCCTCAGTGTGTAGACGACGTAATTTGGGTGAGAGTGCATTGGGACCGTTTGCCCCACACCCACATCGTGGTACTGAACGCGCACACACTCATTGTCTAGTAACACTTTCATTCCCGGAACGACCGTAGCGCGATCCTGCGCGAACGCGCGTGCGCCCAGAGCTAACGCCACAACGAGAAGACACACAACCAACGGCTTCCAGAGTCGAATCATATCTCCCTCCTGAGTGGCCAGCGTCTGGTCCGTCTAACGCCTTAGTTCAGCTGCAAGCACACCATCACCATTGCGGCGAAAGGCGCATCTCCGAAAAGTGCTTGTCAGCTGCAACGTTCGTTAGGTAGCGTCGGCGCGATCCCTATGTCGCCGCTTGGTAAAACTGCAAGCAGACACCCGACGGCAGAATCATGTGGAACTCCCGGCGCCCCCAACTCTTCATCTCAAGAGGCCCAACCTTCGCTGCGGCCGTCCGGTACTCCCCGTAAAGGACCTCGAGATCGTCCACGCCGATGCTCGCGCTCGCATTCTCCGCCCACACGCGATTGCTGTTCTGGACCAAATTGAACTCGATGTGGCCACGCCGCACGCCCGCCATCTCGCCGCCCTGCCATGTGATGGCAAAGCCGAGCTGCTCGCTGTAGAACCGCAGCGCGTCCTCCAAATTGGGTCCCCCTGGGACGAGGGGCGTGACCGTGAGCAGGGTGGCCTGAGAGACGGTGGGCATTGGTCTTCTCCGCGTGAAAGCGTGTTCGCTACCTAACGTTCGTTAGGCAGCCGCTGGCTACGAAGCCGCCGAGTCACCGGAGATGGGGCGCGAATGAGCGAGCGCGCCAAACGCCGCGGGGAATAAGAGCCAGAATCCTGACACGGGAGTGAGGATCACGCCTGCCAAACCTACCCCGAGGAGCGTCCATCCGAGGCCGCGCGGCAATATTCCGCCCGCGACCCGTTCGATCCAGTCTGCGAGGTAGCCGACGAGCATCGTCGCCACCCCCCCAAAGAGGAACCAGAACGCCAGATAGCGCATCGGAGTGCGAGGGCTCAACGTGTTCCAAAGCCCGGCCGCGACAATCTCGCGCAGCGGCGCGGCGAACAGAATGAAGCCAATGACGCTGTGGAGAACGCCAACGCCCATTATCCACCGTCCGACCCAACGTCGCATCGCTTCTCTATCTGAAAGGTATTGGCTGCCTAACTAGTAATTGTACTGCGTGTTTATAATGCGGAGCACTTACGCGTCCATCCGTGGCAAGGTGATTCAGAAATGCGGAGATCTCGGGCTCAGCCATTAACGATGGGTGGCGACGGCCGTGGAAAATCACATATCGCCGGGCCCAGGCGCAATAGGCGATCTCAGTGCGCCTGCTGCAATGTCTGAGGCGAAGGCTTCGTCGAATCTGCTCAAGAAGCCGAAATCGCCGAGCTGGGTCCGACGCCCCGGTCAGGTGGGGTAAAGGAATCTGCGGCTGATGCTGGGTGGGCATAGCGCATAATGCCCGCCCGGGATTGTCAGGCCGAAATCAAAAAGCGGCGGGAGTTGCTGAAGTCGGCGTCTTAGCGGGCTCGACTTTGCGCTCTCCCAGGTCCACGGCTGCGGGGACGGCCAGCCGCTTCGCAAAAATCAGCTTGTCGTCCCCGGGCTTGTAGTACTCAGGAATCTTCCCGACCAGCTCATACCCGGTGCGCTCATAGAACTGAATGGTCCCACCGTACGTCTCCTGCGACGATGTCTCGATGAGGAGCAATTTTCCACCGCGCCGCGTGATCTCTTCCTCGCTGAACTTCATCAGCCTCTTCCCGACGCCACCGCGGTGCTTCGACTTGTCGACCGCGATCCAGTACAGATCGTATGTCGCCTCAGTCAGCGGTGTCGGTCCGAACGTCACATAGCCGAGGACTTCCTTCGACTCCTCAACCTCCGACTCGAGAACGTAGGTGAGATAGCCACTGTGCTCGCCCAGATCGAGCCACTCGTCGATCAGCTCCAGCGCAGTCGCGACTTCCTCGGGCGTGAAATTCCCAGCGTTTTCCAGGATTCTGAAGACGCCGCCGCGGTCGGCCGCGACCATGGGCCTGATGATCGAGCTGGGCGACATCTAGATGTGAATCGATCTGCCGAGCACGCCG
>JANMWS010000120.1:0-2008 GCA_031394125.1 Gemmatimonadales bacterium
GGCGAAGGCTTGAGCCTGCGATGGATCCCATCGCCGCTCCGGAGGAGCCGACGGAGCGTTTGTGAATACGAAGCGATCGACCGCTGGCGCCAGCGCCTGGATGATTCCCTTCCAGTCCTTGTCGGAAAGGACCGCGACCACTGCGGTGCGTGGAGCGGGCGGGTTCAGGGCGCGGACCGATTCAGCGACGGTGCGAGCGCCGTCGGGATTGTGAGCGACGTCGAAGATGAAGCTACGCCAGCGCTGGAAGCGTCCCGGCAGAAAGAGTTGTTTCAGCTTCGTCGAAATCTTCGCAGGGGCTGGAAGATATTTCGTTCCAAGCGCCGCCACCGTCGCCATCGCGATCGCCGCATTCCTCGCCTGGACTGCGCCAATAAGCGGGGTCGTGACGCGTTGCTGCTCCGATCCTCTTCCGAGTGCGAATGAGGTCCCGTGCACGGAGACCTTCACCTCGGATACGCGGTATTCGTCGTCGATGACGATGACGGGATCCGCGCCAACCTCCTTTGCGCACTTTGCGAGGAGCGATCGAATTTCGGGCGCACTCTCGCCGATTACGGCTGGTACGCCCCGCTTGAAGATCCCCGCCTTCTCTCGGGCGATTGCTTCAAGTGTGTCGCCGAGCAGATCAGTGTGATCGAGACCGATCGAGGTAACTGTCGCGACGCGTGGCGTGAGAACATTCGTGGAGTCGAGGCGGCCTCCCAGCCCGGTCTCGATCAGCGCTATATCGACTTCCTGTCTGGCGAACCAGTCGAATGCGAGAGCCGTCGTCAGCTCGAAGAACGTAGCCCCCATTTCCTCCGCGGCGGGAATCCACTTCTCCAGGAATTCGAGGACCGCCGCTTCAGGGATCGGGACCGAGTCAACGGTGATCCGCTCGCGGAAGTCGATCAGATGCGGCGACGTGTATCGCCCGATCCTGCGTTCGGGTTCGGTCAGGAGCGCTTCCGCTGTCGCGACTACGCTCCCCTTCCCGTTCGTACCGGCGACGTGAATCGCGGTCAGCTTTTCGTGTGGCGAGTCGAGCTGGGCGAGAATCGCCTCAGTGCGCTCGAGGCCTGGTTTGATGCCGCTGGTGGTGCGGGCGAAGAGAGCCTCGATCGCCACGCTGTACGACGTCAGGAGGTCGTCCACCCTGCCGATGCCGGCTTGCCGCTCATGTGGCGGAGCAGCTGTCCCACCGTTCGCTTGAGCTCGCCGCGTGGAACGACTGAGTCGACGATTCCGTGTTCGAGGAGGAATTCCGCCGTCTGGAATCCTTCGGGCAGCTCCTGGCCGATAGTCTGCTTGATCACGCGCGGCCCCGCGAACCCGATCACCGCGCCCGGCTCGGCCAGGATCGCGTCGCCGAGCATCGAGAAGCTGGCACTGACGCCGCCCGTGGTCGGATTGGTGAGTATCGACACATACGGGATGCGACGCTCGGACAACTGTGAGAGGATCGCAGCCGCCTTTGCCATCTGCATCAGAGAGAGCACGCCTTCCTGCATGCGCGCGCCACCCGAGGCGGAGATGATGATGAGCGGATATTTGCGCTCGATAGCGCGCTGGCCTAGCCGCGCGATCTTTTCGCCGACGACAGAGCCCATCGATCCACCCATGAACGCGAAATCCATGACGGCAAGGCACACCGGCATTCCGCCGAGCTGGCCAGTGAAGGTGAGAATTGCATCGCCTTCACCCGCAGACCCCGTCGCCTTCTTCAATCGCGCCGGATAGTCCGGAAAACCGAGAGGATCGGTCGAGCGGATCTCGATCTCGGTCTCTTCCAGGGTTCCTTCATCGAGGAGAATCGCTGCGTACTCGCTGGCGCGAATGCGTCGGTGGAAGCCGCAGTTAGGGCAGACGTTGAGGTTGCGCACGAACTTCTCGCGGAGGTCGGTGTGACCGCAACTGTCACACTTTTCCCACGCGTCGGGCGGAATCTCGTGCTTCTCGTGTCGCGGAAGCCGGGGCTTCTTTTCCTTCCTGAACCAAGCCATGCGAAGGAATTTACGCCAGCCGG
>JANMWS010000135.1:0-7538 GCA_031394125.1 Gemmatimonadales bacterium
GCAGGAGACAAATGACACATTACCTGTGGACTGTGTGGAACGACATCTTCGTTCCCGGCGTTCCGCTGCTCGAGAAAACCATCCGCACGCTCGCCGTCTACGTGGCCGTGTTGCTCGGCCTCAAGCTCGCCGGGAAGAGAGAGCTCTCGCAGCTCAACCCCTTCGATCTCGTCGTTCTGCTCCTGCTCTCGAATACAGTGCAGAACGCGATCATCGGCAACGACAATTCGATAGTCGGAGGACTGTGGGGCGCGGCCGTGCTGCTCCTCACCAATCATTTCCTGGTTCGCTACCTGTTCAAGTCGGGAAGGCTGGACGCGGTTGAAGGGAGCCCGGACGTGCTGATCTCCGGAGGCAAAATTCTCCAGAACCGTCTCGACGAGGAGCTGATCACGGTGTCGGAGCTGGAAGGAGCGGCCCGGCGACAAGGGATCAGATCGATTGCGGATGTCGAAGAGTGCAGGCTGGAGACTGGGGGTGCGTTGACCTTTGTCCAGAAGCTTCCGACGCCAGAAGACACGCAGCATAACGAAGTGATCCAGCGGCTGGAGGGGATCGAGCGCCGGCTCGAGCTGCTCACCGCGCGCTAGGCACCACTCGAACCGTCTTAATGCGCGCGACTAAGGTAGGCGTCTGTTTTCTTTAAGGCGCGCGACTAAGGGTGGATTGGGGCCTTCTCTTTCTCCCTGCGGTCCAAGTACACGACCAGGACTACGATTATTAATAGAAAAACCACGCTGACCGGGATCGTGCCGATGCCAAGACCGCCATCATCCTTCGCTGCTGTGAGGAGATCGCCCATTGATGCTCCGAGCGGACGAGTCAAAATGTAGGCAAGCCAGAATGCCAGGACCTCGTTCATCAACCCGAAGCGGTACGTAGCGTAAATGATCGCGATCGCCGCGCCGAACATGACTCCCGAGAGCGCGTAACCCAGACCGAGTCGCTCAGAAAGCAGATCTCCCGCCGAGGTGCCGAGCGAAAACGTGAACAGGATGGCCGCCCAGTAAAACAGCTCTCTTCTCGCCGTAAAGATGGTGTGAACCGAAAGCGTTCTCTCGCTCAAATACCAGAACACGAAAACAGCGATGAGGGCGATGGCAAAAATCAGGGACGTCGTCGTCAGAGGCACTCCAAGATTGTCGACGAGATTGTCCGAGATGAGCGTGCCAACCACGCTGATGAACACGACCACGACCCAGTAGACCGCTGGTACGAACCGCTTCGCCCGGAACTGAAAGCCGAGCGAGATCAACAGCAGAGCGCCCATCACGTACGAAGTACGGACGGTGCCAAGCTTGAATGTCGTGGAGAGAACGTCCGCGGCGGTTTCGCCGACGGTCGTTGCCAGGATCTTCAGGATCCAGAATACGAGTGTGACTTCAGGAACCTTGTTTATCGGTCTTCCAAAGTCTGTCTCTCGTGTTGCTTCCAAGGGGTGCGTTCCCGGGGAAAGGATGCGCGTCGTAACGCACGATGCATTCCCCGCCCATGACGATGTAATCTCCACGCTATCTTTCCCCGATGATCCGGCACGTCGCTCTTGTCGTGACGCTCTCTACTGCCGCGGCGTGCAGTCGCGGGGCGTATGCACCACCGGTTCCCAACCCGGCAGCGTTTCCGGCGGACAGCGCCACCTGGGGACTCGCGAGATCACTCGCCCCCGTGCTATACCTCCAACGCGACGAGCCCTTCCCGCTCGACCGTGTCGTCGCGGTAGTTCATCCGACGCGGCCGATCATCGCGTATCATCTCCTCTGGCGACACGACGTGAACGGCCAATGGGCTCCGTGGGCCAAGCCGTCTGACGAAGAGCTGGTATGGGTTGGATACGATCCCAACACCCACGCCCCAACCGATATCTGGACGTACTGGCACGGGTCGGTGTTGCATTCTCCCTGGCGAGACCACGGACCGCCAGCAATTGACGTGCAGTGGGGCAAGCACGGATCGATGCCGAGGGGAACCATCCCGAGCGATCTACCGGCGAACAAGACACTCAATTCGTTCTATGCCTACGAGATTGCGCTCGTTCCCGACATCCTGCTCGGCAAACTCGTCCACGGCGGACCGTGGGGCTTCTTTCACAGCTTCGAGCGCTACAGGGATTTTTCGAGGCTTCTGCCGCTTGCCGACAGGCTCGACCTGGTCGTGAAAACAGAAGACCCGCGCGTTCCGCTGCACGCTGTGTTCGGCCGGAGTTACTCCAACAAGAGGTGGTGGCCGCGACCTGCAACCCACGGCGTTTCAACGAGTAGTCAGGTTGGTTTACTGAATTGAGTTTGCATGACTAGTCACGGTTCCTTAGCAACGAAACAGTTGGAAAGAATCCCCCCCCTTGCTCGAGCTTCCTGTTTTGCCGATATTGGCGCGCGTCGCAAACCGGGAGGCGATGAATGGCGCACCGATGTACGCTGCTAGCGCTATTGACGTTGTCCAGCTCACTCCTCGCGCAGTCACCTCAGCGCGAGCCCCGGAGCGCAGCCGCGACTTCCCCGCGGGCTGGCGTGGCCGCGAAAGCTGAGAGCTCGAACCCACCTGTTCTCGTAAATACCTCCAAGCTGCCGAAGACTGTGGAGGTGACCATCACCGCCGCGGCCACAACACTCTCCCTGCAGCCGGGAGTCACGAGCGAGGTGTTCGCATACAACGGCAGCGTTCCCGGCCCAACTCTCGACGTGCGCGAGGGCGATCACGTCATCGTGCACTTCCGTAACAATCTCCCCGAGCCAACCACTGTCCACTGGCACGGCATTCACCTTCCCTTCGAATCCGATGGCAGTCCGTTCCACCCGATCAAGCCGGGCGAGACGCGCGACTACGAATTCACCGTTCGGCCCGGCACGGCGGGGACCTATTGGTATCACCCGCATCCGGATCATCGAACGGGTTTTGCAATAGGGAAGGGACTCTTCGGCGGAATCGTCGTGCGAGCAGCGAATGATCCTTTGCCGAAGATGCCCGACAAGCTGATCATCCTCTCAGATAATCGATTTCTAAAGGACGGGATGATCGACTTCCCGGATCCCATGTCGCACCACGGCGGGGTCGATGAGGAGAACGGACGGGAAGGGCCGGTGTTCTTCGTCAACGGCCACGTCATGCCGGTGATCTCGATCCGCGCCGGAGAGGTGCAGCGGTGGCGAATCGTCAACGGATCTGCCGGGCGGATCTACCGCATCGCGATTCCAGGGCGCGCGCTACTGCAAGTGGGGAGCGACGGTGGGCTGTTCGAGAAGCCTATCGAAGTGAAAGACATTGTGCTCGCCACGGGGGAGCGCGTCGAGATCCTCGTGCGCGGCACCGACCCGCCCGGCACGAAAACAACTCTCCAGAATCTCCCCTACGATCGCTACGCACCACAGACGAGGCCAGCCGATTGGCAAACGACGCGCGACCTGCTGACGCTGCAAACGACGGATGAAGCGCCGGTGACTCCGCTCGCGATTCCCGCCACCCTGCGCAAGATCACGGCGCTCGACACGACCAAGTCGACGGCGGTGCGCACGATCGTGTTCTCACAGGGTCTCATCAACGGCAAGACGATGGACATGGCGCGCGTGGATGTGAGCTCGACTGTCGGCGCCACGGAGATCTGGCAGATTGAGAACATCGTCGGGATGGATCACCCGTTCCACCTTCACGGCTTTCAGTTCCAGGTTCTCGATCGCGATGGTGTGCCCGAGCCGTATCGCGCCTGGAAGGACATGCTGAATATCCCCAAACACACCTCGGCGCGCATCATAGTTCGCTACGACGACTATCCCGGGAAGTGGATGTTCCACTGCCACATCCTCGATCACGAAGACCACGGCATGATGGGAGTTCTCGAAGTCAAGTAAGAAACTCAACGAGGAGCAAAACGTGACACCACGGTCGACGAGATTATCGCAACATCTCAGCTCGTTTCTCGCAATAGTGTTCCTTGCGGCGTGCACGGCGCCCCAGTCTTCCGGCTCACTCGCCAGCGCAGGCGGGACCAGCAATCTGCAAACGGATCAGGCAAGGCAGGATCAGATCGGGCACGGCCGGTTCGTCGTCATCTCGCACGACTGCGGCGGCTGCCACGGCGGCGGCTCGAATCCCGCGGCCACCGGATGGCTGGACGGCGTGCGGGATACGATCAACGGTGTGTTCCACATCGGTCCGTTCGTGACGCGTCCCAAGAACCTGACGCCTGACAATGCAACAGGCACGGGCCGTTTCAGCGAGCGTCAGATCTTCAACTCGCTTCGCTTTGGACTGCGGCCTGAGGAGACTCCGGACGTCGAGATAACGTCGACGGTTCCCGGGCAGGGCAACTTTCCGCTGCATCCACATTATCTGGCCATACCGATGCCGTGGCCGTCATGGCGTCATATGCCTGACCAGGACTTATGGGCGATCGCGGCTTATCTAAAACAGGGCGTGAAGCCGTCGAAGAACAAGGTAAAGGACAGCGATGGTCCGCCAGATTTCTGGGCGAGCGAATATACCGTCGAGAAAATCGGCCCGAACCCCGCGCTCCCTTATCCCACGGTGAAAGAGAAGGGAGGGCCGGAGAAGTAATCTTCAGGCTACCGCGCTTCGAGTGACGCACTCGATTCCTCGCGGGCGTTTCTCACCGACGCCGGGCGGGTGGGTCCGCTCCCCGCGCTCGTCCTCTCAATGGCGAGCGCGATGTCGTCAAGGTCCTCGGCTGTGAGCGCCAGATTCGCGGCGCCGATCCAGCCATCGACCTGCTCCGCCGACCTCGCGCCCACGATCGCGCCAGTGACGCCCGGCCACGTCAGCGTCCAGGCGATTGCAACGGACGACACCGTCGCATTGTGACGGCGTGCGATCGGAACGAGCGCGTCACGCAGCGCAATGTTTCTCTCGAGTTTGGGCGTCTGGAAATTCGGCGAGCGTGGACGCCAGTCGTCGGGCGCCATCTTCTTCACCCGCTCGGTGGAGAATGAATCGGTGAGAATGCCAGTCTGCATTGGGCTGTAGACGATCACGCCCGTGCGATTGGCCCGGCACCACGGAATCTCCGCGGCGGCGGCCTCACGTTTGATGAGTGAGAAGGGTGGCTGGAGCGAATCGACGTGCTGGATTGCTTCGATTTTCCTCAACAGCGAGGCGTCGAAGTTGGAGACACCGATCGCGCGGACTTTTCCCTCGGTCTGGAGCTGGACCATCATCCGCCAGGATTCCTCGGGAGGAGTCCCCGTTTCCTCGTCCGGCCGATGGATTTGATACAGATCGATGCGCTCGACGCCGAGCCGGCGAAGTGATGCCTCGCACTCTCGGCGGATGGATGCGGGGGTCAGAATGCGTCGCGCATCCTTCATCGGATCTCTCGGGTCCCCGATCAGGCCGCATTTGGTGAATACGTAAGGCCGGTCTGGTCCCGTAAGCTTCTTGAGCAACCGGCCGACGACTTCTTCCGAATGGCCGAGCCCGTACACCGCGGCCGTGTCGATCCAGTTGACGCCCAGCTCGAGAGCCCGAGTCATCGCCGCGAGCGACTGATCGTCGTCCTGCGGTCCCCATCCGTATGCCCAGCCGCCTCCACCAGTCGCCCAGGCGCCGAACCCGACGCGCGTGATGTTGAGGTCCGTGGTACCGAGCTGACGTGTGGGAAGTCTGGTAGGCATGGGTGGATTCCTGAGGCTGGGAGCCGGGATGCGAGGGCATCCCACCTGCCATTGTTGTGCCCGGACTACTATATACGCGGCGAAGCTGCTTGGAATATTAGGTGTGATCGAGACGGGATCGGACGTTGGAGCGGGAACCACTCCGCTGAGCTAGCGCGAGGGCGCGGGCACGTCGCGTGCACTCTCTGCGCAGTAAATCCCCGACGAGAGTCCAATGGAAATCAAGTTCAGCCACGACGTAGACAAAGTCCTCAAGGAAGCGAAGAAGCTTAACAAGCCCGTTCTCCTGGATTTCAGCGCTGCACCTATGTGAGGTGGCTGCGCTCGGCTGGATGCCGAGGTGTGGCCGGACGAGCGCGTCGTCCGCTTCGTGAATGAGAGCTTTTTGCCCGCGCGGGTGCACGTCAAAGACGATGCGGATGCTTTCCAGCGCTACGGCGAGAAGTACAACGCGCACTGGACGCCCACGGTGCTCCAGCTCGATCCAAACGGTGATGAGCAGTGGCGGACAGAAGGATTTCTACCGCTCGAGGATTTTCTCGGCCAACTGATGCTCGGCCGCGCCCACATGGACTTCAAGCAGGGAAAGTGGGCGGAAGCGGAGAAGAGATTCCGCGAGGTCGTCGAGAAGCTGCCGAGCACCGATGCCGCGCCCGAGGCGCTCTACTGGGCTGGGACGTCGAAGTACAAAGCGAGCCACGATCCGGTGGCGCTCAAGGAAACCGCGAAGGCGTTCTCAACTCGGTACAAGGATTCGAGCTGGGCGAAGAAGGCGTCCATCTGGGCCTAGTCCCCAGCTACCTCCGCCGGCTCGGCGTATTCGACACGACGATGGTGGTGATCGGCGGCATCATCGGCGCGGGGATCTTCCTCAATCCCGCCATCGTCGCCCAGCGAGTCCATAGCTCGGCTTTCATTCTGACAGCGTGGATCATCGGTGGCGCCATTGCCCTCGTCGGCGCGCTCGCGTTCGCCGAGCTGGGCGCGCGGCGACCGCAGGCGGGCGGCGGGTACATCTATCTCACCGAAGCGTTCGGACCGCTCTCCGCGTTTCTGTATGGCTGGACGTTCCTGTTCATCATCAACAGCGGTGGGATCGCGGCGGTCGCCGTGACGTTCGCGCGCTACTCGGTCGATCTGTTCGGCGTCTCGACGATTTACATCAAGCCCCTCGCCGCCGCGCTCCTCGTTACGCTCGCGGCTGTGAACTACTTCGGGATCAGATCGGGCAGCATCACTCAGAACATTTTCACGGTGTTGAAGCTCGCCGCGCTGGCGGTGCTCATTGTTGTCGGGGTCTTTCTCGCCCGCGGTGGCGCACAGGCGACGGCGCCGACCGAGACGATTCAGGGGTTCGGCGTGGTGCGCGCACTGGGGATCGCGCTCATTCCGGTTCTGTTCGCGTACGGCGGATGGCAGTTCTCCAACAACATTGCCAGCGAGATCGTCGATCCGCAGCGGACGTTGCCAAAGGCGCTCGCGATCGGAATTTCGGTCGTTATCGCGGTGTATGTTCTTGCCAACGTCGCCTATCTTAGAACGCTCGGCCCAGTGGGCCTTGCTACAAGTCTGGCCCCCGCGGCTGATACAATGCGGGCAGCGGTGGGCCCGATTGGCGCCGCGGTGATGGCGGCGGGCATCATCGTGTCGACTATCGGATTCGTCAATACGGGAATTCTCTCCGCGCCGCGCATGCTCCAGGCGATGTCCGCCGACGGGCTCTTCTTCAAATTTGCGTCGCGGCTGCATCCCCGGTATCGGACGCCGACCGGAGGAATCGTGATTCAGGCTGCATGGGCCGTCGCGCTCGCGCTATCCGGAACCTACGGCCAGCTGCTCGACTACGTCGTGTTCGGCGACTGGATATTTTTCGGACTCATCGTGGCGACCATCTTCGCGTACCGGCGGCGCGATGCG
>JANMWS010000139.1:0-2322 GCA_031394125.1 Gemmatimonadales bacterium
CTCTCTTCCCGGCGAGCTTGAGGCCGAGCAACACGGCCACGTAGACGGCGAGCGTGCGGATGGTTTTCTCGAGCAGCGGAACGCCGGGAACGAAGATGTCGTTCCACACAGTCCACAGGTAATGTGTCATTTGTCTCCTGCTCTTAAGTGAGTGGGCTCGATCGAATCCTCTGTCGCGTTGCCGAAGGCCGCAAGCGTCAAGCTGCGATGACCTTACCGTAAACGCTGACGTCGACATTCCCGCCTGTCAACACAATGGCGGTGGTCCGTCCGCGCATCGTTTCCCTGTCTTGCATCGACGCCGCGAGCGCGGCAGCGCCCGCGCCTTCAGCCACATTGTGCGTGTCGGAAAAGAGCGCGCGCATCGCTGACTTCACTTCGTCGTCGCTCACCTGTATCACACGCTCGACTCCGCGTCGCGCGATAGCCAGCGCCGACGCATCAGGAGTCCGGCACGCCATCCCGTCGGCGATTGCCGTCGTTGCCTCGTGGGAGACCGGTGTGCCCCGCTCGAACGACAGGGCGAACGCAGGGGCTTTCGTGGAAACCACCGCGACGATTCGGGTGTCGAGCCCGAGTGCGTCTCTCGCGGCGACGACGCCACAGACACCGCTTCCCATTCCAACCGGCACATACACGGTATCGATGTCGGGTGCGGCCCTGAATAATTCGAGCGCGTAAGTGCCCACCCCGCACACTAGCAATGGATGGAAAGACGGGAACCTGTGCCATCCGCGTTTCTTCGCGATCTCATCGGCGATCTCGACGGCATCCTGAAAATCGCGCCCGTCCTCGATGACTTCCACGCCGAGTGCGCGCATCGCCGCGTTTTTGTCAACGCTGTTTCCGTGTGGTACCACCACGGCCGCCGGGACACCGTATTGCCGGGCCGCGAACCCAATGGACTGGCCGTGATTGCCTCTTGTTGCCGACACGACACCGGCTGGCTTTCTTCCTTCGCGCAGAATGCGGTCGAGGTAAACGAGACCTCCGCGCACCTTGAAGGCCCCGGTCGGCGCGTGATTCTCGTGTTTCACCCAGACGGTCGCACCGACTCTCGCCTCGAGAAGCGGCCACCGGTACTGCGGGGTGGCGGGCATCGACTTGTAGATTAGAGCGGCGGCCTCTTCCAACTCATCGAGCGTAGGCAGCCGCTCGCCGGCAATCATCTCGGCGATACCGTGTCCTGAAAAGCGGAAGTCTCGGACCAGCGTTTCCTGGCCGGGGAAAGCAGGGTGACTCGTCTTACCGTATCTCGGACGGAGGTGCGGATCTTCTCGAACTGCCTCGCTGCGATCCAGTCCGGCGGGGCCATCCACGATCCACCGCAGGCCACGACGTTCTTGAGCGCGAGGTAGCTCTCGAAGTTGGCGCCGGTTACTCCGCCGCTGGGATTGAACTCGACGCCGCCGAATGGTCCCGACAACAGCTCCACATAAGGGACGCCGCCGAGTGTGTCGATCGGCCAAAGCTTGAGGAGCTTGAGCCCAGCCTCGAGCGCGACTTCGATCTCAGTTGCGGTGGCGACACCAGGGTAGACGGGCACATCGTGCTCGAGACAATAGTCGACGACCGCTCGACTGAACCCCGGCGAGACGATGAAGTGCGCGCCGGCTTCCCTTGCCTGCTGCGCCTGGGCGACGTTGAGCACGGTGCCGGCCCCGGCGAACATCTCCGGCTGTTCCTGCGTGATGCGACGAAGCGCATCCAGAGCGACCGGCGTGCGAAGAGTGATCTCCGCGATCGGCAGCCCCCCGGCCAGCAGCGCGCTCGCCAATGGGACAGCGTTGTTCGGATCTTCGATTCTGATGACTGGAATGATCCGCCAGCGCCGGAGCGCTTCGGTCATAATGGATTGTTGCCCGTTCATTTGATCCTCACGTATGCCTAGGGGATAAAAATATTCTAGGGATGCTCCTGATGCACTCGGATGCTCCGGATCGACCGTAGCGGCGATAAGAGCTTGGGCGGCCGGATATGGTGATTGAACGGAGTCGGCGAGGGCACAGGGTCGCGCGGGAAGTATCCGTTCACGTCCTTTACAAGGGCGAGAAGCTCGGATCCCAGCGGCTCGACTTGATTGTGGACGAAAGACTTGTGATAGAAACAAAGGCGGCTTGGGAGGTCCACAAGTCCGCGACTCGACAACTTTACAACTATCTCAAAGCGACTAACCTGGAACTCGGGCTCGTTCTACACTTTGGTCCCGATCCGAAGTTCTATCGCGTAATCTGTCGCAACCAACGAAAAGATCCGGAGCATCCGGTACCATCAGGAGCATCCGTATAGTCCCTCCGTCCTAGATGCCAGGCGCCGGCCTTG
>JANMWS010000158.1:0-2231 GCA_031394125.1 Gemmatimonadales bacterium
GCCAATCCCGGGCAGTGGCGTGACTACGGAGCAAACGTCTGGGGATTTACGGCGGATGATGGCCCCCACGACACGACAGTCGTCATCGACGGAAGGACCAGACAGTTCCACACCTACACCGCGCGAGGCGTCGCCGCCGACTACGTGATGGACGATGGCACTCTCGCTGCTACCGGTCCGGGAGGATCCGTGCCGTTCGCGCCAGAGATCGCTGTTCCCGCGCTGGTAGCGATTCGAGAGAAGTACGGAGACAATCTCTTTACCAATTACGGTTTTGTTGACTCCTATAACCCGACGTTTCAGCTACCGATCACGCCGCATCACGGGCACGTTGTCGCGGGTGTGGGGTGGTTTGACACTGATTATCTGGGGATCGATCAGGGGCCGATCATCGCGATGATCGAGAACTACCGGTCTGATTTGATATGGAAGACGATGCGGAAGAATCCGTACATCGTGGCGGGCTTGAAGAAGGCAGGTTTCACTGGCGGGTGGCTGGAGCCCTGAGCCCGCCAATGAAAGCAATGCGCTGTTTCAATCCGCACCAAAGGCCCGGTATTCGTAGACGATTTGGAAATCAACGGATGCGGGGTTGATGCTGAGGCTCAAACCACCGGGGGTAAACGTGCCTATCCAGTTTGCTGCGCAGAGCGCGTTGATTGGGCAAGGCGAAAAGGAGCCTATCTCTATCTGTGTGCCATGGATTCTGTAGTCGAGTGTGGTCGAGTAAGTCCCGTCGCCTTGAAAGATGTCCTGCCGATGCTCAGTCACCACTGCCTTACCTGCGGTGTTGAGTGTGAGAGTCGACGAGACGATGGTTGCGGTGTTGCCTGGTGTGGCGGCGAGAAACGTCGGTAACGCGCGACTGTTGATTGTCTGTAGCACGAAATACCCCGATACCGAAGGCGGAGCAGTAGTAGAGTCGCAGCCGATGCTTGAAACGAGTACCAGGAGAAACGCTTTCTGACTAAACAGTCGCATGAAAACCTCCGGGATTGGATGAGAATGAAGTCTCTAGGAATAATGCAGCATATGACAAGCCAGCGCCTCTCGCGCCTGGGCGCGAGCTTCCTGTTTGCAGCCTTCGCCCTCGCGTGCTCCTCCGCCTCCGCAGGCAACAAGACAACTCTTCGCATCTGGGCGATGGGAAGAGAGGGGGAGGTGCTCTCGCAGCTGATTCCGGGATTCGAGAAGGAACACCCGGACATCCACGTCGAAGTCCAGCAAATCCCCTGGACCGCCGCGCACGAGAAGCTGCTCACCGCCTATGTCGGTGAATCGACACCCGACATCGCCATGCTCGGCAACACCTGGGTGCCGGAGTTCGTCGCGCTCAACTCGCTGGCGCCGCTCGATTCCTTCGTAATGCAGTCGAAGGAGATTCGGCGGGACGATTTCTTTCCCGGGATCTGGAAGACGAATGTCGTTGGCGGAAAAACGTACGGCGTTCCGTGGTACGTCGACACGAGATTGATCTTCTATCGCACCGATCTGCTCGCCAAAGCGGGCTACAAGACATTCCCGACGACGTGGGCGGATTGGATCACGGCGATGAAGAAGATGAAGTCGCAGATGACGGCGAGGCAGTTTCCGATGCTGATGCCGACCAACGAATGGCCGCAACCCGTTGGCTTCGCGCTGGAGACGGGCTCGCCGATACTCCGCGATGGCGGCCGATACGGCGCCTTCGAGCAGCCGGCATTCAGGAGGGCGTTCGATTTCTATCTCGGTTTCTACCGTCAGGGACTCGCGTCGCCCGTCAGCAGCACCCAGGTGTCAAACCTGTTTCAGGAGTTCGAGCGCGGCAACATCGCCATGTACATATCGGGACCCTGGTACATCGGCGAGTTCAAGACTCGTCTCGACTCATCCGTACAGAACAAATGGTCGACGGCGCCAATGCCGGGCATCAACGGTCCAGGTGTGTCGATGGCGGGCGGGTCGAGTCTATCGCTCTTCGCAGGATCCCAGCACAAGGCAGAGGCGTGGAAGTTGATGGAGTATCTGTCGCGTCCATCGCTCGAGCTCGAATTTTACAAGCTCACCGGCGATCTCCCTCCCCGGAAAACTGCGTGGCAGGACTCGGCCCTAGCCAACAACAAATACGCGCGCGCGTTTCGTGATCAGCTCGAGCGAGTTGCGCCGTTGCCGCAGGTTCCGGAATGGGAGGAGATCGCGACGACGATCTTTGAGCACGGAGAACAGGCTATACGGAAGGCGAAGACCGTCGA
>JANMWS010000017.1:0-4265 GCA_031394125.1 Gemmatimonadales bacterium
GCTTCGACCCCCTGCAGCGCGGACACGTAATGGTCTGCTTGTCTGGGCTGCTGCAATGCCACTTCCACGCGAGTGCGCAAAACCGTGATCGGCGTTCTCAATTCGTGGGCTGCGTCGGCCATGAAGCGTCGCATGAATATCATCGACCGCTCGATAGGCGCTGTGGATTTCCGCACGAGCAGGAATCCTCCTGCGGCGACCAGAACTAGCGCGGCGAAGGCCGCCGCCGCAAAGGCGGCGATGAGATCGGCATAGCGGTCCTCCAGCTCGATCTGGTCCGCGACCGCCACAGCGACGAGCGTCTGCCCCGACGCGAGCCTGAAGCGCAGGGCATGAAGCCTCAGCGTTTCCACATGGGGTAGGTCGCGCTCGAGAGTGATCTGTCCGGCTACGGCTGCTTGGCGCGCGGCGCTTCGAATCCAGTCCGCCGCGGTGTCAGGCTTCACCGGATTCCCCTGCGCATCGAGCAGATAGAGAGTCCGATCCGGTATGCTCAGCTCGTCAATCGCATCGATGACTCGCCCTCGCGCGCCGGCTGCCTCCACTTCCCTGATCCTCGCAGCGCGGACCAGCTCCTGTGCGGCGCTGTGCAGGGAACCGTCGAGCTGTTGCGAGAGCTGGTACCTGATCACAGCGAACAAGCCCGCGCCGAGCAGCAGGATGATCAGCCCAAACGTCGCTACGTACCAGAATGTGAGGCGCAGGCGCAGGCGCACCAGCCGCTGAATGCCCCCACGCGAGGAGAGTGCTTCAGTCACCAAGCCGGTATCCGGCGCCTCTCACTGTCTGGATTAGCTTCGTTGGAAATTCGTCGTCGATCTTTCGCCGGAGGCGCCGTACCAGAACTTCGAGTACGTTCGTGAAAGGATCGTGGTTCTCATCCCAGACGTGAGCGGTGATCGCCGCGCGATCGACGACCTGCCCCTTGTGCAGGACAAAAAACTCCAGCAGCGCAAATTCTTTCGCTGTGAGCTCTATGGATTTCCCGGAGCGCCGCACTCTTTGCGCGTCCAGATCGACTTCGAGGTCGGCAACGCGCAGCGTTTCCGGGAGCGGAGCGCCGCGCCTTCTTCCCAGTGCTCTTACCCGCGCGAGCAATTCTCGGAACGCAAAAGGCTTGGTGAGGTAATCGTCCGCGCCGACCTCGAGGCCCGCCACTCGGTCGTCCACGGTGTCGCGCGCGGTGAGCATGAGGATCGGCGTCCCGATCTCGCGCGCTCTCAGCTCGCGACAGAGATCGAATCCGTTTCCACCTGGAAGCATGACGTCGAGGATGAGCACGTCGAAGCTGCCGAGCGTCGCTTTCACCTTCCCCTCAGCATAGCTGGGCACTGTGACCACCTGGACGCCTTGCTCGGCGAAGCCGGTCTTGATGATGGCTGCCAGGCCGGGGTCGTCCTCCACCAGAAGAACTCGCATTACGGGCAATTTACAGCGTCAGGCGTCGAAGGGAGTGTCGAATGGCATGACTGTCTCGTGTAATCATGATGACAGCTTGACCCGGTATCATTCACGGACAACCGCAGACAATCTCCCGCTCCATAGCGGGCTGCAGGTCAAACCAATTGGAGGAGTTCTCATGTTCAAAGTCATCGCCCTGGCAGTGGCAATCGCCGCTACCACGAGCGTCGCTGGCGCGCAGGCTGCCGGCACAGCAAAGAGCACCGTAAAGACCGGCACGATGAAGCGTCACCACGCCAAGGTTCAGAAGGAAGACAGCCAGACCACCCTGATGAAGGAAGCCAAGGTCTCCGAGGCGACCGCGCGCGCCACCGCGTTGGCTCAGGTTCCAAATGGAACCGTGAAGTCGAGCGAGATCGAGCGCGAGAACGGCAAGCTCATTTACTCCTTCGACATCACGGTCCCCGGCAAGACGGGCATCGAGGAAGTGAACGTGAACGCGATTGACGGTGCCGTCGTCGGACGCGAGCACGAAACGCCGAAGTCAGAGAAGAAGGAAGCGAAGTCGGAAGCAAAGGAAAAGAAGGCAAAGAACTAACGACGCGGGCGATGCCCGCGACGTAAGTTGAAAACGCAGGCCGGGTGACACAAAGCGTGGAATGCGCTTTGCGCTCACCCGGCTCGTCTTTTCTCCGGTCACGAGCCTTTTGATACGCAAGTCATTACGAGCGCTGGTTCTGCTCGCACCGATGATTTCCGCCGGTTTGCCTGGTCAACAGCCTATAAGTCGTCAGCAGGCGGTCGACATCTCTGTTTCCCGCGGTGCGCGCGCTGCTGTTGCACTTGCGGACACGCTTGTCGGTGCCGCCCAGCTGATCACCGCGAAGGGTCGAGACAACCCGTCGCTGGCCGCGACGTACTCCAAGTCGGTGCCGACTTACCATGCGATCCTCAACCTGCCGCTGGACTTGAGCGGCATCCGGGGCGCCCGAATCCGCGCCGCGGAGGCGACGAGGCTCGCCAGTCAGTATCGGTTCCAATTCGAGCGTGCCGCTGCCGCACTCGACGCGGACACCACATACACCCGCGCGCTGGCAGCGCTCGAGCGCGTGAAGCTGTCAAGGCGAAATGCCCGGGATGCGGATAGCTTGCGCCGCATGGCCGTGATCAGGCGCAACGCAGGCGATGCCAGCGAGCTGGACGTCCTGTTGGCAACCGTCAATGCTGGACAGGCTGCGAATCTGGCGGCGGCTGACTCTGTTTCGCTCATATCCAGCATCTTCGATCTTCAAACCGTAATGGGACTGGACACCAATCGAATCTCGGTGATGCCGTCGGATTCTCTTACGCTCCCGCCTTCGTCACCGTCTCCCGATGCCATACCTGCTCGCACACTTCCCGTCGCTGCCGCACAGCAAGCGCTTGGCGCGGCCGACCTGTCCGTGAGAGTCCAGCGGCGCAGCATGTTCACTCCGTTCAGCGTGCAGGGAGGAGTGGAGTGGGGAGATCCGGGCCAGACGGGCCTCCTTCCAACCGTTGGTATTTCGATTCCGCTCCCTCTTCTGAATCGAAATCGGGGTCCTATCGCTCAGGCGGAGGCGGAACGCGAGAGAGCGCGGGCCCAGCTGGCGTTGACACTGTTTGAAACGCAGGCAACCATCGGACGCGCATCGCGCCAGAGAAGCGTCGCGCTGGAAAAGCTTCAACGCGATGGACTTCTCGTGGAAAGCGCGAACCGGATAGTTGCCATGTCGCTCGTCGCCTACAGGGAAGGCGCACAGGCCCTGGCGACGGTTCTGGAAGCCCAGCGGAATGCGCGTGATATCCTCTCCCAATACGTCACCGATCTGGCGGACGTCTGGATAGCCACGGCCACGCTCCGCCTGTACGCGTTGACGGTGCCAACGCGATGAGATATCCTGCGCTGCTGCTGATCCTGCTCGTTGCTACAGCCTGTCACAAGGCGTCGGACACAGCGGCGGACCCGACGGCCGTCGTTCAGGTCAAGACGGCGATTGCGACCGTTCAACCTTTCGAGGACAAAGTCGGCTCGATAGGAACAGTCAGCGCGCGCAGTGGCCACTTTGCTTCACTGAGTGCTCCGGCGCCGGCGCGGATAACGTCCGTCCTTGTGTCGCCGGGCCAGCATGTGAGTGTGGGACAAGCTCTCGTCGCATTTGAGCAAACGCCTTTCATCACGGCGGCTCAGAGCGCGGAAGCCGCCCTTCTTGCCGCTGAGCGCGCATACGAGCGAACGCGCCGGCTTGCCGACGCGGGCATCCTTCCCACTAAGGACGCCGAGCAGGCGGCGACAGCTCTCGCTCAGGCGAGGGCGGCAGCGATCAATGCTCGCCGAACCGCGCAGCTTGCCGTGGTGCGCGCGCCAATCTCTGGCGTCGTGACGAAGATGAACGCGTCCATCGGAGCTTCCGCCGACGTCAATCAGCCGCTCGTCGAGATCGCCGACCTCAACGCACTGGACATCGTTTTCAACGTCGCTCCTTCTGACGCGGCACACATGGCCCCCGGAGCGGCGGTGACGCTAAGCGCGGGCGCGAACGCTGGCGGAGAACCTCTCGGAGTGGGCAGACTCGTCTCTGTCGGCGGGACTGTCGACTCCGCCACGAGGAGCGTCGAAGTCCGCGCCCAGGCTCCTGCCGGTGCGCGGCCGCTGCGCATCGGTGAAACGATCTTCGGGCAGATCACTATGGGGACCAAGCCACGAGCGGTTACGGTACCGGTCGCGGCGCTCGTCCCCGAGGGCGACGGCTTCAAGGTTTTCGTCGTCAACGCAGCCAACATCGCTCTGTCGCGTAAGGTGACCGTGGGCCACCGCACGGATACCGTTGCCGACATCACGAGTG
>JANMWS010000055.1:0-17208 GCA_031394125.1 Gemmatimonadales bacterium
AGCTACTTCGCTATTCTCTGGAGAGCGGGCACCAGGCTCGATGATTCGCTCGACGTGATAGCGGCGCACGGGGTCGGCGGGACCGTGGGAGCGTTGCTCACCGGAGTTCTCGCCCAAAAAGTCTGGAACGGAACAGCCGACGGCGCGCTGTTCGGCAATCCTGAACAGCTGGGAATCCAGCTCGTGGCAGTAGTCGCCACCATTATCTATAGTGTTGTTGGAACGTTCGTGATCCTCAAAGTGATAGCGCTGGTCTCGCCTCTTCGCGCGAGCCAGAAAGAGGAAGGAGTCGGAATGGACGTCACCCAACACGGTGAAGAAGCGTACAGCAGAGGCGAAGGCGCGATTCTCGTTCATGCGGACAGGGGCTGATATATGAAACTCGTCGTAGCGATCATTCGACCGGAAAAACTCAACGAAGTGCTCGAAGCATTGTACCGGGCCGAGGTGCGCGGGCTCACCATAAGCAGGGTCCGGGGCCATGGTGGAGAAACTGAGGCGGTGGAGACCTATCGCGGCATGACGGTCAAGGTGGAGCTGCACGACAAGGTGCGGATCGAGATCGGCGTTTCGGACACCTTCGTTCAGCCGACGGTGAAAGCGATTCTCGCGGCGGCTGCCACAGGTGAGGTGGGCGACGGCAAGGTTTTCGTCCTGCCCGTCGAGAAGGTGTACCGCATCCGCACCGGCGAAGAAGATCGATCAGCGGTGACTCCGGTAGTCGGCGCGGAGAGCGACTTCTAGCTGGAGAGCACGCGGAAGGTGCAGAGGCTGTGCGGCGCCACGTTTCCGAGGGTAATCGCGGCGCCGCCGGCCGAAATACCGGCGACAAAGCAGGCGCTCGACGGATCGTTGTAGAGCGGTTCGATTTGGAACGGCCCTTCGGGCCGATCCGAAGCGAACATAATAAGGACGCGATCGATCAACCGGTCGCCAAAATTCAACGCAACCAGGATAGTCTCCTCAGGAGACCGTCGCATGATCACGGCGACGGCGGGATCCATCGCCGCCCCCATCTCGAGATCGCCGTGACTCAGCGCAGGGTGCTGGTTTCGCAGATGAATCAGCCTGCGGTAATGATTGAGCAGCGATGCCGGATCGACGTCCTGAGCGGACACGTTTTTCGAAACCCAATCGGGCTGGTGCGCTTCCCACGGAGTCCCGGTCGTAAATCCAGCTCCGGCCGCGCTGGTCCACTGCATCGGAGTTCGTATCTGCTCATCCGGCTTCGGTCCAAACATCCCGATCTCTTCCCCGTAGTAAACGAAGGCGACTCCCGGCAGCATCAGCATTGCGCTCGCCGCCACCCGCGCCTTTGCCACATCGCCGAGGACAGTCATCGTCCTCGGCTGGTCGTGGTTGGTGAGAAACGGTGACCACCGACCGGCCGGAAGCTTGGCGTTCGTTTCCAGAATCGACCGAAAATACGGAGTCGCATCGCCAGTGCGTGCCGCCTCGACTGTTGCGCGAGCGACGTCGAAGGCAAAGTAGGAGTCGAGCTGGTCCGGGTAATACGACGCGAGGATATCTACCGATCCGTCGCCCATCTCGCCGACGGTGAACGAGCCCGGTGCCTGCCGCCTGATCGCGTCGCCAAGGACGTGCAGAATCTCGTGGGTGCCACGCGTGTGCTTGAGCTGATCTCCTTCTTCGACCAGATAGGGAATCGCGTCGAACCGAAAACCGTCGGCGCCCATAGTCTTCAGCCAGTAAGCGGTCACTTTCCGTATTTCTTCCACTACAGCAGGATTCCCGTAGTTGAGATCCGGCATCCCGTGCCAGAACACTCCATAGTAGTACTCGTCGCGCACCGGCGATTTGTGCCACGCCTCCTGACCCCACGGCCCCGGTTGATGGGGGTTCACGGCGGACCATCGGTACCACGAGCGATATGGGCTCGCGGGATCGTTCAGCGCCGATTGGAACCAGGGGTTCTCGCTCGACGAATGGTTGGGAACGAAGTCGACGATGATGCGGATGCCCCGTCTATGCGCAGCTCTCACCAGCTGGCGAAAGTCCTCGTCCGTTCCGTACCGCGGATCCACGTGGTAGTAGTCGGCGACATCGTAGCCGTGATAGCTCACCGATTTGGCGATCGGCATCAGCCAAATACAGTTTGCGCCAAGGTCGGTGGTGCTCCGCGGATTTCCGTCGTTGATGTAGTCGAGATGCGAGGTCAGGCCGCGCAGATCGCCGACGCCATTCCCATCGGCATCGGCAAAGGAGCGGACAAAGACTTCGTAGCAGACTCCGGTATGCTGCGCGTGCACAGCGCGATCCGTCGAAACGGTTACCCGCCGAGGCTGCGCACATGACAGCGCGATAACACTTGACGCCCAAATGGCCCAGCGGTTTAGTGGAAGCACGGTGTCGCTCGGAAAGGGCGAGTGGGCTGGCGAGGATCACCCGCATAGTATTACTCTCTCAGCAGGTCGCACCCGCCAATTACGGCCCGCTTGCCAGATTTTGAGACCCTAAGTCCCGCGAGGAATTTCGCTTTTGCGCTCATCCTTTGCACTGCTCGCCGTCGCAGCTATTGGCGCGGCCTGCGCGTCGCAGCCAAAGCCCGTGGTCACGCCGCCGCGCGTGGTTCACGACACGGTCACCGTGCGTGACGCGGATCAGGACAAGCGAATTGCCCGCCTCGAGCTCCAGGTCTTGGCGAGGGACGCCCAGGTCGAGGATCTTCAGACGAAGCTGGACAACACCCGGGCTGAGGTGGTGCGCGCGATGGCTAAGCTGCAATCGGGCGCGAGTCGCGCTCAGGCGGCGTCAGCAATGGCCGAGGCGGAAGTCGCGCTACAGACCATGAAATCCGGATCTCAGGCTGACCCACCGGAGGCCGCGGAGATTACGCGATTCGTGCGCTCGGCGGCGACCGAGTTCGACAAGGCGAACTATGGTGGTTCGCTCTATCTGGCGAACCAGGCCAAGACCCTGGCTACCGCGTATCGTGGCCGACTCGCTGTTTCCGGGCGCGAGGCCGCGCGGCCGGGTGAGACGCCTTTCGCGGTTCCACTCAAGCTGGTGACGACTACCCGGGGAAATGTTCGTGGAGGTCCCGGCACCGGGTTCCCTATTGTCTTTGCTGCGGAGTCGGGCACGACGCTGACCGGCTATTCCTACGCCGACGAGTGGATCCGGATCAGTGACGACACAGGGCGCGGCGGTTGGATCTTCCGCACGCTCGTCTCCCGACCCTAGTCAGCTTCCGGTTTTTGCCAGTTTCCGGGCGCGAATAGAACGATCGCGCCCTTCTCGTTTCGCCTGATAGAGCGCCTCGTCGGCGATTGATATCAACCCCTCGGCGCTGTCGGCATCTTCGGGAAATGTCGCGACGCCGATGCTCAGTGTCATCTTGCGCCCCGTGAATTTCTTGGCGGCGACGCGGGCGCGAATGTGCTCAGCCAGTTCGAGTGCATCGGCTGCAACTGTGTCGGGCATCATCACGACGAACTCCTCTCCACCGTAGCGGGCGACGCAATCTACCGGACGGGCGGACTCGCGCATGATATCGGAGATCGCCTTCAGCACTTCGTCACCGGCGGGGTGACCGAACGCGTCGTTGTACTGCTTGAAGTGATCGACGTCGCCGACCAGAACCGAGAAGCTTCTCCGCTCGCGCTTGCACCGCGCCTCTTCGTGGTCGAGGCGCTGCATCAGCTCGCGGTGATTGTCGAGACCAGTCAAGCTGTCGGTGGTGGAGAGCTGCTCGAGCTCCTCGTTCTTCTTGCGCAGCGTCTCATGGATGAGATCGAGCTCACGTCGTCCTTCGCGGAGACGCGACACCATGTGATTGAAGACATCGGTGAGGTAGCCCACTTCGCCCCCACCAGGCGCTTCGGGCAAATCGACCGCGAGGTCTCCGGCCGCCACCTCGCCGGCGCCCTTCGTGAGCAGGTCGAGAGGGCGAGCGATCAGAAGTCCCAGGCGATAGCCGGCTGCAGATACGAGAACGAGCAGAAGAGCGATGACGATCAGCGAAACGTCACGGAAATGGCGGACCTGCTTGAAGGCCGACTCGGCTGACAGCTCCGATATGGTCGCCCAGGTGGCTTGCGGAACGTATTCGAGTGTTCCGATGACGTTGCGACCGCCGAAGCTGGTGTAGGTGAAAGGCGCGCGCGCACTCTTCAGCAGCTTCTTCATGGTAGGCGGTGCCATTCGCGTCTTGACGAGGACCTCTGTCATCCCTTCGGAGCTGGCGATCGGATAGCCCTTGTTGTTGACGAGGAAAATCGCGCCACTGCTGTCGCGGGCGAATGCGTGGAGCAGGACCCTGACAGGCGCCAGATTCAGCTCCGCCGCGAACGCTCCGATGATTCGGCCATCTGCGCGTTGGGCAGGGACGGCTACCACCAGCTTGGCCCTTCCTGCTTTCGTATCCCAGTAAACGTCGCCGACGAGCTGCGTTTCCGCGTGTAGAGTGCCCTTCCAATCGGTGGGGAGGCGGATCTGGGTGACCTCTCCGCTGCTCGCCACGACGTTTCCATTCAGATCCACGACCATGAGCTGCTCGAAATCGCTGAAGCGCTCGTGTAGAGAAAGGAGATAGTCGCGCAGCCTTCCCTCGGCCTGGTTGGTGGCAATCGCCGAGGCGCGAGCGCCGGTGGCCGGATGGTCCAGGGTGTTCGCGACTTCATCCGAGCCGGCGAACACGCGCAGATCGTACAAACGCTCCTTGAGCCAGACGCCCGTGGCGCGCGCGCTCTGTGCGCTCTCCGAGAGGAGATCTTCCGTGATCTTCTTCTCCAGGGCGCGCCGATTCTGGTTGTAGGAAATTCCCAGCATGACGCCCGACGGGAGAAGTGCCGCGATTACAGCGAACGCTAGAATCCTGCTCCGAATGCTCTCGAGTCGAGGGAACGGGAGGTATTTAGCGCGCGCGCGCGGAGTCACCGGATTCACGGCTGGCTCGGGCCTGATTGGCGTGACACCGTCAAGGGACGTGGGCATCACGTAAAAGACGATTTAACTTCCGTTGAGCTACCAGGGATTTTGCGAAGGATGTTGAAACCGAATTTGGCGGAAGATGTTTAACCTGCCCTAAACATGTGACGGCACCTTGGTCACAATTCTGGTATGACCGAGAAAGTCCCTCCAAGCTCAGCAGTTGTTGGGTTCTAAGTCTTTATTTAACAAAGACTTAGCTCATCAGTTCGAGGTTGATTTTCAGCACCGCAAGCAGTACATTGAGTGCTACCAGAACGGAAGCCTTTTTTTGCCCTTCCGCCCTCGCCTTCGAACCGGCAGCACCGACTCCACTTAATGACGGCTCCGAACAACAGAGAGCGCATCCTTCCGCGCCTCATTCACGAAGAAATCAAAGAATCGTTCATCAACTACTCGATGAGCGTCATCGTCTCGCGTGCGCTGCCCGACGTGCGCGATGGACTCAAGCCAGTGCACCGGCGCGTGCTTTACGCGATGAACGAGCTCGGTCTCGTTCCCGGTCGCCCCTACAAGAAGTCCGCGACCGTCGTCGGTGACGTGCTCGGCAAATACCACCCGCATGGGGACAGCTCCGTCTACGACGCCCTCGTGCGCATGGTGCAGGATTTCTCGCTGCGTTATCCCCTGGTCGATGGACAGGGAAATTTCGGCAGCGTCGATGGCGATCCTGCGGCGGCTTATCGCTACACTGAGGCGCGCCTCACCCGCATCGCGATGGAGATGCTCGCCGACATCGACAAGAATACCGTCGACTACGCTCCCAACTTCGACGACAGGCTCCTCGAGCCGAAGGTTTTGCCCTCGGCCATTCCGAATCTCGTGGTCAACGGCTCTTCGGGCATCGCAGTCGGCATGGCGACCAACATCCCGCCACACAATCTCCGCGAAGTCGTCGCCGCGCTCATCGCGCTGATCGACACTCCGGAGCTGTCGCCGACGGATATAAGAAAGCTGATCAAAGGACCTGATTTCCCGACTGGCGGCTACATCTACGGCCGCGCCGGCATCAAGGATTATCAGGAGACCGGCCGCGGCCGCATCGTGATGCGCGCGCGTGCGGTCATCGAGGAGAAGGAGTCCTCGAACAAGTCGCAGATCGTGGTGACCGAGCTCCCATACCAGGTCAACAAGGCCAAGCTGATCGGAGACATGGCCGAGCTGGTGAAGGCAGGGAAGCTCGAAGGAATCTCCGCACTCCGCGACGAGTCCGACAAGGACGGCATGCGGGTCGTAATCGAGCTCAAGCGCGATGCGATTCCCCGTGTGGTGCTCAACCAGTTGTACAAGCACACCGTGATGCAATCGACCTTCGGCGTCATCATGCTGGCGCTCGTTCCCGATTCGCACACGACCCAGCTCGTGCCGAAGGTAATGCCGCTCAAGGAAGTGCTCGAGCATTACATCGCGCACCGGCACCAGGTGGTCGTTCGTCGCACGCAATTCGAGCTCGACAAGGCGCAAGAGCGCGAGCACATCCTCGAAGGGCTCAAGATCGCCGTCGACAACATCGATGCGGTGATCAAGCTGATTCGCGCGGCCCAGGATACGCCGACGGCGAGCGCACAACTGCAGAAGCGGTTCAAGCTCAGTGAGAGGCAGGCCGAGGCGATCCTCAACATGCGCCTGGCGAAGCTCACGGGTCTGGAGATCGAGAAGCTCGAGGCCGAGCTAAAGGAAGTCCTCGCTTTCATTAGAGAGATGAAGGACATCCTCGCGTCCAAGCCGCGCCGGCTGAAGATCATCCGCGACGAGCTGCAGCAGGTGTCGGACAAGTACGGCGACGAGCGCCGGTCCGAGATCACGAGCGACGAAGGCGAGTTCACGATCGAAGACCTGATCGCCGAAGAGGACATGGTCATCACCATCTCCCACTCGGGCTACATCAAGCGCACTTCGGTCTCGACCTATCGCAAGCAGCGCCGCGGCGGTCGTGGGCTGAGCGGGCAGGGGTTGAAGGACGAGGATTTTATCGAGCGTCTCTTCATCGGCTCGACGCACGACTACATCCTCTGCTTCACCGACGACGGCAGGTGTTTTTGGTTGAAGGTCCATGAAATTCCGCAGGCGGGCCGAGCAGCCAAGGGCAAGCCGATCGTCAATCTGATCAACGTCTCTCCGGAGACGCAGGTCAAAGCAATGGTTCCGGTGCGCGAGTTCTCGGAGACACAGTTCCTTCTCTTCTGCACGAAGAATGGGACCGTCAAGAAGAGCGCCCTATCGCAATATTCCAACGTTCGTCAGACCGGAATCAAGGCGATCAAGATCGACAAGGACGATCAGCTGATCGACGTACAGGTGACGAGCGGCTCGAACGACATCGTGCTCGCGACGCGTCACGGACTGTCGGTGCGATTCCACGAGATGGATGTGCGCGAGATGGGCCGCGACACGACCGGCGTCAAAGGCGTCGAGCTGAGGGAAGGCGATTCGGTGATTGGCATGGTCGTCGTCAAACGCGACGCGACTCTGCTCGTTGTCACCGAGCGCGGTCTCGGCAAGTGTTCCAACATCGCCGACTATCGCGTGCAGAAACGCGGCGGCAAGGGCATCATCACAGTCAATAGAACTGAAAAGACGGGGGATGTCGTTGCCCTGATGGAAGTTCTGCCCGCGGACGAGATTATGATCATCACAAAACACGGTGTGATCATCCGGTCTTCGGTGTCCCAGGTTAGGGTCACCGGGCGTATCGCGCAGGGGGTCAAGCTCGTCAACCTCGATGAAGGTGATGTCGTTACAGCCGTCGCCCGAGTAGTGCCCGAAGATGAAGGTGATGAGACGGAGAATGGCGCGCCGGCGAGCGAGGCTGAACAGGTCGAGGCCCTTACCGACGAATGATCAAAGAACGTCCTGACGTGTTACCACAACTCGAGGAAATCGAGAAGCTTCGCTCGGCGCTGCGTAACGCAGAAGCCGAAGTGCAGCGTCTGCTCGAGGAAGCTGCCGCGCGCGGGGCGCTCGTCGATATCCTGCACGATGTCATGGGCTCACTCTCGATGGGTGAGCTGTTCCACATGCTCGCGCGTCGCCTCGCTCGAGCGCTCAATCTCAGCCACTCGTCCGTGATCTTCGCCAGGAGCGGCGACACCCACGGGACAGTCGCCTCGGCCCACGAGGATCCGCAGCTCGAGAATCTCCAGGTGGAGCTGGATAAATACCCGGAGATCGAAGCGGCGCTCGCCAGCGAAAAGCCCGTTCTGATCCCCGACATCTGGCACTCCGACGCTTACAAGGATCTGCGCGAAGCGTGGGAGAAGGACGGCAGCGTTATCTCTGTGCGCTCCATTGTTGCGCTGCCGTTCCGGCTCGATCTCGAGCGCACCGGCGTGTTCCTGCTGCGCCGGACGGCCGAGAAGGCATCGCTCAATGACGCCGACGTCGAGTTCGCGGAGACGGTGGTGAAGAGCGCGATGAACGCGATGCGGCGCGCGCACATGGTGGAAGTGACGCAGGCAGACAACATTCGCCTCGAAGCGCTCGCCCGCACCGATCCGCTCACTCAGCTGCTCAATCGACGCGCGCTGCTCACGCAGCTCGCAACGGAAGTCGAGCGCGTGCGCCGGTACAACGCGCCTCTGAGCATTCTGATGATCGACGTCGACTCGTTCAAGGAAGTGAACGACACCTACGGCCACCTCGCAGGCGACCAGGTGCTGGTCGAAGTCGCGCTCCTGCTCGCGCGCACGGCGCGTAGTGTCGATGCGGTTGCGCGTTACGGCGGCGACGAGTTTGTGATTGCGGTACCGGAGACGAGCGAAGCGGGCGCGATCGCGTTTGCGGAGAGATTGCGCGACAAGATCCAGTCGCACCCGTTCGACATCGGAAAGGGAGAGCCACTGCGCCTCACGGTGAGCATCGGAGTCGCCGATTTCCCCGTCCCCAGAGTCGAGACGGCGGAAGACCTGCTCGATTGCGCTGACCGCGCACTCTACCGCGCGAAGGCCGGCGGACGTAATCTGGTGTGTGCCTAAAACTCCAGTAAGCTTCGCCGCTGTGACGCTGATCGCCCTCAGTGGCTGTCTCGTCGACTCTTCCAAGAAACAAACGACCGCCGACACGACGCACCTTGCCCCAGTCGTGACCGTCACGCCCGTCAATCGCGGCACGCAGGGTATGGCCGAGCGCGTGCTGTGGACATTTTCACCCGACAGAAAATCCGTGCTGGTGATCGCGGACCCGGGTGGCGTCGAGAACGAGCCGGTGCCCAACGGCTTCTTCTTCGGTGACGAGGGGCGCGGATTCCAGACACAGGTAGACAGCGTGTGGGATGCCGCGCCCTCGCCGGATTGGAAATGGATTGGATTCGGCCGTGCCTACTCTGTCGTTGGCGGCGCTGGAACGGGAGACGATCTTCTCACGGAGGTCTCGCGCCGGACGTCGATCGATACCGCGACCCTGCGCGCGGGCTCATTTGCGTCGAGTGGGATGTCGATGTCGCGCGCTGTCGCGCAAGCGGGTGTGATTCACATCCCGGAGAATCCGCGCGCGACTGCCGCCGCGGACAGCGCCGCGCCCAAGCTCTTTCCCGTGGCGCGCGGCTGGCGCGTCCGCTGGACCGCCGACGGATCCACTCTCGCGCTTGGCAACGCCCCGTCGCGAGCCGTCGACAACGAGCCGAGCCAGACATGGTCCGCTCTCGATCCGGTGACTGGCGCGCTGCACGGGACGCTGCCCGCGAACTCGAAGCTTGCCGAGGTGAAGTTCACCGAGGGGCCGACGATCGATCGGTCGCTGCCGGTGGATATGAGCAAGTCGCCGCCGATCCCGATCCAGCACGGGAACCAGACCTTCAACATTCAGAGCGAGCGCGGCGTCATTACGATGGTCGAGACTACGCCGGGAGCTGCGAGCAAAGCTGCGCCTCGTGTTGTTGGGGCGGGGTTGGCTTTGGCTGCTACTGCTGGCGGACGGTACATCGTAGCTCTGGCGCCGCGTGGTCGGCCTGATCCGAATGAGCCGGCTGTTGAGCCCGTTGTTTACACTGTTACTTGGTGAGCGAGCTCGGAGCCACGAGCTAAGGCGGACTCCCTTCGTGCGCACTTAGGGTCTGAGGGCGACGCTTACCGGTTTGTGCGCCTTGACTGACATCCAGAATACCAAAGCAGGGAGCCGTAAGCTTCTCAGCGGTCGTAGCTGGGAGCTTACATACTGGCGTTACAGTTTCGCGTATTCAGGATCGCGCGGCATCGTCGAGGTCTTAGAATTTGCCTGTGATGCTCTAATCCAAAACTCTTTACGCCGACGGAATAGCCCCCAGCTACGACCGCTGAGAAGCTTGCAGCTCCCTGCTTCAGTATCAGGGGGGGCCCGAGTTGCGACTGACTCGAGAAGTGTCGCTCTCAGACTCTAGCCGCGCTCAGTAGCCGGCCAGTCGTTGAGCTCTCTGCTCGGCCCCTACTTCCCAATCCGTCGCAACTCGACCAGCAAACAATGATCCTGCACGACGTCTATTCCTTCCCGCGCTAACCGCTCCGCAGCTTCGTCGTTCCGAATCCCGAGCTGGAACCAGACAGACTTAGGCTTCTTAGCTAGAATGTCATCCACATGCTGCGGAATATCACCCGGCCGCCGAAACACATTCACCATGTCGACGTCGCCCGGAATGTCGCTGAGCTTCCGATAAACCTTTTCGCCGTGCATTGACGTCAGCTCCTTGTAGTACACAGGAACCGGAACGATCTTGTAACCCGCTCGCTGAGCGTATTCGGGAACGTAGTACGCGGGGGCGTCTGGATTGGGCTTGATGCCGAGCACTGCGATGCGATGCGTGTTCTCCAATAGCTGCTTTATCTGTTCAGGCTTATCGAGCAGATGCCCGCGCCAATCAGTCGTATCAACCTGTGCTGTCATCAATTCTCACTCTGCGCGCGCGGGGTAACGGTATTCACACCGCCCGCATAAATTGCAAGAGCGAGTCCAGTTCAACTTCCCGGAGTTCAACGTAATGCGGATGTTAGTTCTCGGCGCCGGCCTTCAAGGCTCCGCCTGCGCTTATGATCTATTGCAGAATCCCGATGTGAAGGAAGTCCGTCTTGCCGATCTGCACACGGAGCATCTGGCGCCGTTTCTGGCGCCGTACTCGGGCAAGCGGCTGATCTTCACGCCTCTCGATGTGCGCGACAAGGAAGCAGTGCTCGCGCTGATGCGCCAGTCCGATGCGGCGATGAGCGCGATCCCGTACTACTTCAACTACGACCTCGCGGCGCTCGCTGTGGAGGCGGGCGTTCACTTCGCCGACCTCGGCGGGAATACCGAGATCGTCTTCAAGCAGAAGACTCTCGACTCGCAGGCAAAAAAGAAGAACATCACGATCATTCCGGACTGCGGTCTCGCGCCGGGAATGGTGAACATTCTCGCCGAGCACGCGATCAATCAGCTGGACACGGTGGAGAGCGTGCGCATCTTCGTGGGCGGATTGCCACAGCACCCGGAGCCGCCGCTCAATTATCAGATCGTGTACTCGCTCGAGGGAGTTCTGGATTACTACACGACTTTGTCGTGGGTGCTTCGCGGCGGCAAGCGTACGCAGGTCACGGCATTGTCGGAAATCGAAGCGGTCCGCTTCGACGGATCAGTCGGTGAGCTCGAGGGCTTTCATACCGCTGGCGGCCTTTCGACGATGGCGTTCCGATACGAAGGCAAGATCCCGACGATGGAATACAAGACGCTCCGCTACCCCGGACACGCGCAAATCATGGAAGCGATTCGCGAGCTCGGACTCCTCGAGCTGACTCCGGTAGATGTAAAAGGAATAAAAGTCGTCCCCCGCGATCTGGTCGTCGCGGCGATGGGCCCTCGCCTCACGAAGCCGGACGCGCGCGATCTGGTCGCTCTGCGCGTCGTCGCCGAAGGCAAGAAAGCCGGGAAGCCGAAGAAAATCGGTTATGAGCTCGTGGACTACTACGACGAAAAACTCGACATCAGCGCGATGGAGCGCTCCACTGGCTATTCGCTGTCCATCACCGGTCAGATGCAGGCGCGACGGGAGATTGGCAAGGCGGGAGTCTTTACGCCCGATGAAGCGATCCCGGCGGAGAAGTACATCGCCGAGCTTGCAAAACGAGGGGTTGTGATCAAGTCAATGCAATACTGAACGACAACTGAACGGGTGCGAGTTGTCAGTAGCGTAGCTGCCCCCGTTCAGTTGCAGTTGATTCGTGCCTAGTGCTCAGCCAGCAGGTATATACCCGTCAAAGCCAACAAAAAGTACGGCACGAGCGCCGCAGCCCCGACGTAATCCTTGGCCACACGCTGCCCAAAGAATAGCGCGCACAGGTTGATCGCCCCGAGGAGAGCGCCGAGATAAGCGACCATGCTATCGCGCGTGAGCATCAGCACTACGCAACCCATTCCGCTCAACGCGCCGGCAGAGATCTCCAGGAGCGTGATCAGCGCGAACATCGGCCCAACGGTTCCGGCCAGCGGGCTCTTCGCGAAATGTTGTTCGAGGTACGCGCGGTTTCCCCGGCGATCCACCACCTTGTCGATTCCCGATTGCAGGAACAGGATTGCCAGGAAAGCCGACACCAGTATCTGCAGAATGTAGGCGGCAATATCTGGCGAAGTCAGTCGTGGCATGGCGTTATCTTAGCACTGTCGAGGCGAAACTGTCCAATCCCGGCCGTGGATGATTCACTGGAATAGACTGAAGGTCCTACTCGTTGCCGTCATTTCCCTTCCGGGATGTCAACCGCAAATGCGGCTAAACCCGCAGGCGCCGCTCGACGCGTCGGAGCAGATCGTCGTAGTGGTCACGCCCAACTGGACGTCCACTATCGGGACCATGCAGCGCTTCGAGCGCGCAACGCCAGCCTCTGCGTGGAGCGCGCTCGACTCTGCCATTCCGGTAGTCGTCGGGCGTACGGGGATCGCTTGGGGCGTGGGGTTCGACGGTGCTTCCACCGAAGGCCCACACAAGCACGAAGGCGACGGAAAGGCGCCGGCTGGAGTCTTTCCGCTCGATACCGCGTTCGGTTTTGCACCCCGCGACTCCATGCGCGTCGTGAAGCTGCCTTACGTCCAGTTGCTGCCGACCGCCGACTGCGTCGATGACACGGCTTCCGCTCACTACAACACGGTCGTCGACAAGGCGTCGGTGCCTCGCGTCGATTGGAACAGCGCCGAGCACATGCGAGAGGTCGCGCAGTACAAAATCGGCGTGATCGTCGGATACAACGCGGCTCCGCCGGTAAAGGGACGCGGCTCCTGCATCTTCCTTCACATTTGGACCGGCCCAGATTCGCACACGGCCGGATGCACTGCCTTCGACGAGGCTGAGCTCCGCGACGTAATGCAGTGGCTGGATCCGGCGAAGCAGCCGCTGCTGGTTCAACTCACGGCGAACGATTATGCGAGCTTGCGGGTCAGGTGGAAGCTGCCGGCGCTCGAGCGAGCGAACTAGAGTCTCGCTTTCAACCCGAAGCTAAGCGTCCTGGAGCTGTTCACCGGACGATCGAGTCTAGCGGCGAATGCCCGACGCGTTCGCGCTATATAGAGTAGCAACGTTTCCCTTGCGCTCGATACGCACGCCGAGTGAAAGTGCGACGACGTTGAGAACTCGATCAACTGACTCACCAGAGAAAGATGCCGTCAGGTGCAGGTTCGACAAGGTTGAATCCGCCAACCTGAGCCTTATTCCATACCAGCGATACAGTTCTGCGCCAACCTGTACGACAGGCGTGTCACGAAACACGAGCCGGCCCTGAACCCAGGCAAGATCGTCGTCGGAAACGGCCGAGCGTTCTATCCCGAGGATCCCGCTGGGGTTGACCGTCGCGCGGTCCCGCGCGCGCAACACTTCGGCGGACGCCCGACCCGACTCGCGCGGTCCGAGGGCGACTGACCCCGATGCGACGGCTACCCGAATCCCTCCGCTTTCATCTGTTTGAATCGAAAACGCGGTTCCAACGTCCTGAATCTTCACCGTCCCGACCTTCACCGTGAACGGATGCGAAGCGTCGTGCGCGACGGCGAAATATCCGGCTCCCTGGAGAGATACCGACCGATCGGAAGAATGCGGATCGACGATGAGCCGGCTCTCCGGCCCAAGCACCACTCCGGTTCCATCGGCGAGCCTGAACTGGCGCCGCTCCCCGACGGTAGTCGCGAAAGTCCTGGCGGCCGCGTCGCCCGCGGATTCACTGATATCCCGCCAGAAAAATGCTCCGCCCGCGAGCACGAGCAGCACGGCCGCTGCTTTCAGATAATTCGACATGTTCAGTAATAAGACAGACACCTCGACCCGGCGCTACCGCACGGGAGCCGGGTTGGGAGTGGGTGCTCTTCAGGCTTCAGTTCTGTGGATGTCGGATCGCTTCGCGATCCATACGCTGCGACGCTATGCGGCGCTTGTGCCCGAATCAGTCTTAGCTATGCGCTTGGCCTGGTCGCACAGCGTGCGGAGCGCGGTGTTGCTGGCCTCTTCCCAGCCACTTGGGATCGGAACGAGCCGGCGTTTTTCGACAAGGGATTCGAAGGTGAGCCAACCCCTGCCGTAGCCCGCGGAAAGGGTGATCCGGCGCTGGTTTATGGTTCGCCGGTCGATGCCACTTCTGCGCTCGGATCCGCTCCAGGCGAAGTGCTTCAGGTGACGGCGGTCGTCAGCGGACATGCGCCGCTCCACCTTGTTTGGCTGCGAGTCCCACACCTGCCAATACGCGCCGTCTCTGTCTACAAAAGTCCGGTATGACATGTCGATCTATTTACCTCACGCGGATCCACACGCGGTTGCCCAAAGAACTTAAAGGAAAGATGCCACTTTCCCCCAGCCTTTTGTACCCCAGAAGGCAGGTTTTTTGTTGCGCTAAAGATATGTTTCTTAAGGACTTATCTCCCGAAACTGGCGAGGCTCTCGCTCATGACGTCTATCATGGACTTGGCGGTCCAGCGGTCCCTGCCATTGTAGAGGAACGAGAAGGCCAGGACCTCACCATTTGCCGCCGTTACGTACCCTGCGAGCGCGATAACGTCATTCGTGGTGCCCGTCTTTGCGTGAAGATTGCCTTCCGCCGGTGTGTTCCGCATACGGCGCTTGAGGAGCTCCGAGTCGCCCGCAACGGGCAGGGACGAATGCAGCCACGGACCCCAAGAAGCCCGATGGGCATAGCCCAGCAGTTGGACCTGGGCTCGCGGCGTCACCCGGTCCAGGGTCGAAAGACCGCTGCCGTCAGCGAACACAAGCCGGGTCGTATCTGCCCCTACCTTGGTGGCGAAGAATTCATCCAGCACCGAGCTCGCTGTCTGGACGCTGCCGACTACGTCGTGTTTCGGCCCTCTGGCGGCATTCCGAAACAACAACTCAGCATAATGATTGATACTCTCGCGATTCATTGCGGCGATCATGCTGGCGAGTGGCGGCGAGCGAAGACTCGCCATTTTCACCGCACTCGGCGGCGACTTTCCGAGTCGGATCCCCTCGTCCACCTTGATGCCGCGGGCGATGAGCGCGTTCAGAAAGGCGCCCGTCGCAAACGCTGCGGGATCTTCGACGATGTAGACGTATTTGCGAGTACCGGTTCGCGAGCCGATGGAGCCGTTCGCCTGGATCGTCCCGTTCCCGAGCTTGCGGAACCCCAACCGTGCTCCGCCGCCGGCGACTGTACGGACATTGGCGACCAGTGGAATCGCGCTGGTCGAAGGCTCGAGCGCAACGATCGCCGGCTGTCCGGGAGAAGTTGGCGAAACGGAAACGGCGATCAGGTTCTCATTCAGCGAAAGGGCCGACACTCGCGCGGCGTAGGATGCCTGCAAATACCGGGTGAGCCATCCCTCGGGAATTTTATGGTCATCGAATGCGGACGCATCGCCGATGACGGCGCCCGTCACGTGCTTGATTCCCTGCTGCGCGACCATGTCCGCCAGCCGGTTCATCGGGGCGGATGGACCGCCGGTGAGGAATTTCCCGGATAGCGCCGGGTCGCCGTCGCCCCTGATGTAGATGTTTCCGCTGATTGTTCCATCGGGCCCGACCGGTCCATCGCGAAGCGCATCGGTGCTGAACTGGTAGTTGGGACCGAAGCGCTCGAACGCAATGGCGCTGGTGAAGAGCTTCATCGTGGAGGCAGGTTGCATCTCTTCACCGGCGTTCTCCGCATACAGCGTGTCACCGCGAGTGAGGGAGACGACCATCGCCCCCCACGTCCCGCTGCGAGTCTTACCGGTGAGTCCGCTCAGGGTAGTTGCAACATCGGCGGAGCTTCTCAGGACCGTGTATCGCACGACGGGCGCAGCAGGCGGCCGGTTGGGATTTCGTCGGCGCACCCTGCGGCGAGTGCTGGCTCTCTTTTGTGTCTGGGCTTCGATGAGTGGCGGCGCTACGGCGCATACGGTCAGCGCCGCGAGAATGGCAATCCTGATTTTGCGAGAGAACATCTATCCCTTTTTCAATTGCGATTGTCGGCTACCTGACGAAGCCGCTTCGGATGGCGAGAAAGGTGCCATGCCCGACCGTGAAACATTTCGCCGTAGACCTGCCGTTCGCTTGGAATATACCCCTGGAGAAGGTATTTTCCCCGAATAACACCGGCGTCCTACCGCATCAGGAGTGTGAATGGCTGAGCGGCACCACAATTTTTTGCGCGAAGGGGTGATCACGGGTTTCATCGGCGCCACCGCAATCGCAATCTGGTTCCTCGTAGTTGATACAATTGCCGGCCACCCTTTCTACACTCCCACGTTCCTGGGAACGGGTGTCGTGAGTGTTCTTGGCAAGAACATGATGGGCGACACCGCGTTCACGCACCTTCTCGGCTACACGATCTTTCACTACGCCGCTTTCTTCGTCGTGGGAATCGTTCTGACCGTGATCGTGCACCAGGCCGAGCGCACGCCGGCGATTCTCGCCGGGCTGCTGGTGGGGTTCGTCATGATGACCTTGGGCTTTTACATGATCGCGGCGGCCTTCGCCGGCTCGGCGCTGGGAAACCTGGCGTGGCCGCAGATCTTCATCGCCAATATTCTCGCGTCGGGGCTGATGCTCGGATATCTGTGGCGGACGCACCCCAAACTCGAACGACAGCTGAAGCAGGCATTGGAGGGAACCGACGACTAGGCTGTCGACGGTTTCCAGTCCACCTGCGCGCCCTCGGTCGAATCTTCACCGCGGGCGTTCCATTTGAAGAACACCACCGTCATGATGATGTAGAAGATGATCCCGCCCGGGATCCACATGATGAGCGCCCCGAGCAGCTGATCCTCGAGCGGCGAGAGTGAAAACACACGCGGCGCCGCGGCGTAAGCCGGGTACAGAACGTGGTC
>JANMWS010000072.1:0-10519 GCA_031394125.1 Gemmatimonadales bacterium
GGGCGACCGACTTCGAGCTGCAGCCAGCGATGCAGCTCGCCCAACCTTTCAGTCATGACGTCGTGGTAGTCGTCGCCGCGCGCGTAGCGCGCCACCGGGCCGCTCGGCTCCCGACCGCCGTAGTCGAGTCCAACGACTATCGCACTCGTGGCGCCGGCGAAGGCCAGACGTGAGTCGCGGCGCTTGGCCGTCCCGAGCGGCAGATAGTCCATTTCGCCTGCGTAGCCGTTCGCGATCCATGCCTCAAATGTGTCCGCAGTCTCCATCGGGCCCAGCGTGGCGATCCCGACTAGATCGAAGCCCAGTCCGTAGGCTTGCGCCTTGACCCTATCTTCGAGCGCCATGGATTCGGCGACTGGCCGCGTCATTCGCTCGCGCCGGACCAGCGTGCGTAACGTTCTACTTCAGCAGCTGAAGGGATCGCACCGTAATCACCATAGGCGGTGTACATGCGCCAGCGGAGATAAGTGGGGTCAGGCAAAGGAAGGAAGGGAAACTGCCGGTACCAGTTAGTGGCCCGGAAACGCCAGGCAACGCGTATCAGATTGAGCGCCAGTCGGGGGCGCCGTATTGCCCGAAGACCTAGTCTAAATGCAAGTCGTAGCCACGGCATTACCCTCGTAATATATAGAAAGCACTATGGCACATCTCGTTCGCCGGCTGGTCGGACTCATCTCCGATACCCACGGACTCTTGAGGCCCCGCGTTCACGAGGCTCTCGAGGGAGTGGCGTTGATTCTTCACGCGGGGGACGTGGGCGGATCGGGTATTCTCGATGAGCTTCGATTGATCGCACCAGTCAGGGCCGTGTTCGGCAACACCGATCCAGCCGGTGACCCGGAGCTGTCCGCCGAAATCACGATGAACGTCGAGGGGCTGAGTGTCCACGTGAGCCATGGGCACGAATGCGGGAGTCCAACCCCCGAGCGACTGGCAGATCGGTATGATGCCGATGTGGTGGTTTATGGCCACACACACCGGCCATTGGTGACTAAGCTCGGAGGCAGACTGTTCGTGAACCCCGGAGCCGCGGGCCCCAAGCGCTTCAATCTCGCGCCCAGTGTGGCACGGTTGACAATTTCCGGTGAGAATGCGGAGGTAGAAATCGTTGAGATCGCTTGAGTTGATGACGGAAGAAGTGCAGGTGTGGGTAGCGCCACTCGAGGTGACGGATGCGCGTTATGCGGATCTCGCCGGCACGCTGGCGGCAGAAGAGCGACGCCGCGCCGACGAGCTTCCGCCAGTTCTTGCCCGGCGCTTCGTGGTAGCTCGCGGAATCCTGCGTGATCTTTTATCGGGGTTCACAGGTACACCGGCGCAAAAGCTCAAATTCGAGTACGGGAGCGCGGGAAAGCCATCGCTCGTGGATCACGAAATAAATTTCAACATCTCGCATTCCGCCGACCTGGGGCTGTTTGCATTCGCGCCCGACAGGGCGGTTGGTGTGGACGTCGAGAACGAGCGGCCGGTTCGCCGCCTGCTCGATGTCGCTCAGCGGTTCATGTCCGAAGACGAGGTCCGCACGCTGGCCGCTACTGATCCCGAACACCGCGACGCGAGCTTCCTCAGATCGTGGGTGGTGAGAGAAGCGCGTCTCAAGGCCGAAGGAAAGAGCGTCTGGTCCGGACAGGAAAGCGAGAGTAATTCTGGCAACCTCACACACAAGCTTTTTTCCCCACGTCCGGGGTACATCGCCGCCGTTGCTGCTTCCGATTCGGATTGGCGGCTGTACACGTGCGCGGTGAAGCATTAGAAGCCGAAGGCGCTCACCCTGAGGCCGGTGGCGCCCGCCGACAACCGCCATGCCTTTGCCGTATACAGCTTTGCGTTCGCCGTGTCCGGAGCCATTATTTACGACTCGTGCCGAGTCGCCGGATGACTCCGGCCGCTAAGCGACGGCTGTTACAGTAAGAGGAGGTAGGATGCGGAAGATCTCTGGTCTTTTTGGTGTTCTGATTCTGTCGATCGGCCTAATGTCGTGCGGCGGCGGCGGTGACGGCTCGGTTTCCCCGCCCCCTCCCCCCCCGCCGCCACCACCACCGCCTACGTGTGCCACCGGCACGTTCTGCATGGGCTCGGCGATCTTTTTGACCGCAGCCTCGACGGTGCAACCGGTTACGCTGACGGCTGCCACCAATACCGCCGTCACGTGGACCAACGATTCCGGGATTACGCACAACGTAATCTTTGACGATGCTGCATCGGCTCTCGCCGTTGGAACCGGTAGCGCAGGCAACATTCCTGATCACACGACTGGCTCCAACCAGCGCAAGTTTGCGACGACCGGCAACCATCCTTTCCACTGTTCGATCCACGGAACGACTGGTTCAGGTATGCGTGGCGTCGTTGTTGTCCAATAGGCCGTTCCGCTGAACTAATAAAAGGAAATTCCGTCCAGAGTTTTCGGCGCCGCGATGCCGAGCGCAGCCAACGCGCTCGGCATCACATCCACAGTCCGGCGCGGCGTCAGGGACGGTGGGCGGTTGAGGAGGAGCGGCACCAGCATGTGCTCACGGTGCAGCGCCCCATGCGACGAGACGTGCCGAATCGGCTCGTACTTCGCGCGATAGTCCCAGTCTCTCGCGGCTGAGAGAATGATGTCTCCGCTGCGAGGCGAGGCGGCGAGATGCGCGATCTGCACCAGCGCATCGGGATAGTCGCTCTCGATCGTCGCGTCGTATGCGCCCCGATCGTCCAGAGATTCCTGCTGGCCGATGTCGAGCGGATCCCCGCTCCCCGGTGTGTAGGAGTAAGCGGACTCTTTCCAAACCAGGCGGGCCATCCCCCGACTCCGCGAGTGGATCTCGCACGATGACGAGCTCGTCGGAAGGATCATCAGATCGACCGACTCGCGCGAGAGCACACTCGTCGCCAGCTCGCGCCACTTCTCTCCAAGCGCGGGCCACCACGGCCGCGCTTTCTGGTCGAGATTCAGATACAAATGCGCCATCGCGTTCCCGCTCACCATTACGGCAATGTCAGCGGAGGCGTTGAAAGCCCACGGATGCGCAAGAGTAGTGTATCCCCAGTCAGCGAGGAGACCAGTTAGATCCTCGTGGTAGCGCACGGACGAATGGCCGTGGTCGCTCCCCACCCAGAGCTGCATCTTGTTCCACCTGCCATCCCGCTCGGCGTCGGCGCGGATCTGCGCCACGGTGTCGTCCACAATTCGCATCGCGTCGGCTACAATCGGCGCATCCTGGCCGGCGGCGTGCGACGTCTTGTCTATCCCCGTGAACGCCGCGAACACGAATTTCATCCGCCGCGTGCGCAAGCGGCGGGCGACTTCCTCCCCCACACTGCGATCGATCGCGAGCCAGCCTTGGACATCTCCGCGAAAGTGCGTGGAGGCCGCGCGCGCGATGAAGGCAGCGCTTCGTCCGATTCTCTCGCGGCGCCGCAATCCGCGCGCGATCACGCTCAGGGCTCCCATGCTCGGCTTGGCTAGCTCGAAGATGGTCGGAGACGCTTTGTCGATGTCCCGATCCACGAACCGCATCTCCGCACCGACATAGCTGCGTGAATGTCCGGAGAGTCGCGCGACGCGCCGCGAGCGGTCGTACCAGCGAAGTCCCGGCAAACCGACGCTACCCGGATACCTTCCCATGATGAATGGGGCGTATGCGGGCCCCGTCACCGAAGGGAACGCCGAGGTGATGGTCGTGAGCGAGCCTTCGTCTCTGAGAGCGGCGAGCGCCGGCAGCTGACCATTGTCGATAGAGCGAGCGAGCACATCGGATCGCACGCCATCCGCAATGATCATCACGACCTGCGCAGCATCACCTGGCGGGGTTCCTGCAGACGCACGCAACTTTAGTTTTCGAATTAAGAGAGCCCGGCGTCTAGTTTGCCGTCGGTCCGAAGACGGACCGGCAGCGTTTTTGTCGGCGCTCCGACTACCGATCGCCGAAGCCCGCGACAGCGGCCAACAATGAAGAAGAAAGAAGTTAAATCGAAAGCTATGCGCGCGAATCCCGCGGGCAGGAAGTCCACTCGCGCGCGCACCGCTGGCGGAAAGAGGCTCGATCCGCAAGTAATGGCTTCGGCGGAGCAGCAAGCTCTCCAAGGGCTGAAGGAGCGTACCGAAGAAGGGCATCTCAAGGCAGGGAGAATGCCGCCTTCGCAGGGTGAGGGCAGGAGATCGGGCGCCACTCGCACCATCGATGATGCGATCCGCGATGTCAGTCCGGTCACCGAAGACGAAAAGCTGCTGCAGCAGAGCGGCCCAAAAATCGACTTCACTCGAACCGATCCCTGGCGAGTACTGCGCATCATGGGAGAGTTCATCGAGGGATTCGATACACTGGCTCCCATCGAGAAAGGTGTCACGATATTCGGCTCGGCTCGCATCGGACCGGATGATCCACACTACGAGGCGGCAGTAGAGACGGCTCGACTCCTCGCTCAAGCCGGCTTCGCGATCATCACCGGCGCGGGCCCAGGCATCATGGAAGCGGGCAACAAGGGCGCGAAGCTCGGCGGCGGTCGCTCGATCGGCTGCAACATCGAGCTTCCGTTCGAGCAGGGCGCCAATCCGTACGTCGATACGCTGGTGAACTTCAAGTATTTCTTCGTCAGGAAGACGATGTTCATCAAGTACTCCGTCGCGTTCATCATCTTTCCTGGCGGATTCGGCACGCTCGACGAGCTGTTCGAGGCCCTCACGCTCATCCAGACGGGAAAGATCTATCGATTTCCCGTCATCCTGTTCGGGCGCTATTACTGGGCTGGATTGTTGCGCTGGCTTCAGACGCGGGTGCTGAGCGAAGGAAAGATCTCGGCGGGCGATCTCGATCTCATGCTCGTCACGGACGATCCCGCCGAGGCGGTGCAGGCGATCGTCAGTGCGTACAGATCGCTCGGGAAGACGGGCGGAGAACAGCTCGAAGACATGGTGACCGGCCAACGAGATGCCAAAAAACACTAAAGGGAACGGCGAAGCTGGCGGGCGCGACCGAGGCGGGTTCAAGTCATCGCGCCATGGAAAGGCATCGGCTGCCGGACCAAAGGCGCAACAGAAACTCGCCGCTGAGGACCGTGAAAAGCGCGGTGCGCAGCATACCGCGCACGAGTCGAGCCGGTTCCTCAAGGGACAGCGCATCGACCCGCGTCGGATCGATGGGAAGGAAACCGTAGCTGATCTCATCGAAGGCACCTACCTGGCCTACAACGCGGCGCGCCTGCGTGAGGCTTGCCAGCTCTTCATCGGGAAAATGCTCAGCCCCGACGTGACTGTTGGTCTATCGATCACCGGCGCGCTCACGCCGGCGGGGCTCGGCATGTCGGCGCTCATTCCGCTCATCGAGGCGGGGTTCGTGGACTGGATCATCTCCACCGGCGCGAATCTCTATCACGACACACACTTCGGGCTCGGACTCGCGATGCATCGCGGGAACCCGCAGGAGTCCGATGTAATACTCAGAGAAGAAGGAGTCGTCCGCATCTACGACATCTTCTTCGACTATGACGTGCTTCTCTCGACCGATGCGTTTTTCCGGAAGATCATCACCGGCAAGGAATTCCAGCGCGCAATGTCGAGCGCCGAGTTCCACAATCTGTGCGGCAAGTACGTTCGCGAGCGCGAAAAGACGCTGGGCATCGGGCAGAAGTCGTTGCTTTCGGCGGCCTACGCGTCTGGCGTCCCGATCTACACGTCTTCACCCGGCGACAGCTCGATCGGAATGAACATCGCCGCGCTGGCGCTAGACGGGAACAAGCTCCTTCTCGATCCAAACCAGGATGTGAACGAGACAGCATCCATCGTGCTGGACGCCAAGCGGGGTGGAGGAAAGAGCGGAGTCATGATACTCGGCGGTGGCAGTCCGAAGAACTTCATGCTCCAGACGGAGCCGCAGATTCAGGAAGTGCTCGGCATCGACGAGAAGGGTCACGATTACTTCCTCCAGATTACAGATGCGCGGCCTGATACCGGAGGGCTCTCCGGCGCGACACCGGCAGAGGCGGTTAGCTGGGGCAAGATCGATCCGGATCGTCTGCCTGATGCGGTGGTGTGCTATCTCGATTCGACTGTTGCCCTGCCGCTGCTGACTTCGTACGCGTTAGCGCGTCACGAAGCGCGGCCGCTCAAGAGATTGTTCGATCGGCGCGAAGCCATGATGAAACGACTGCGGGATGAGTACGAGAAGTCGTCCACGGCGCCGCCGGCAATCGACCACACGGACTCCAAGCTCCCCCAGCATCGGTAGCGATTGCCTCTCCGGGCGTGAATGCCTAGCTTGGAGGTGTGGCGCCCGGCCGCTCGTTCGGCCGGGCGTTCGGTTTTTTGCCCACGTTGGCGTCTTCGTACAGGCTCAGGTCGCATGATCGAGATACTCAAGAAAAAGCTGGGGGAAGAGGCCGAGCGCCTTCAGCGCGAGCTGAGCGTCACGCTGCCGCAGGAGATTCGCCGCGCCGTCGAGATGGGCGATCTGCGCGAGAACAGCGAGTACAAGGCCGCGCTTGAGCGGCAGCAGTTTGTTCAGGCGAGACTTGGCCAGCTGCGTCAGCGACTGAGCAAGCTTTCGCAGATCGATGTCTCGCAGATCCCCGCCGACAAAGTAGGGCTTGGCTCGCAGGTCGTCGTCCAGGACGAGAAAACCGGTGAGCGCGAGAGCTACAGCCTAGTCTTCGGTGACTCGGTTGAATTCGAGGAGGGCCATGTCAGCATGTCATCGCCCATCGGGAAGACGCTTGTTGGAAGGAGCGTCGGGGAGACCGTAGTACTCAAGCTTCCCGCGATGACGCGTCGTCTTAAAATCATAGAGCTCAAAACCATACACGACGTGGCATAGCGTCCGCTCGCATTATCCGTCGGCGATTCACAGCGCCTGACGATGCTCTCGCCGACGCATTGTGGTAGTCAGCCGTGAACGGGCAGAAAACTGCTTGAGGCAGTCGGAGCGCTCCAGTATTGTCCATGTAGAACATCGTTTATGCGTTGGTCACTGGACGGAGATGAGAATGTTGAAGCAGGTTTGCACAACGGTCGCAATCGCGTGCCTATTTGGATGTGGCGGAAGTGGATCCAGCACGAGCCCCCCGCCGGCTGGCGTGAATACTCCTCCACCCGCCAACAATGGAATTTCCGTCACGAATAACGCGTTCAGCCCCGTCTCTAAAACCGTGGCGGTTGGGACAGCGGTAACGTGGGCTTGGAACAGCTGCAGCGGAGACGTATACACCGGGCAGACCTGCGTATCACACGACATAGTGTTCGATGACACCGCTACATCCGGTCTTAAGGATCAGGGGACGTACAGCCGGACGTTCACTGTTGCGGGGACGTATCCCTATCACTGCTCCATTCATGGCACGGCGATGTCGGGAAGCGTCACCGTCAACTAGCTGCCATCCGCGCGGTGATAGCCGCGCCGCATCCGACTAAGAGCTCTTGCGGCTCGATATCTCGAAATGGCACCGCGGTCGTCCGGAGCGATCACACCGCTCCGCGACGTCCGCGTTCACCACTTCCGCCACGAGGGCCGTGACCGCCGCACAAACGCAGTGATCCGCCTCGACAGCGCGCGAGAGGGGACAGGCACGCCCAATGATATGAAACGTGTTTCCTGATTTCTCGACGGTGGTCACCCCGCCGAGTGCGTTCAGGAGATGCGCCGCGCCGGTGACCCGATGCGACAAGGAGCCCGACGTACGCGGTAGGCCTTTGGCGAGTCGCTTGCCGGCGCGTTTGAGAAATGCGATCAGCTGAGTGGTCGACAGGATCTCGCGGAGCTCGGCCACGCAGGCAGCGAGGACGGGTGCGTAGGCGCGCGAGAACGACTCCTCGGCATCCGCGGTGAGTGTGTAAAGGTCCGCCGGCTTTCCCGCGCCCCCTCTTTTGAGGACTCCCTCTTTCCTGACAGTGCCCGAGCCCTCGAGGGTCGTGAGGTGAAAGCGGACGGCGTTGTCTGTAAGCCCGAGACGCGCGGCGAGATCGTCCACAGTCCACCTCCCCTCGCGCAAGAGCGCCAACAAGCGCCCTCGCGTGGCGTCCTGACGTGACGAATCCCGCCGGCTTGTATCAGTCATATGACACCAATCTAGCGCGGTCCACCAAATAAGTCAAAGAAACCATTGACTTATTATCGGCGTGAGGATATCTCTCGGGAACAAGGGGTTTATCATCGTGTCCAACTGGAGATTTTCATAATGCAATTGCAAACCCGTATTCTGACCGCCGCAGCCATCGTTACACTTATGAGTGGGTTCGGACTTGTGTGTCCGGCTACTACGTACGCCCAGGCAGCCGCGTCAAAGCTCGACGATCCGACCATCGTAGCGATCTTCGATGCCGCCAACACCTACGATATGGAAACCGGCTCGCTGGCGGTGAGGAAGGGTCACTCCAGGGCGGTCCGTGACTTTGGTGCGATGCTCGTGCGTGATCATCGGAACGTCAGAGCGCAGGGCCGGGACCTGGCGAAGTCATTGCATGTGACTCCAACGCCGCCCAAGGATTTCGCGTTGGCAAAGGCACACGTTTCAGCAATGAGATCACTTCGGGCCGCGAAGGGCAAGAAATTCGATCGCGCCTTCCTCCAACACGAGATCGACTACCATAACGCTGTCATCGACGCGATTACGAAAACCCTTCTGCCCGCCACCCAGAATGCCCAGGTCAAGGACCTTGAGACGAAGGTCGCGCCGGCATTCGTCGCCCACCGCGACCGCGCCCAAAGCCTTCTCGACGGGATGAAGTGAGCGGACACTCCGACGAGCTGACTGGTCCCGACCTAGAAAAAGGGGTCGAGGCCAGCAGCGTTGGCGCAGGTAAGATGATCGCCGGTCACGCGTTTGGAGAGGCGGTGCTTCTCGCTCACGTCGAGCCGAACTGGTTCGCGATCGGCGCGAAATGTACGCACTACGGCGCTCCCCTTGCCGAGGGCGTTCTTGTGGGCGAAACCATTCGCTGCCCATGGCATCACGCGTGTTTCGAACTGCGAAACGGAGCAGCCTCCCACGCACCGGCTCTAAACGATCTGCCTTGCTACGACATCGCGCTCGAGAACGACATCGTGCGCGTTACGGGAAAACGTACGGGCGGACAGCTGCGTGGGAGAGGTAACCAGCCGCGCGGATCCAGAGCGCCCGAGAAAGTGGTGCTCGAGGCGAACCCGATAGCCGGACCGAGCTCCGTCCTGATCATTGGCGCAGGTGCCGCGGGAAATGCCTGCGCGGAAATGTTGCGCCGCGAAGGCTACCGGGGCCCCGTTACGCTCATTGACGGCGATCGGGATGCTCCTTACGACAGGCCCAATCTCTCCAAGGACTTCCTCGCTGGCACCGCTCCGGAGGATTGGCTCCCTCTCCACCCGAAGGAATTCTACGAGACGCAGCGGCTGGAAATCCTTTCGGGAGTAACCGCGCAGAACATCGATGCCAAAGCCAGGACTGTTCGCCTGAGCGATGGGAGCACTCGCTCGTACGAAATGCTTCTGATTGCGACGGGCGCGACGCCAATCCGTCTCGACCTGCCCGGTGGCGAACGGATTTCCTATCTGCGCACTCTGGGAGACTGCCGCGGCATCATCGATAAGGCGGGTAACGCGAAAAGCGCTGTGGTCATCGGCGGCAGTTTCATCGGACTCGAAGTAGCAGCCTCGCTTGTGGCACGCGGCCTACAGGTCCACGTCGTTGCGCCAGAAAAACTTCCACTCGAGCGAGTACTCGGCACCGAGCTTGGCACTCTGATCCTGGACCTGCACCAGCGACAGGGCGTGGCGTTTCACCTCGGACGCACTGCCAAAGCCGTCGACGCAAAGGGGGTGGTTCTCGATGACGCAACCCGTATCGAGGCCGATCTGATCGTCGCGGGCGTCGGCGTGCGGCCGAATCTTGATCTGGCCGAATCTGCCGGCGTCGTAGTCGATAACGGCATCGCCGTGAACGAGTTTCTCGAGACCAGTGTAACTGGAATATTCGCCGCCGGCGACGTGGCGCGCTGGCCCGATGCGTACTCCGATGCTCGACTTCGCGTCGAGCACTGGGTTGTCGCTGAACGTCAGGGACAGGTGGTCGCGCGTAACATGCTGGGCTATCGCGACCGATTCGATGACATCCCATTCTTCTGGAGCGCACACTACGACAAAGTATCCATCCAGTACACGGGCCACGTCGAGCGCTGGAATGAAACCAAGATCGATGGGGACGTGATGAAGATGGATTGTGCTGTTTCGTACATGGTAGGAGGGCAGCGGCGCGCCATGGCTACGATCAACCGCGACCATCAGAACCTGGAGAACGAGGTGGCGATGGAGCGCGAACTGTTATTGAAGCCGCCGCCGCCCATAACAATTCAGGCGACAGAGGGTTGATCGTGGCGACACAACTCGTTCGTGACGATTCGCCTGAGCTTCTTGCCGAATCTGGCACGGACGCCGAGTTCGAGGAGCTGGTCCGCCGGGAGCTCGAGCTCCTCGGCGAGGATCCTGCTCGTGAGGGACTGCTCCGCACCCCCGAGCGGGTCGCGCGCTCTCTCAAGTGGATGACGCAGGGCTACGGGTCGTCGGCCGAAGAGGTC
>JANMWS010000088.1:0-61969 GCA_031394125.1 Gemmatimonadales bacterium
CTCCGGATGACCGCCGTAACCGATGCAGCTGATCCTGTAACGATTCTTCTGGTGGACGATGAACAGTCGGTCCGCGCGATCCTGGTGAAGATCCTCCGTAGAGCGAAGTACAACGTGATCGAGGCCGAGAACGGCGAAGCGGCGCTTCAGATCGCGAAAGCGCATCCCGGCAAAATCGACATCGTTCTCACCGATATGTACATGCCCGGCTTGCGTGGGCCCGAGGTAGTTCAGGCGATCGCCCCGATCCGTCCCGGTTTACGCGTGCTGTTCATGTCCGGTTACGCGGACCAGGATTCCCGAACGGCTGTACCGTCCGGCGCGAACTTCCTCAACAAGCCTTTCTCGGGTCAGGAGCTGACGGCCGCGGTGGAAGCGGTGCTCAAAGGCCCGACCCTTTCCTGACTGGCTAGGCAGACGCGCGGTCAGACAGCAACGCCCGCCTTCGCAAGGAGTTGTTTGAGCCCTTCCAATGGAAGAGCCCCCGATTGTCGAGCGACTTCCTTTCCGTGATCAAATACGATGGTAGTTGGGATGCCGCGAATGCCGAACCCTCCAGCGATTCGGGAGGAAAGATCGGTGTTCAGCTTACCAACGAGTGCCTTGCCCTGAACATGAGCGGCAAGCGCATCGACGGCGGGAGCCATCATCCGACACGGCCCACACCAGTCAGCATAGAAGTCAACGGCAACCGGGACGTCGCTCTCGTTGAGAGTCCGGGTGAAGGTGTCATCGTTCAGCTGGATTGGACGCTCGAGCAGAATCGGCTTCGCGCACTTTCCGCACTTTGGCCCGGCGGTGACCTTGCTCGCCTCGATTCGGTTCCAGGTATCGCAGAACTGGCAGCGCACGGTGAGCTTCTTGGCGGCAGGCTTTGCTTCTGTCTCCATCCGAGCCTCAGGAATTATTAGGTTTCCGCGATGCAGAGCACACAACTGCAAAATTCGCCGCGGTTGTTTTTTCGAGCCGGGCGTATCTCTATCGACAAGGAGGGCCAGGCTCGCTGGTCACAAGCAAACAATAGCGAAAAGCGCAGAACCCAGAGATTCGGCCGCAATCAAACTGCTGAGCTAGATTCGGGCGATTTAGATCGACCTATTGCGGGTTAACTCTCGTTTGGCGCCCGTTCGGGGTGACCGGACACCCCTGTATTCGTCCATCTCTCTATATAAAGGCATTCCAACGGGAATGTCGCTGGGTTGCATCTTAGAGCCCTCCCCAAAGCAGGATCGGACATGCGAATCAGGTCGGATAGTCACAAATATTTCCCATTTGGATTCTCGGTAATCGAGCTCATTGCCATCGTGGCGATTCTGGGGATCATGGCGGCCATAGCCGGGCCGGCGATGTCGCGCATCGTGCGACATCAGCGGGTGAATCGCGCCACCACCCTCATCGCTTCCGATCTGCAGAACGCGTTCGCCACGGCGGCGCGTTCACGCGAGCCGGTGCGGGTCCAGGCTGACAATGTAAACCGCAGCTATCAGTTCGTTGACCGGAAGTCGGGCACAGTGCTCAAGATAAGAAGCTTCTACGGCGACACTTCCGAGTACAAGCTGAGTGTTCTGACATTCACACCTGCAAACCTGGACGTTTTTCCGAACGGCGTTTCGTCCAGCAAACTCACAATCGATCTTGCCAACGGCGACTACTCCAAGCAGATCACCGCGAGCACCGCCGGCTTCGTGAGGGTCACTAAATAATGAGAATCTCATTGCGGAAACCCGACAGCGTTGCTCGGGACATGAGCGCGCCATCCTCAGGAAATCGGAAGGGATTTGTCATCGTCGAAGTCATCGTGGCGATGGTGCTCCTTGCGGTCGCCGTAACCTCTCTCGCCGCTCTGCTGAGTTCGATCTCAGCGAGCGGCATTGTCGCGACCGGCAACGCGTATAGAAACGGGGTCCTGATGAACGAGGTAAATCGTCTCGAGGGCCTACCCTACGACTCAATTGCGGTTGGGACTGCGAGCTTCAGCGTGTCGACAGCCCCATATCCGCATACTCGCGTCATAACCGTGACAGAGCCAGTCGCCAATATGGTCAAGACAATAAAGGTTGTCATCACTCCGACGAATCCGAAGTACAAGCCGGACACAACGAACTTCATGAGGACAAAGGCGCGCACCTCGAAGGCCCTTTGCACAACCTGCGCATAATGTCAATGACATACACCGGTCATCGCCGCGTCCGCCGCGGGTTTACACTCATCGAGCTGTTGGTAGGCATGGTTCTGTTTGGCATCGTCGGCGCGCTCTTCACCAAGCTGCTGACGACCCAGGGCCGATTCTTCGACCGGCAGGGAATGGCGAACGCCGCGCGCAACGTCTCGCGCGCGTCACTCAACCGTGTGGTGTCGGACTTCCGAATGATCGAAGCCACAGGTGGCGTCGTCGCCGCCAGCCCTACTTCGCTAACCCTCCGCATTCCGTTCGCGATCGGGGTCATGTGCACAAATTCGGGTGGTCAGAGCCAGCTGAGTCTGCTCCCGGTTGACTCCACGACTTACGCCAACGCGGGTTTCTATGGCTACGCCTGGAGAAGTTTCACGACGGGGGTTTACAACTATGTCGAGAATCCCGCCACGGAAGGAGCCGGTGTAGCAACGGTGTGCACGGGAGCGCCACAGAACATCGCCACCGTCCCGAATGGCGGGAGGGTGGTTGGCGTAACACCAGTCCTCCCCAACGGGTCAGGGCTCGGCACACCCGTGTTCCTCTATTCGAAGATTCGGTACGAGTTCAAAGGATCCACTGCAATTCCGGGGACTCTTGGACTTTACAGGACGAACATCGCGCCAAACGGCATAGAAACGACGGAGGAGCTCGTTGCTCCGTTCGCGAACACCGCTAGCTGGAAATTCTTTGTTGTCAACGGGGGAGCCGTCCCGCAGGCAAATGCGCCGGCTAGCCTCGCCGACATCCGTGGCCTCGAGCTCCATCTCGACGGCCTGAGCGAAGGCACTGCTGCGACCAAGACCACACACGAAACTGCGCTATTCACAACCGCGGTCTTCTTCAAGAACCGCATAAACTAGCCGAGAGGCTTAACCATATGCTGAACAACGTCGAACGCCGCGGATTTGCGCTACCAGTCGCGATCCTTGTCATCGCCACTCTCACGATCATGCTCGCCGGAGGATTTTCTCTCGTGAGCGCTGAGCGCCGGTCGGTGTCTGACCAGAAGTCCCAGATTTCCGCTTTCCGAATTGCCGAACAGGGACTCGAGATCTATCTGGTGCGCCGCGACTCGCTGTTGGCCGGAACTGTGGGATATACAAAAATTCCTGGCCCCAAGGACAGCGTCCGCATCATGCTCCCAGGTGGCTATGCCGACGTCTCCCTGACCCGGCTCCGCCCACCGACTGGCTCGCAATCGGGCCTCTATATCGCGCGCTCCAAAGGAACTGAAACGGCAAACGTCTCAGGTGGAGCGCCGCAGGGAGTGCGTACTGTGGCGCAGTATGTGTTGTGGGAATCGGCTCCAATGCAGGTGCTGGCTGGCTGGCTGGCACTGTCTGGTCTTCAGAAAAACGGTAACGCCGGTACTCTCAGCGGCGTAGATCTCTGTAAGGACTCCGCCGCGGTCGCGGGCGTCGTCGTGCCCGTGAACCCGGGGTATACCGGCAAGACCACTGCTGCGTTAGGAAGCCCGGCAATCGATTCGGTTCCGCCTGATTCAGTGCACATCGACTGGAACGGCATTGTGAACGCGGGTATCATCACGCCTGCCATCACCATTCCCGGCGCGAGCTGGCCGACAGCTGCGATGACCGCCTCCTATGCGGACACCACGTCCACGTATTACCCGGTCGTTCGCGTCAACGGAGACTTCACGCTTCCGTCCGCGGGGACGGGACTGCTAATCGTTACCGGCAATCTCACCATCAACGGAAGCGATGGCTGGCGGGGAGTACTTCTCGTCGGGGGCGACATTACATCGAACGGTAACAACGGTATTGCGGGGGCGACGGTCAGTGGCTTGAACGTCAAGCTCGGTACGTACGTGCCTGTATCGACCGCCAATGGTACCAAGAGCTACCAGTACAGCTCCTGCGAGGTCGCCAAGGCCACTATGGGGTCAGGCGCAATGGTGACTCTGCGCAATACATGGGTCGACAACTGGGTGGAATACTAGTGCCTGGCGAGCATCACTCCGGGAAACGGGGCCGTCGGGGCTTCGTAATCGGCGAGCTGCTGGTAGCCCTGCTGCTGCTGGCAGTCGCCGTGTCGTCTCTGGCCGCGCTGATGTACTCCGTATCACGGCGTCCTGAGGCCGAGGCGCGGGAGCCGGTGGAGTGTGTGGCGAAGAACGGAAAGCTGCCGGGCAACTGCGTTTCGCACTCGACACAAAGCGCTGCCTCCAAGCTCCTGCGCTCGGGATGTGCGGCAAAAATTGGGTCCACTGCTCGCGGCTGCAATGACACCGTTGCTGGTTTCGACAGCCTCGACGAGACGATCGTGAAGTCACGCACCGATTCCGCGTCGCTGGCAATGGTGGCAAAAAGGCAGGAGGCCGCGCGCGCTCCTCGCAGGCCTGACCGAGGCTTCATCCGCTAACAAGCACAGCGTGCGTACGCGTTGAACCGCGGATAACGCAGAGGTAAGTTAGCAAGAGGGCGGATGTCTATCCGCCCTCTTGGCGTATAACGAATGAAGGCCGACCCGCCCGATGAAAATCCTCGTAATCGAAGACGACCCTACTGTCGGACAGTTCGTCAAACGGGGCTTTGAGGAACAGCGCTGGGGCGTTGATCTCGTCGCCAACGGTGACGATGGCGAGGCCCGGGCAATCGCCGAGGAGTACGACGTGGTCGTGCTCGACATGCGACTCCCGGGAAAGTCTGGCGGGCAGGTGCTCCACGACCTGCGCGCGCGTGGTTTCGACAGGCCCGTGCTGATACTCACCGCGCAGGACGCGGTAGACTCGAAGGTCGAGGCGCTACGCGCCGGCGCGGACGATTACGTCACCAAGCCCTTTGCTTTCGAGGAGCTGCTCGCGCGGGTGGAGGCGTTATCCCGCCGGCCGCGCGCCCGCCTCACGCCCGTCCTCAAGGTCGCCGATCTCACGCTGAATCTGGATACTCGCGAAGTTGCGCGCACAGGGAGCGCGATCGAGCTCACGCCGAAGGAGTACACGGTGCTCGAGTACCTGATGCGTCACGCCGGCCGGGTGATGAGCAGAACGCTGATCACCGAATACGCGTGGGGGTATCACTTCGATCCGGGAACCAACATAGTGGATGTCGTGATCAATCATTTGCGGAAGAAGATCGACGCGAGCAATCCGCGTAAGCTCATTCACACCATCCGCGGCGTAGGCTACGTGATCCGCGAAGAGAGCGGCGCCGGTAAGGGGGGTTAGCGCGGTGGTCTCCACACGGGCAAAGCTGACGGTCGCGTTCGTGGCTGGAATGATCGCTGTTGCGATTACGCTTTTTCTGGCCGTGCTGACTGCGCGCAACAACGCGGTCTACCACGACATCGCTCAGTACGCAGCCGCGCAAGGCGATCTCGCCGCCCGCGTGATAAACGACGCCGCGCAATCCGGCGACAAGGTGCTCGCAAACGGCGATACCGCGCTCATCCCGCTTCTCACGCCCAGGCTCGTCGATCGGCTTCAGGCCGTCCCAGGGTATATAGTCGTCGTCGACACGGCGGGGCGCGCAGTCTACCGATCCAACGACGTGATGCGCCTCAAGGGCGAGGACATGGCTACCCTACAGGCGCAGCTCGAGGACCTGCCGAAATCCGGAGAGGCTCTGATCTTTTCGCTGGACTCGCTCCAGGAAAAGCTTCTCTTCGTGTCCCACTCATTGCCCGGCACGCCAGCTGGGTTGAGCCGGATCGCGTCGGGCGCGGTCGCTACGCGCGCCAGCACGGTGCCCCGCGAGTATCTGCTCGATGCGTCGTTGATCGTGCCCGTGATCATCGCGGCGGCGGGAATGGGCGCCTTCGTCTTTCTCGGCCGAACGCAGCGCCAGCTAGCAGAGATCACCACCGAAGTCGGAGATATCACGGACGGACGCAGCCTTCACAGGCGATTGGCGCTCAGCGAGGAGACGACAGATTTCGCCGATCTGGTGACGACGCTCAACGCGATGATCGGCCGTCTCGAGACATCGTTCGGAGCGCTACGACGATTCACCGCCGACGCCAGCCACGAGCTCAAGACTCCGCTCGCTGTGCTCCGCGCAGACGTCGAGCGGGCGATGCACCACAACTCGACCCAGACCGAGCGCATGGTGGCACTCGAAGAAGCGCTCCAGGAAGTGAGGCGCATGACGGATCTCGTCGAGAGCCTGCTCACGCTCGCGCGGGCGGACGAAGGGCGGTTCGACATCTATCGCGAGCCCATTGAGCTTCAGCCGCTCGTCCAGGAGGTGTACGAAACCGCGCTCATCCTTGGCGAAGCGCAGGGCGTGACGGTGAACCTGCCGTTCACGACCGACGTCGTGGTGATGGCGGATCGTACCCGTCTTCGCCAGTTGTTTCTGAACCTCGTCACCAACGCGATCAAGTACACTCCGGCCGGCGGCAAGGTGGAGCTGGGACTCGGGCGCCATCCGGACAACGTGACTTTCGCTGTGCGCGATACCGGAATCGGGATCTCGGCGGCCGACTTCCCGCACATTTTCGAGCGCTTCTGGCGGGCCGACAGGGTCCGGTCGCGAATGTCGGAGAGGGGCGGATTCGGGCTCGGTCTGGCGATCAGCCAGTGGATCGCGCAGGCGCACGGCGGGACGCTGACTGCGTCTTCCAGGCTTGGCCGCGGCAGCCTCTTCACGGTGACGCTCCCCATCGCCAGCGAGGCCGAGCGCTCTTAACCGTTCGCTAATGCGAACGTTAGCAGGCCTTCATGCAGTGCTAACGCGCCCGCCATTCCTCGCCGTGTACGACTCCGAGAAGTTGTGCTGAACAAACATCCCGGAGAAGAAATGCTGAACAGGCTTCTAGAGTCGAAGGCGAGTCACGAACGCTCAGTCGGTGGCGCGGTCGCGAGCGTGACGGCGCACACCGTCCTGATCGGCCTCGCGATCTATGCTACGGCGCAGGCGCGGGTCGAGGCCGCCCGCCCGGTTCAGGTAGTTCACTTCCGCCCGTTCCAAGTCGCCCCTGCAACGCGGCCGGCGTCGTCCCAGCCTGCGTCGGGAGTCCTTTCAAAGGCCACTGCGCGGCGACTGTTGTTCGTGAATCCCGCGGTGAGCATCACTCCTGCTCCAGTCGACATCCCGTTGGCGACCATCGGCCCAGCGGACTTCCATCGCGATGCGATCGGTGGCGGGGCGACATTTGGGGCAGGGACCACCGCTCCCAACGCGACCTATGGGACACTCCGTTCCGACCAGGTAGAGAAGCAGGTCTCGCTTATCTCGGGAAGTGCGTCGCCAAGGTATCCGGAGGCGCTGAGAATGGCCGGAGTGGAGGGTAAGGTCGCGGCGCAGTTCGTGGTGGATGTCGAGGGCCGTGTCGAAACAGGCACCGTCAGGTTGGTACGCTCTGACAACGCTCTTTTTGACGAGGCGGTACGGGTTGCGCTCGCTCGGATGCGTTTTACCCCAGCAGAGATCGCTGGCCGGAAAGTGCGGCAGCTCGTGGAAATGCCTTTTGTGTTCGCTCTATCCCAATGATTAAGTCTGGGTTAATACTATTTCATGGATTCTTAATCTTGCGGCTATTCCATAGCCTTCCGCTTCTAAACAGTTTTCGTCCACGAACCTCCACTTGGGTGAGGAATGTTTAACCAACTGATCGAGTCGAAGCCCCAGAAGCAGAAGATGGCCGGCGGCACGGTGTTCAGCGTCGTGCTCCACACGTTCCTCATCGCAGCCGCCGTCTATGCGACCGCCCGTGCGGGCGTGAAGGACGAGAAGTCGAAGGCGGAAAAGATCCAGTTCGTGGAGATGAAGAAGGAGCCGCCTAAGGTTCCGGACAAACCGCCGCCGCCGAAGGAGGTCGTCGTCAAGCCGCCACCGCCGAAGGGCTTCCAGGTTCTTCGCGCGCCGGTCAGGATCGACATCAAGATCCCCGAGATCGATCTGTCGAAGTCGATCACCAACGAAAGCGATTTCAGCGGCAAGGGCGTGAAGGGCGGCACCGGCAGCGGTGTAGTCGGTGGCGTCGGCCCGGTCACCAACCAGACCTACTTCGAGTTCCAGGTCGAGAAGCCCGCGGAGATGCTTCAGGACAGCCCCAAGCCGAAATATCCGTCGGTTTTGGAGAGCTCGGGCATTGCCGGAGAAGTTCAGGCACAGTTTGTGGTGAGTAGCTCTGGCAAAGCCGACATGGATTCCTTCAAGGTGCTGAAATCCACCAACGAGTTGTTCACCCAGGCGGTCAAAAGCGTTCTGCCGAGGATGCGGTTCAGCCCCGCTCAGATTGGCGGCAAGCCGGTCAACCAGCTGGTTCAGCAATCGTTCCAGTTCGCCGTTCCTCGCTAACAACCCTTCACGGAGCAAACAATGCAGCTGTCACTACTCGACATTTACAACCAGATGGGCAACTTTGCGAAGGGCATTGTGTTTGTCCTCGCCATCATGTCCATCTGGTCGCTCTCGGTCGCCATCAAGAAGTGGTGGGACCTGCGGGCTGCTCAGAAGGAGACCCGCCAATTCGCGCCCGAGTTCTCACAGTTCCTCGAGGAGGACAACCTCGCCGAAGCCGTTACTCTCGCCGACAAGTACAAGAAATCGCACGTCGCCCGCGTTCTCGGTGGAGCCCTTACCGAGATTCGCCCGCTAATTCAGGATGGATCGGTAACGGTCGCCGACATCAATTCGGCTGAGCGCGCCGTCGAGCGCGAAATGCTGATGACGATCACCGACCTCAAGCGCGGCCTCGGCATTCTGGCGACGGTCGGTGCAACGGCTCCGTTCGTCGGACTGCTCGGAACGACCATGGGAATCGTGAACTCCTTCGCCGCAATGGCGGCCTCAGGATCAGGCGGTCTCGCTTCGATCTCGTCCGGTGTATCCGAAGCCCTCATCACCACGGCATTCGGTCTCATCGTCGCGATCCCCGCCGTGTGGCTTTTCAACTACTTCCAGATCAAGATCGATAATCTCACCGCCGAGATGACGTACACCTCGAAGGAGATGATCGATTACATGATCAAGAACATCTCGGGCACCGGAGAATTCGGCCGCTCGCGCTTTACCCGTGAGTTCAACACCACGGCGACCGCCGGCTCCAACCCGATCTCGCAGTAACCCGGGGAGGGTTTAAGCAATGGCAATGGCTGCTGGCAGCTCTGGGGGCGTGAAGGCTTCGCCGAACGTGACGCCGATGATCGACGTCATGCTCGTGCTGTTGATCATCTTCATGCTCGTTATCCCGGCGATCACCGCGGGGTTCCAGGCAATTCCGCCGTCTGGCGTCAACCTGAAGCCGCATCCCGAAGAAGATCAGGATCAGGTTCTGGGCATCGACGCCAATGGGCAGTACTATTTGAACAAGAAGCCGATTCCGAATGCCGAGCTCGGCATCCGGCTCAAGCAGATCTTCGAGACCCGTACCGAAGACAAGCTTCTTTACGTCAAGGCGCACAAGGATCTGCAGTACGGAAAGGTGATCGATGCGCTGGACATCGCGGCCCACAACGACGTTCGCGTCACCGGAATGATCACCGATCAGCGTCCAGGAACGGTCTCCGGGATTCAGGGCGATAACCTCTTCAATGCTCCGGCAGCGGGGAAGAAATAATGGCCATGTCCGGAGGAAGTAACAGCGCGCTGACGAACGAGATCAACGTCACGCCGATGATCGACGTGCTGCTGGTGCTGTTGATCATCTTCATGATGGTGATTCCGATGTCGCGCAAAGCGGTCGATCTGCAGCTCCCTGATCCAACGCCCGACGACACCAATTCGGGGCCGCCGCCTTCGCAGATCGTGCTGGAAGTTCTGCCTGGGAATACCTTCAAGATCAATTCGCAGCCTGTCTCCAAGGCGGATCTTGGAAAGAAGCTGAAGGAGATTTACGATCCGCGGCCTGACAAGATCATCTTCGTCAAGGGTGATCCAACCGTGAAATACCAGGATGTAATCGCGGCGATGGATGCCGCGCGCGGCGCGGGTGTGAAAGTGATTGCGACCACACCCAAGGATGTGAAATAGCCACGCATCAACACACACTGCTCTTCTTACCGCGCAAGAAAGAAGAGCGGTGGAAAGGGATCACCGCGTCGCTTCTGGTGCACGCGGTGATCCTTTTTCTAATTCTGGCACCCATTGTCGGATCATCGGATTTCATTCGTCCGGATGTCATCGGTGGTGGCGGACCCGGGCCAGCCGGAGGCGGCGGGGGCGGCGTCAATGGTTCGGGCTCGCGTGAAGAGCACCTTCAGTTCGTACGAGTGAAATCCGATCCGACGGTGATGCCGAAGCTGACTTTGGCAACCGTTCCACCGGTGAAGCCACCTGTGCCAAAGCCGCCGGTGGAGTCACCAGTGTCTCCCGCGCAGCAGGTTGTGTCGGCTCCCGTGACAACTCCGACGACCGGTGGGGGAACCGGCAATGCCGGGACGGCGGGCGCCGGACCTGGAACTGGGGGTGGAGTCGGGTCGGGTGAAGGTCCGGGGCGTGGGAGCGGAATCGGGCCCGGCACCGGCGGCGGACCAGGAAAGGATTATCCGCCCACGGTGAGAGACTTGTTCATACCGCCGATGCCGGCGCCCTCCGCGGTGAAGGGCTTTCACATGAAAGCCTTCTTCGACGTCGATGAAAACGGGAACTCCAGACTCCTCGGGTTCAATCCTACGCGCGATGGCGGATACAACAGGCGGGTTGCCGACATCCTCAAGGCGATGCGGTTCAGACCGGGCGTCCATGCGGACGGGAGGCCCAAACGGGATACCGCTGAAATAGAGATCATCTTTTGAGTGGTTGCAACGGATAGCTCGAACTGATAACTGCAACAGAACGGGTGCGAGTGATCAGTAGCGTAGCTGGGAGGTACCAGTTCACTACGTCGGGACGCCACTGATGGCGTGAGAGCACAGGCCGGTTCCCTAGCAAAAAGCCAGTTGCGCGGGTAACTTCTGCCCGCTGTACGGGAGGCGACCACCGGGCGAAAAAACCGAGCATCTGAGGGTAGCGTTTTGACAACCACGACAGCCACGGCCGACACAGCTCCGTCGTCACGCGAGTTCGTCAAGGCGATGACGCTCACCGACGCTACCATGCTGGTCGCGGGCTCGATGATCGGGTCTGGAATCTTCATTGTCTCTGCCGACATCAGCCGCACCGTCGCCTCGCCCTTCTGGCTGTTGATGGCGTGGGTAGTGGCGGGGATCGTGACCATCCTTGGCGCCCTCGCTTACGGTGAGCTCGCGGCGATGTATCCCCGAGCTGGGGGTCAATACGTGTTCCTTCGAGAGTCCATGGGTCACCTCATGGGCTTTCTTTACGGATGGACTCTTTTCGTCGTGATTCAGACGGGCACGATCGCCGCCGTCGCCGTCGCATTCGGGCGATTTCTCGGCGTTCTCTGGCCGGCCATCACACCCGACCGTTTCGCCTGGTTTCCGCAGTTCGACGTGAATACTCCCGGCGGCGCGATCCAGCTTGGGCTCTCCCCACAGCGGCTCATCGCTCTCGTCACGATCTGGATCCTCACCTGGGTCAATCTCCGCGGCGTCAAGGAAGGCAAAATCGTCCAGACGACGCTGACGGTGGTGAAGACGGGGGCGCTGGCCGCACTGATTCTTTTGGGCCTCACGATCGGACGGAACGCCGAGGCGGTTGCGGCGAATTTTGGAGCTGGCAACTTCAATCCGGCTGCGTTCGCGTCTGTGTTCCCGATTGCGTTCGGAGCCGCATTGGTCGGCTCGCTCTTTTCGGCCGACGCGTGGAATAACGTGACGTTTGCCGCCGCGGAAGTGCACGAGCCACGCAGGAATCTTCCCCGAGCGCTCATCTACGGCACGGGGCTCGTGATCCTGCTCTACATTCTGGCCAACGTCGCATATCTCAACGTGCTGCCGCTGGGGGGCTCCGCCGATGCGCCGACAATCTTTGGTCGCGGCATCCAGCACGCCACCCAGGATCGCGTCGCCAGCGCGGTCGCCGAGAGCATCTTCGGGCCCATCGGCGCCAGCATTATGGCGGCGGCAATTCTCATCTCGACGTTCGGATGCAACAATGGTCTGATTCTGTCGGGCGCGCGGGTGTATTACGCGATGGCCAAGGACAAGCTGTTCTTTGCGCGCGCCGGCAACCTCAATCGGAACAGCGTCCCTGCCGCCGCGCTCATCGCGCAATCGATCTGGACCAGCTTCCTCTGCCTGACGGGGACTTACGGCCAGCTTCTCGACTACGTGATTTTCGCTGCGCTCATCTTTTATGCGTTGACCACGGTGGGCTTGTTCCGGCTGCGCAAGCTGCGGCCCGACGCCGAGCGACCCTACCGCGCCCTCGGTTATCCGATCCTTCCAGCGCTGTATATCTTCCTCGCCACGGCGATCGCGGTAATTCTGCTGATCGCGGACAAGACCCGCGCCCAGGCCCTGTCGGGTCTCGTTATCGTATTGCTTGGCGTTCCCGTTTATTTCCTGTGGCGCCAGGCGAACCCCGCTTCGCCGCGCTGAGCACCCATGCCAGCCCCGTCCGGGCCGGCCGTTATTTACCCTCGGAGAATTCAAGAATGAATCGGAAGTTTGCAATCGTCTTTCGTACCATGAATCTCGTTCTGGCCCTTCTTGCTGCGATCGCGGTGAGGCCGATCGGCGCTCAGGGAGTTTCTGACAACCGTCCCGACAGCACGATGGCTGCTGCGGCGACGGGAACCGCCCAGCCTGTTCACGTCGAGCACAAACCCGGCGGTGAAGCGAACCTCATTATTCCCGATCTCTCGCAGGTGAGCTTTCTGGGCGGTATTCACGGCCGGTCGCTTCTCATGGGCGGATTGGTCATCTGCGCGCTGGGACTTCTGTTCGGGCTGGTGTTCTACAGCCAGCTCAAGCGCATGGAAGTGCACGAATCGATGCGCGAGGTTTCCGAGCTGATCTACGAGACGTGCAAGACGTACCTGATAACGCAGGGGAAATTCATTCTCATCCTCGAGCTATTCATCGGGTTCGTGATCCTGCTCTATTTTGGATTTCTGTTGAAGTACGAGCCGATGAAGGTTGCGATCATTCTGCTATTCAGCCTGATCGGAATCGCGGGCAGTTACGGTGTGGCATGGTTCGGCATCAGGATCAACACGTTCGCGAACTCGCGCACGGCCTTCGCCAGTCTTCGCGGCAAGCCCTACCCGTGCTACTCGATTCCGCTCAAGGCGGGCATGAGCATCGGCATGCTCCTCATCAGCGTCGAGCTGGTGATCATGCTGTTCATTCTGCTCTTCATTCCTGGGGATTATGCCGGTCCGTGCTTCATCGGTTTTGCGATCGGTGAATCTCTTGGCGCCGCAGCGCTCCGCATCGCGGGTGGAATCTTCACCAAGATCGCGGACATCGGCGCGGACCTGATGAAGATCGTGTTCAACGTCAAGGAAGACGACGCCCGGAATCCGGGCGTGATCGCGGATTGCACTGGGGACAACGCCGGCGATTCGGTCGGGCCGAGCGCAGACGGGTTCGAGACCTACGGCGTGACTGGTGTCGCGCTGATCTCGTTCATAGTTCTCGCTGTGCGGGAGCCCACGGTTCAGATACAGCTGCTCGTCTGGATTTTCGTGATGCGCATCATGATGGTCGTCGCGAGTGGTGTCTCATACCTGCTGAACGAAGCGGTCGCCAAGGCCCGGTACTCCGGCGCTGACGCCATGAATTACGAGTCGCCACTGACATCGCTCGTCTGGCTGACATCGCTGATTTCAGTTGCTCTCACCTATCTCGTTTCCTACATGCTGTTGCCCGACCTCGGCGACGGGTCCCTGTGGTGGAAGCTCTCGACCGTCATTACCTGCGGCACGCTGGCAGGAGCAATCATCCCCGAGCTCGTGAAGGTGTTCACATCGGTGGACTCGCGGCACGTCCGGGAAATAGTGACGTCATCGCGAGAGGGCGGCGCGTCGCTGAACATCCTGTCGGGGCTCGTTGCGGGAAACTTCAGCGCGTACTGGATCGGGATGGCGATCATGGCGTTGATGTCGATCGGCTACCTTGTGAGCACCACGGGATTCGGAGCGCTGATGATCGCGCCAGCGGTGTTCGCGTTTGGTCTCGTCGCATTCGGATTCCTGGGAATGGGCCCGGTTACAATCGCGGTCGATTCCTACGGTCCCGTTACGGACAATGCCCAGTCGGTATTCGAGTTGTCGCAGATCGAGCAGGTACCCAACATCCACCAACAACTCAAGTCCGAGTACGGCTTCGATCCACAGTTCGAGCACGCGAAGGATTTGCTCGAGGAGAACGACGGAGCGGGCAACACGTTCAAGGCGACCGCCAAGCCGGTTCTCATCGGCACCGCGGTCGTGGGCGCCACCACGATGATCTTCTCGATCATCCTCGGGCTCACTCACGGGTTGCAGCCGGAGTTCATCGCCAACCTGTCCATCCTGCACCCGCCGTTCCTGCTCGGACTGATCGCTGGTGGAGCGATGATCTATTGGTTTACAGGCGCATCGACCCAGGCTGTCACGACCGGCGCGTACCGGGCTGTGGAGTTCATCAAAGCGAACATCAATCTCGAGAGCACGGCGAAGGCCTCTGTTGCCGACAGCAAGAAAGTCGTCGAGATCTGCACCAAGTACGCGCAGCAGGGGATGTTCAACATCTTCCTGACGGTGTTCTTCGCCACGCTGGCGTTCGCATTCATCGAGCCCTACTTCTTCATCGGCTACCTCATATCCATCGCTCTGTTCGGCCTCTTCCAGGCGATCTTCATGGCGAATGCAGGTGGAGCCTGGGACAACGCCAAGAAGATTGTAGAGGTCGAGCTCAAGCAGAAGGGAACTCCGCTCCACGCAGCAACCGTGGTCGGAGACACCGTCGGCGATCCGTTCAAGGACACGTCTTCGGTCGCGCTCAATCCGATCATCAAGTTCACGACACTGTTTGGATTGCTCGCTGTGGAGCTGGCAGTGTCACTGACCGAGACGCGGGGAGGCACTCTGACGACGATTCTTGCGGGCATATTCTTCCTCATCTCCGTGACGTTCGTGTGGCGCTCTTTCTACGCCATGCGGGTCAAGAGCGCTGGTGCCTGATTTGCCCTGCCTGAGATGATCCGATCGCTGTTCTCGCGGAAGCCGATCGAAGCGCTTCTGGCAGAAGGTGAAAATCCGAACGGGCTAAGAAGAGTGCTTGGGCCGGGCGATCTGATCATGCTCGCGATCGGAGCGGTGATCGGCGCGGGGATTTTCTCGTCGATTGGCACCGCCGCGGCTGGCGAGATACTTCCGTCCGGAGTTGTCGTTCGCTACGGCGCGGGCCCGGCTCTCGTCGTTTCGTTCCTGCTTCTAGGGCTCGTGTGCGGACTCGCCGCTCTCTGCTATGCCGAGTTGGCATCGATGATTCCGCAGGCAGGGAGCGCGTATGCCTACTCCTATGCGACGCTCGGGGAGATGATCGCGTGGATCATCGGGTGGGATCTGATCCTCGAGTACGCGGTCGGAAACATCGCCGTCGCGATCGCGTGGAGCGGTTACTTCACTTCGTTCCTCACGGCATTCGGAGTAAGTCTCCCGGCCTGGACTACTCACGGGTACCGGACAGCGCTATTGAGCTCGGACCCGGCCGTCCACTCGCTGCTCCAGACCGCTCCGCGCTTCGCCGGTATTCCGCTACTCGTGAACATCCCCGCATTTCTGATCGTGATGGCGGTCACGTGGCTGCTGATGCGCGGTGTCCGCGAAAGCGCTCGCGCGAACAACATCATGGTGGTCATCAAGCTCGTGGTGCTGACTTTGTTCGTCGTCGTCGGCTCCATGCACATTGATACATCCAACTACGTTCCGTTCGCACCGAATGGCTGGCGCGGAATTCACCAGGGTGCGGCGATCGTGTTCTTCGCCTACATCGGCTTCGACGCCATCTCGACGGCGGCTGAGGAAACCAAGAATCCTCAGCGGAACATGCCAATTGGAATACTCGGCGGGCTGGCGATCTGCACCCTGATTTACGTCATCGTTGGCGCTGTGGCGACGGGGATGGTCCCTTATCAGCAGCTCAGGGCGTCCGATCCCCTGGCCAAAGCGCTGACGCTTGCAGGTATGGAGACTGCAAGTTGGATCGTTTCTCTCGGCGCGGTCGTCTCGCTGACGGCGGTACTCCTTGTCTTCCAGTACGGTCAGCCGAGGATCTTTTTCGCCATGGCGCGTGATGGTCTGCTCCCACCGTGGGCGGCGAAGGTCCATCCGAAGACTCGCGTGCCGCACATTACCACCCTCATCACAGGGATCGCCGTGGCCGTCGGCTCGCTTCTCGCCGACGAGAACGAGATTTACGATCTCACGAACATCGGTACGTTGTCCGCATTTGCGATCGTGTGTATCGGGGTCCTCGTTCTGCGATATAAGGATCCCGACCGGCCGCGTCCCTTTCGCGTTCCATTTGTCTGGCCAGTTACTTTGATCGGTGCCGGAGCCTGCATCTACGTGATGTTTGGCCTGCCCGTCCGGGCATGGGAGCGCTTCGGCATCTGGCTCCTCATCGGACTAGCGCTTTATCTTGCTTACGGCTACGCACACTCGACGCTCCGCCGCGGGTTGAAGCCAGTGCCCGTCGAGCCGCCTCCTCCTATCGAGCCCTGATCGGCCTCTCGGTCAATACAATAACATGGGCATGATCTTCCGAAACCTCAGACGCATCTCGCTCACCTCGTGGATAATGATCGCGATGGTGGTCGGCGTGATCGTTGGATGGGCGTTTCCGTCCTTCGCGGTCAATCTCAAGCCGCTTTCGACCGTCTTTCTGAGGATGATCAAGTCGATCATCGTGCCGATCATATTCGGCACGTTGGTCGTCGGCATTGCGGGACACGGCGACGACATGAAGCGCGTCGGCCGTCTCGCGCTCAAATCCATCATTTATTTCGAGATCGTCACGACGATCGCGCTGTTCATCGGACTCGGCGCCGCTAACCTCGTCAAGCCGGGCGTCGGCGTGACGATTCACGCGTCGGCAGAGCAGGGGCAGCAGCTCTCCCAGGCCGCGCCGACGGGAATGGGTTTTCTCGAGCACGTCGTGCCACAGAGCTTCTTCGAAGCGGCCAGCAAGAACGAAGTGCTGCAGGTCGTCTTCTTCTCGATTCTCTTCGCAGTCGCGCTGTCACAGGTTCGTGGACGCCCGAAGGAGATCGTTCTCGCCGGCTGCGAAGGGCTGGCCGAGGTCATGTTCAAGTTCACGGCGATCGTGATGCGCTACGCCCCGATCGGTATCGGAGCGGCAATCGCCGTCACGGTCGGCCACAGCGGTCTGGGCGTTCTGATCAACCTCGGCAAGTTGATTCTTACGCTCTATGGTGCGCTGGTCGTGCTGGTCCTCGTAGTATTCGTTCCGACCGCGCTGATATTCCGAGTGCCGCTCAAGCGCTTCGTGCTCGCCGTACGTGAGCCCGCGCTCATAGCGTTCTCGACAACTTCCTCTGAGGCAGCGCTACCCCGCGCGATGCAGATCATGGAAGCTTTCGGCGTTCCGAGGCGAATCGTCGCGTTCGTCATGCCGACGGGATATTCGTTCAATCTCGATGGCTCGACGCTCTATCTCGCGGTCGCATCGCTGTTCGTCGCGCAGGCCGCGGGAGTGCATCTCTCGTTCGGACAGCAGCTGGCGATGATGTTCACGCTCATGATCACGAGTAAGGGAGTGGCGGCGGTGCCGCGCGCTTCGCTCGTGATTCTAGCCGGCACTCTGCATACGTTCGGACTGCCGCTGGAGGGAGTCGCCATCATCCTCGGAGTGGACGAGCTGATGGACATGGCGCGGACGAGCGTGAACCTGGTGGGGAACTGTCTGGCGACAGTCGTGATGGCTAAGTGGGAAGGTGAATTCGGCGCGCCGCAGCCCGAAGTGCTCCTCGAGCAGGAAGGACTTCTTCCGCTCGAAGATTTGCCCCAGGCACCGCGGACTTCAGGCGCTGTTCCAAGCGCTTCCTGAGAGGCGATCCGCGGTCCATCAGGCCACCGCTCAACGCCACAGCCACCGCCGCGCGCTCGTCCGTAAATAGCTGTCGCGCCAGCGCGCGGATGTGTAGCACGAGCTCTTCAGCGGCGAGAGTAATGAGGGCGTTAGCGCGCTGATCGCCCGCCGCGGCCGTGCTGAAAACGACGGGCGCGAGCGTGGCGAAGGCACGGGCGTCGGCCGCTGCTGCCCATGGAATGAGATCCTCTACGTCTTCGCACTGGGTGGCGGCCAGGATGGGGAAGAGAAGCGCCGTGGCCGGCTCGCGTCCATCGCTGGATGCGGCGACAATGCCCAACGCGCGCCTGCCGATCCAGCCACCGCTGCCCTCGTCACCGAACGCCGGTCCCCAACCGCCGCAGCGAACGATCTCTCCTGCGGGACTCCGCCCGTAGGCGATCGAGCCAGTCCCAACGACCAGTAGAATTCCAGGGCGGTCGTCGAATGCATCGTACATCGCGATCAAGCCATCGGAATCGATGACGACTTCCTCTGCGAGCTCCTTTGCGTCCAGCGCCGCGTGGAGCGCGCGGCGTTCTTCTTCCCGCCCCGTTCCGGCAACGCCGCAGTATAGAACCCGCGGAAACACGGTGCCCGGCTGCGCAATCTCATTGAGCGCGCGCGTGACCAGGTCAGCAATGACGTCCGCGGAGCGCGCAGACTGTCCGGGCGAGACCGCTGATTTGGGTCCGTCAGCCGTCGCGAGAACTTCGCCCTCGGCGGTCCCAACGAGGACGCGCGTCTTCGATCCGCCACCGTCAACGCCGATTACGATCTCACTCATTCCAGCGATCTCCCTCGTTCGGCGCCGGGTGTGTGAACGATGAAAGGATGCCGACTCCCATGGTGAACGACGTCCCGATCAGCACGTACCATGGGAACGCAATGTGTGAGAGAGTAGTGAGAAAGCTCGTCATTGAAGGGAATATCGTCATCATCCATTTCGAGAACACCACAAAGCTCATTGCGATGATCCCGACGGCCATGCCGAGAATCGCATCCCGTTGGATGGCGCGTCTCCACAGCATGCCAAGGAAGAATCCGCCGAGTAACGCGCCGTAGGTGAATGACGCGATCGAAAGAGCGATGACGACGACTGGCGTTCCTTGCTGTTTGTAGAGAAGAGCCGCGATCAGAAGAGCAGCGCCCCAGAAAAGCGTAAACAGCTTTGCCATCTTGAGAGTGCGCGGATCGTCGACACTCCTGCCCGAAAGAGGCAGGTAAATATCGTGCGTCGTCGAGGCTGCCAGAGAGTTCATCGCGCCGGAGTGTGCGCTCATCGTGGCGGCGAGGACTGCAGCGACGATGAGGCCCCTCAATCCGTTGGGCATCGAGTCGACGACGAACGTGGGAAAGATCGAATCAGGGACCGCAAACGTCCGCGCGTGATAGTACGCGTACAGTCCAATGCCAATCATCAGGAAAAGCGTGAACTGGAAGAAGACGGCGATCCCGCTGCCGATCAGCGCCTTACGCGCTTCCTTCAGGCTTGACGCGGCGAGCAAGCGCTGCACGATCAATTGATCGGCCCCGTGCGACGCCATCGAGAGAAACGCACCGCCGATCAGCCCCGCGAACAGAGTGTATGGCTTGTCGAAACCAAAATAGACATCGAGGACCTTGAGCTTGTCGGCGTCGTGCGCCTGACTCAGGATCGCGCCCCACCCACCGGTTACGCCCTTTCCTATCAGAAACAGGGCAGAGATTCCGCCCAACAGATAAACGCTGGTCTGAAGAACATCGGTCCACACGACGGCGCGCATTCCGCCATGATAGGTGTAGATGAGCGTCAGCGCGCCGAGCACAAGAATGGCGACGGGCATCACGTACTGCTGTGGGACGGACGGCCCGAGTATGAGCGCGATCGGAATCGCCGTGGCGAACACCCGTACCGAATCAGCGAAAGCGCGCGTGACCATGAAGACGATCGACGCAAAGCGTCGCGTGCCGACTCCGAACCGTTTCTCTAGTAGCGCGTAGGCAGTAACGAGATCGCCCTGGTAATACCTCGGCAGCAGCGTGTACGCGACGACGATTCGCCCAAGCAGATAACCGGCGGCGATCTGGAGGAAGCCGAGATTGGTGGTGTAGGCCAGCCCGGGAATGCTTATGAATGTCAGCGCACTCGTCTCCGTGGCGACTACGGAGAAGAGGACCGCCCACCACGGAATCTGGTGTCCGGCTACGAAGTAATCCTTGGAATCTTTCTGGTTGCGGCCGAGCCAGATTCCGAGGACCGTCGTTGCAACCAGGTACGTAGCCAGTACAAAGAAATCGAGGGCGGTGAAATTGGTTTTCATTTCACCGCCCTCGATTTGTGTTGCTGGCCAGCAGAGGCTCTACGCAGAGAATGAGCTTCCGCAGCCACATCCGCCGGTTGAATTCGGATTCTTGAAGGTGAACCCGGAGCCCTGCATCGAAGTCACGTAGTCGATCGTGACGCCGCTCAGGTATTGCGCTGAAAACGGATCCACGAAGACTTTGAATCCTTCGCGTGGGATGACGAGATCGTCTTCCGCGGCGCGGTCTTCGATGACCAGGCTGTACTTGAAGCCGCTGCAGCCGCCTGGCTGAACGCTCACGCGCAGCCCGCCCTGCTCGGCAGTGACGCCCTCGGCGTCCATAAACTTCTTCACCTCTACGCCAGCGTTCGCTGTGACGGCGAGATCGATTTCAGGTTGTGACGAAACTGACATTTATCCTCCGGTACTACATGAAATTTATGCGAATCATTCTACCCGGGGTAGTGTTGCCGTTAGGCTGGCACGCCTACTCCGGCTAGCGTCGCCGGCTCCTCGCGGAAGGACCTCGCGATCCAGCCGAATGCCACCACCGCTATCGCCAGCATTATCAGGCCTTCCAGCATGTCTCCCAGAACCAGCTTACCGATCCCGAATAGAGTGGAGTACACCGCCACGATTCCGGCGATCCAGTTCGTCCACGCCAACGCGCCGCCCGGAATGCTCTCTCGGCCGAAGCCGGCGCGCTCCGAGACGCGGGCCCATCCAGGCCCACCGGGGCGCACTCGCCGATAGAACGCCTCGAGCACCCTATCCGGCTCGGGTTTGGTGGCAAAGGTCACCCCTAACCAGACGACTGTACTCACTGCAACGGTAACGAGCATCACCCAGGCGTCGGCGCGCAGGTCTCCTGCGGGGAAGCGGGGTTTGATGATGTTGATCGCGGAAACGGAAACGATAAACGAGGCGAGCATCGCGCTGATCTCGCTCCAGGCGTTGATGCGCCACCAGTACCAGCGAAGAATCAGAACCAGTCCCGTTCCTGAGCCGAGCGCGAGCAGGAATTTCCAGGCGCCCTCGATGGTGCCGAGGTAATGGGTGACCACCGCCGAGGCGAGGAAGAGAAACACGGTCGCCCAACGCGAAATCGATACGTAATGCTTTTCCGTTGCGGTGCGGTTGAGGAAGCGTTTGTAGAAATCGTTGACGAGGTAGGAGGCACCCCAGTTGAGCTGAGTTCCGACGGTCGACATGTAGGCAGCTGCGAATCCCGCCATCATGAATCCCCGCCACGGAGTCGGCAGCAGGTCAACGAACGCCTGCACGTACGCGGCTTCGTGGTCGTGTGTCGGGCCAATCCCGGCGGGATAAAGCAAAACTGTGCATAGACCAGTAATGATCCATGGCCACGGTCTGATCGCGTAATGCGCGACATTGAAAAAGAGAGTAGCGAGAACACCATCGCGTTCTGTCTTGGCGGAAAAGATTCGTTGGGCTACATACCCGCCGCCGCCAGGCTCGGCACCCGGATACCATGCCGCCCACCATTGGACAGAGAGGAACACGCCGAGTGCGAGCAGGGGCATCCATGGATAGGCCTCCATCCCATTCGGCGTGATTCTGAGCGGGAGTACCGACAACGCGGCGTCGGCGCTTCCAAAATGAGCTGTGAGGCCTTCCTTGAGCTTGTCCATTCCGCCCACGGCGCGCACCGCGTAAACGGCGAGAACTATAACCGCGCTCATCTTGATGACGAACTGAACGAGATCGGTCCAAAGGACTGCCCACATTCCGGCACCAGCCGAATAGGCAACTGTAATTACGAAGCAGATCCCGACCGCGATGATTTCACCGGGAACGTTGAATCCAAGAAGGCTGACGTCGCGGAGGCCGAGGGAGATTGTAAGAATCTTGATCATCGCCTTGGTCACCCAGCCAAGGATGATGAGGTTGATCGGGATGGCGAGGTAGAGCGCCCGGAATCCCCGTAGTGCCGCAGCTGGCCGGCCACTGTAGCGGATCTCGGCAAACTCGACGTCGGTCATGACGTGAGCTCTCCGCCACAGGCGGGCGAAGAAGAAAACGGTCAACATGCCGCTCATCAGCATGTTCCACCAAAGCCAGTTTCCGGCGACGCCGTGCGCGGAGACGAGACCTGTGACCACGAGCGGAGTGTCGGCCGCGAACGTAGTCGCGACCATCGATGCCCCGGCCAGCCACCAGGTGACCTGACGGCCAGACAGAAAGTACTCGCTGAGGCTCTCGCCCCCGCGCTTTGTGAAGTACAATCCAATGCCTACCGAGAGAATGAAGTAGGCAGCGACAATCGCCCAGTCGATCGCAGTCAGCGCCATAAGTCAGGGATTGGGGTGGCTAGGCAAGACGTTTGCGTTGGTGGTCCCGTCACAGCGTTTTGGAACGTCAGCGACTATCATATGGTACCAGCGACACAACCAAAAAATACCGGACAATCCTCGATGATGCGATACAATCGGCTGCTCGTGGTGCTCCTTCCCCTGTGCGGCGGCTGCGTGGTCGTCAACAAGCAGGCCGACCCCACAAACGAGCTGTCGGAAGCGAGGGTGAAGCCGGGCATAACGGTGCTGCTCAAGGATAGCATACAACTGATTCGCGGAAAGCGCATCGGTCTTCTCACTAACCAGACGGGCATCGACGAGGACGGAAACTCCGATATCGACCTGCTCACAGACAAAAGATCTCGCGCCGTCAAAGTCAGTCTGGTGCAGCTGTTCTCGCCCGAGCACGGTCTGCGGGGCACCGAGGACAGGGAGAACATTGCCAGCGGGATCGATGCGAAGAGCGGGCTGCCGGTCTATTCGCTCTACGGCCAGCAGACGATGGCGCCGCCCGACAGCATTCTTCGCAACCTCGACGCGCTCGTGTTCGATCTTCAAGACATCGGTACGCGCACGTGGACGTACGTAGGCGCGATGGTCTACTCGATGCGCGCAGCGGCCCGCGCGCACAAGCCCATCATCGTGCTCGACCGGCCGAATCCCATCACCGGCTACATCATCGAAGGTCCGGTGCTGGACAGCTCGCTGGCGAACCCGGAGGATCCCGCGCCGGGACGCCCTGGTCAGGCGTTCGCACTCTGGCCGATACCGCTTCGGCACGGGATGACGATCGGGGAGCTGGCGCTTTACTACAACGACGTGTTGAAGATCCGCGCCGACCTCCACGTAATTCCGATGCAGGGATGGCGGCGCGATGTCTGGTTCGATCTCACCGGTCTTCCGTGGGTGAAGCCGTCACCGAACATGCCTTCTCTTCAGAGCGCGATGCTCTATCCAGGATTGGTCGCATTCGAGTCAACCAATCTTTCGGTGGGACGCGGCATGCCCGACGCCTTTCAGCGTGTCGGAGCACCGTGGCTGAACGCCGCGGCGACAGTGGCGATTCTCCGGGACAGAGAGATTCCAGGAGTACGCTTTTATGTCGAGAGCTTCACTCCTGTGGCGCCTTCCGACGGAAAGTACTCCGGCCGGACGATTCCAGGAATCAGGATCGTTGTCTTCAATCGAAGTGCGCTGCAGGCGGCGCGCGTAGGGGCGACGTTGCTGTGGGCGATCAACAAGACCGCCGGCAGCAAGCTCACGATCGATAACCGGGGCTTCGATCTGCGGTTCGGCTCTCCGAGAGTGAGAGAAGCGCTGCTTCGCGGCGAAGACCCGGATGTGCTGATTGACCGCGAGTACAAGTCGGCGTACGCTTTCCGGGAGAGAACCCGGCAGTACCTGATTTACAAGTAAGGTGCAAATGAATGGGTGCGATAACTCGCATCTCGCTCTGTCGAGATTAAAAGCAACTGAACGGGTGCGAGACGCCAGTAGCATAGCTGTTAGTTACCAGTCACTACGGTGCCGACTTGTCTATGCGGCTCATTGTAAGGCAAACGCATTTTGCTTGTACCCGGAAGCGCGCCAATAACGTCCCGACGTTAGTGAACTGGCAACTTGTGGCTACGCCACTGACAACTCGCACCCGTTCAGTTGCCTTTGAGCTCGACCAACGCATATGCCGTTACCTCAAGCACATCTCTTGCAACGCCTGGCGCTTTCTGATCCAACAAAATTCCTGGAGGCACGGTATGCGTATTCTTATGCTCTCGCTGTCGATGGTGGCGCTCGCTGCGTGCGGTTCGGGGCGGCAGGTCGAAGTACGCACTGGTGCCGAGCCAGCCGCTGAGACCGCGATTCATCTGACGAATAATCTGAGTCAGGCGGTGAACGTCTACGTGGTCAGCGGCGGGAATGACATCTTCCTCAAGCAGGTAGCGGCGAATAGCGTGGAGCACCTTTCAGTGTCGGGAGTGCCCGCCGGCGCGACGGTGAATCTTCGCGCCGTCACGGTCGACAACACCCGCACCTATACAAAGAACAACGTGACTCTCACGAGCATGTACGAGTGGCGCCTGCCCTGACGAACATGTGTCTCAGCAGGTAGTCCGCTTGCTGGCGATAGATCGTTGGAGGGCTTAGTTTTAGAGGGCCGGCGTGCTTTGCACGACGGCCCTTTTTTGTGCGCGGTAAGCCTGAGGAGCCGGCACGTCGGCCGATTCCAGCTTACCGCCGGCCCCCGCTGAATGCCAACTCCCACCGATTACGTCAAGAAAGCATTCCTCAGAGTGATCGATCCGGTGGTCGGTTTTCTCGCTCGGCACAACGTAAGTCCAAACACGATTACGACCGTCGGCACACTACTTACGATTGCCGCCGGCGTGGTCTACGCGACAGGTCACATCATGACCGCGGGTTGGTTGATGTCTGTCACGGCAGTCTTCGACGTAATCGATGGACAGGTGGCGAGAAGAAGTGGAAAGTCGACGGTGTTTGGCGCGTTTTACGATTCCACGCTCGATCGCGTCGCCGACGGCGCGCTGATGGCGGGTCTCACAGTGTTTTACATGACGAGCCCCGTTCACCACAACATTTACATGGTGGTTGTTTGCCTGGTCGGAATTGTGGGAACGTTTCTCGTCTCCTATACGCGCGCGCGCGCGGAATCCCTGGGCATCGACGCCAAGGTCGGAGTGATGCAGCGTCCCGAGCGCATAGTCCTTCTCTCGGCGCCGCAGGCACTATTCGGGCTTTTCTGGAACGGCTGGGTGTTGATGGGGATTATTATTCTTCTTAGCGTCACCTCATGGATCACGGCAGTACAGCGGATTGCGTTCGTCTATCGCGCCACCAAGCACCTCGACGCGACGCCGATCCGCATGGTCAGTGATCCAGCTTCTCCGCCAAAGGCGGGAGTATCAGCGACGCGTCGGGCACAATCCTAATTACGAAAACGGAGATAGAACTTGGGCAGATCGTCCTCTAGTCCCGCCCCGAAGTCCATAGCGCCGCCCACCGGCCGTCTGGGCATACTGACGCCGGGCCTCGGCGCAGTCGCCACAACGTTCATGGCTGGAGTCGAGAGCATTCGGCGCGGCCGCTCAAAGCCAATTGGTTCGCTGACACAGATGGCGACCATCCGCCTCGGCAAGAGAACCGATAACCGCTCTCCCCTCATCAAGGACTTCGTTCCGCTCGCCAAGCTGGACGACATCGTTTTCGGGGCGTGGGATCCGATTCCCGACGACGCACTCACGGCAGCCAGGAAGGCCGGCGTTCTCGACGAGCGCGACATCGAGCCCATCGCGGATTTTCTGCGACAGATCAAGCCCATGCCAGCGGTGTTCGACAACAAGTACGTAACGCGCATCCACGGAACGAACGTCAAGAAGGGAAAAACGAAGAGAGATCTGGCGGAGCAGCTGCGCCAGGACATGCGCGACTTCAAGGCGAAGAACAAGTGCGATCGGCTCGTGATCGTCTGGTGCGCCTCTACCGAGATTTTCATCAAGGCCGGACCGCAACACGCGACGATCGAGCAGTTCGAGAAGGCGATGGAGAAGAACGACGATGCGATCGCTCCGTCGATGCTCTACGCCTACGCGGCGATCATGGAAGGCATTCCGTTCGCGAACGGAGCGCCCAACCTTTGCGTGGATACTCCTGCGTTGCTCAAGCTCGCTGATGATCGAGTCGTACCGATTTCCGGATAGGTTTTCAAGACGGGAGAGACGTGGTTGAAAACCATCATCGCTCCCGGGCTCAAGGCGCGCATGCTCGGTCTCGCCGGCTGGTATTCGACGAACATTCTCGGCAACCGGGATGGCGAAGTGCTCGATGATCCCCAGTCGTTCAAGACGAAGGAAGAGTCCAAGCTCAGCGTCCTGCACACGATTCTTCAGCCCGAGGTCTATCCCGACCTTTACAAGGATTTCACCCACGTGGTGCGGATCAACTACTACCCGCCACGCGGTGACAACAAGGAAGGGTGGGACAACATCGACATCATCGGGTGGATGAACTACCCGATGCAGATCAAGATCAACTTCCTTTGCCGAGACTCGATTCTCGCCGCTCCGATCGTGCTCGACCTCGCGCTGTTCTCGGACTTTGCGCACCGCGCCGGGATGAAGGGCATCCAGGAATGGCTGTCCTTCTACTACAAGAGTCCGATGGCCGCTCCGGGACTGCAGCCCGAGCACGACCTGTTCATCCAGCAGACAAAGCTCAAGAACACGCTTCGCCATCTGATGGGTGAGGACCAGATCACTCACCTGGGCCTGGAGTACTACGCCTGATGCTGCGTCGCCTCGCGTTGTTGCCGCTGACAGCCGCAGTTCTCGCGAGCTGCGGTCCGAATCCGAAGGCCAGAGAGCTTCGGCTCTGGTCGGATAACTACGCGTTCCACATCACGATGGACTCGATGCCACCGCGTGCGCTGGAGCCGATTGAGTATCGAGTGGTGGTGCAGGACAAGAAAACCGGGCAGCCGATCGAAACCGGAGAAGGCAGAATCTTTGCGACAAGTGCTGACCGCGCGAACACCAGCGACGGGTTCAAGAAGGAGAAAGAGCTTGGCACCTACTCCGGACGTCTATTTTTCGCGACTACCGGAGACTGGGCTGCGGCGATCCAGTTCCGACGCGACAAAGATCCGCGTTTGCCGCTCGAGCGCGTGGATTGGATTCAGACGGTGCGCCCAGCTTCTGAACCAGGCACCTAGCGCGAATATGCGTCATTTTTTCAGAACACAGCTTACGCCCGCGGACGTGCTGCGGATCGCCGATCAATTCTTCCCGGAAATCGGTATGGAACGCGCAGGGCACACCGCGCGCTCGAGGATGTTCGCCGGCGATTTGGGCAAGCTCCAGCTGAGTGTGCGCAAGGAAGGTGGCCACTACACTTTTGCCGAGATCTCCACCGACCAGATGGGCGAGAGTCGTCTCGACCGCAACGCCAAGAAATTCTTCGTCGAGGTGCACAAGGCGGGCGACCCGCGGCACCGCATCGAAGCGGCGTACTAGTATGGCGCGGCCGAGTACCGCCGCGTCGAAGCCGGCGAATGCGCGACAGAATTCGGGTCGCGCCGATGGAGACGGATCGTTGTCGCGGGAACAGAAGCTCGAGCTGTATTACTATATGCGGCTCACTCGATCCCTCGAGGAGCGGCTCGTCAATCTCTATCGCCAGACGAAGGTAGTCGGGGGTCTTTTCCGCTCCCTCGGCCAGGAGGCCGACGCGGTAGGCAGCGCCTACGCGCTCGACCGGTCGAAGGGTGATGTGCTTTCGCCGCTCATCCGGAACCTCGGCTCGATGCTGGTCCAGGGCGCCAAGCCCAATGAGATCATTAAGCAGTACATGGCGAAGGGCGATTCGCCGACGCGTGGCCGCGAGCTCAACATCCATTACGGTGATCTGGTGCGTGGATTCATCGGACAGATCTCGCACCTCGGCGACATGGTCCCGGTAATGGCCGGCGTCACGCTCTCCTTCAAGATGCGAAGAGAGAACCGAGTGGGCCTAGTCTATGTAGGTGACGGGGCGACTTCGACTGGCGCATTCCACGAAGGCATCAACTTCGCCGCTGTGCAGCGCTGTCCGCTCGTGGTCGTTGTAGAGAACAACGGCTACGCATACTCGACGCCGCTCAGCAAACAGACCGCCGCCAAGCAGCTGGTGGACAAGGCGATCGGATATGGGATTGCTGGTGAGCAGGCCGACGGAAACGATGTAATCGCGACGTACGAGGTGACGAAGCGCGCCGTCGATAGAGCGCGCGCTGGCGAAGGAGTTACACTCGTCGAGCTGATCACGTACCGGCGCAAAGGACACGCGGAGCACGACAACCAGTCGTACGTGCCGGCTGGAGAGATCGACCGGTGGGCGAGCGAGAACGATCCCATCGATCGATACGCCAAGCGCCTTCTGAGCGAAGGCTTCGATCAGTCTGAGCTCGCCGCAAGCGATGCCCGAGTGCAGGAAGAGATCGATCGAGCCACCGATGAAGCGGAAAAATCGCCTATGCCCGATCCCATCGACGCGCTGGTCGGGATCTACGCGGACCCACCGACGATTGCTCCGCTCTGGTTCCGCGAAGGAATCAAGTCTGCGGTGGAAGTCCACGAGCGCCCTTCGAGCTGGGGGACGCACGATGTCTGAAATCACCTATCTCGAAGCAATCCGGGAAGCGTTGTTCGAGGAGATGGAGCGCGACGAGAATGTTTTCTGCCTCGGCGAAGACATCGGGGCGTACGGCGGCGCTTTCAAGGTGACCGAAGGGCTGATGGCGAAGTACGGCGAGCAGCGCGTGATCGACACGCCGATCTCGGAGGCCGCGATCATTGGCGCGGCGGCAGGTGCGGCGCACATGGGAATGCGGCCGGTGTGCGAGATGCAGTTCATCGACTTCATCTCGACCGGCTACGACATGCTCACCAACTATGTGGCGACGGCGAGGTATCGCGCGATGCTGCCCTGTCCGATGGTAGTGCGCGGACCGAGTGGCGGATACGTGAGAGGTGGTCCATTTCATTCACAGAATCCGGAAGCGGCATTCCTGCACACCCCCGGTCTGAAGATCGTCTATCCCGCGACGGCGAGCGACGCCAAAGGATTGCTCAAATCAGCGATTCGCGACGAAGACTGTGTCCTTTACTTCGAGCACAAATATCTCTATCGGCGGATCAAGGAAGAGATGCCCTCGGGCGACCACCTGACCCCGATCGGGAAGGCACGGACAGCGAGGGAAGGGAAGGACGTCTCGATCATCACCTACGCGGCAACCGTCTGGAAAGCCCTCGATGCGGCTGAGCAGGTAGAGAAAGAAGATGGACTCTCCGTCGAGGTGATTGACCTGCGGACGATTCTGCCGATGGACGACGAAGCGATCCTGGCGACGGTGAAGAAAACGAATCGGGTGCTGATTGTGCATGAGGATACCCGGACGGGCGGGGTCGCCGGCGAGATCACGGCGCGGATCAACGAGAACGCGTTCGAGTGGCTGGACGCGCCGATATTGAGAGTCACCGCGGCCGACGTTCCTCTCCCGTACTCTCCGCCGCTCGAGGATTACGTGCTGCCGCAGACCTCCGATATCGTGATGGCGCTGCGGAAGCTTGCTGCCTACTGATGGCGTCGCCGGAGCCCGATCGCGAAGGGGTCATGGCGCGAAACGTCGGCGTCGGGTGCGTTACTACAGTCGCCGGTTTTTTCGGCGGTGGAATGGTTGCTGTATTCATTGGGAAGGTCGTCGGAAGCGCTCAGGGATGTAAGCCGTCCGAGGGACTTCCGGCGTGCAATTGGTGGGTGTATGCTGGTATTGGAGCGGTTTTGGGAGCGCTGACACTTCCTGCTGTTGCGTTGATAAGTCTGAACCGGGCTGGGCCTGACAAATAAGCGAAGGAAGGAGAAGCCGTGGCACGTGTAGACATAATCATGCCGCAGATGGGCGAGTCGATCGCCGAGGGCACACTTTCGAAGTGGTTGAAGAAAGTGGGCGACGAGGTGAAGCGCGACGAACCGATCTTCGAGATCTCAACCGACAAGGTCGATGCGGAGATTCCAGCGCCGGCGGCGGGGGTGCTCGCTGAGATCCTGGTAAAGGAAGGCGAGACGGTTGCCATTCAAACCGTTGTCGCGAGGCTCGAGACGGAGAAAGGCGCGTCGGTGTCAGCACAGGCGGCGACGCCTGCACCTGCCGCACCGCCCGCCCCCCAGCGGGAACCTACTCCTGCCGCCATTCCGACACGTCAGCAGCCAACCGCGCCCGCAATCGCCGCGTCGCACTCCGGCAACGGGAATTCGTTTGAGGATCGGGTGCGCACCAAGTCATCGCCCCTCGTGCGGAAGATCGCGGCCGAGCATGGGCTTAACATCGCTTCAATGCAGGGCACCGGCATCGCCGGACGCGTCACGAAGCGCGACATCGTCGGCTTCATCGACACGGGAGGCGCAAGGCCCGGTGCTCCTGGGGTTAGAGCGGGCGGCGGGGGTGGCGGTCACGCGCTACCGATGCCTGAGCCGTGGGCGGGAGATGTCGTCGAGCCGATGTCGAAGATGCGCGCGCTCATCAGCGAGCACATGGTCGCATCGCGGCACACCTCCGCGCACGTCACATCGTTCATCGAGATCGATTTCACACGCATCGCGCGCATTCGTGCCAAGAAACGCGCAGAGTTCGAGGCGGCGACAGGGCAAAAGCTGACCTACATGCCGTTCATCATCAAAGCGGTGACCCAGGGACTGCGGGAGTTCCCGGTGATGAACTCGTCTGTTGCCGGAACGAACGTTATCTATAGAAAGCAGATCAACATTGGCATCGCTGTCGCGCTCGAGTGGGGCTTGATCGTGCCGGTCATCAAGCGGGCCGACGATCTCTCGCTCTCGGGAATCACGCGCGCGCTCAACGATCTTGCCGCCCGCGCGCGAGCAAAGAAGCTTTCGCCCGAAGAAGTGCAGGAAGGAACGTTCACCATCACGAACCCCGGAGTGTTCGGGTCGCTGATGGGCACTCCGATCATCAATCAGCCGCAGGTGGCGATCCTCGGCGTCGGTGCGATCGAGAAGCGGCCGAAGGTGCTGCCCGGCGCGGACGGTGAAGATACGATTGCGATTCGCACTTGTGCTTATTTTTCAATCTCCTTCGATCATCGCGTGATCGACGGCGCCGTCGCCGACCAGTTCCTGGCTTTTGTGAAGAAAACGATCGAGACATTTCCGGAGACCGGACTCTAAAATGCCCAAGGCTCTCACCATTCAGCGCTCGACGGTCCCTTCAGCCGAGCGCGCAAACTACACCAAGCGACTCAAGGCCCTTCGGTCCCATTACGCCGCGGCGAACTGCCGGTTCTGGGTTTTCGAGGAGTCTTCGCTTCCCGGAGCTTTCATCGAATTCACGGAAGCGGATGACCAGCAGACGCTCAGCGTCGCCCACGCCAACGCACCTCACAAGACGCTCGATCCCTCGCGCGTTTATCAGGAGATCGAGCTTTAGATGCCAGCGCGCTCATTCGAAGTTGGCGGGCAGAAATGGGAGGTGTACCCGTCCGGTCACATCACGCAGTACACTCAGGACGAATACGGGCTTATGTTCTCGCGGGGCGGTGGAATGGATCGCGAGGTTCGGGTGACACGATACTCGCCGCAGGGAACACGCTCGAGGGAGCAGGCGTTCGCCGAGCTGTCGGATGCTCAGCTCAAGGAGCTTTTCGAGCAATCCCAGCCAAGCTTTACGTCGCCTGAGGCCGGTTACGGGAAGTGAGCGCCCAGGCGGGCGGGCCGAGATTCGTCGACCTGCACACGCACTCGACCGCCTCTGACGGTACCCTTCCTCCCGAGCAAGTAATCGACGCTGCCACGCGGTGCGGGTTGGCCGCGCTCGCGCTCACGGATCACGATACGATTGACGGTGTTCGTGCCGCGCGTCAGGCTGCGGAGCAGGTAGGTATTCGCGTCATCGCGGGGGTGGAGCTCAGCGCGTTCGACGAGGAGCGGGAAATACACGTGCTCGCCCTCCATCTTTCCAACCTGGATGCGCTCGAGACACGTTTGGCGGAGTTGCGCGCATCGCGTCATGTTAGAGCTGGAAAGATCGTGGAGAAGCTCAACGCGCTCGGCGTTCCCGTCACGCTCGACGAAGTTCTTCAGCAAGCGAATGGCGGCTCAGTTGGCCGGCCCCACGTCGCGCGAGCGCTGATTGCGCGCGGGCTGGTAGCAGACTTCCGCGACGCCTTCATGAGATACCTTGGCAACAACGGGAGCGCGTTCGTGGAAAAAGACCGGCTATCGATCCAGGATGCGATCGCGATCGCCCACGAAGCGGGAGCGATCGCAATCTGGGCGCACCCGTCGGACGGCGGACGTCGCGAGCGTCTCGAGCCACTGGTGGCGGCCGGACTTGATGGGGTCGAGATCAGGCATCCGAGCCATTCCGGCGAAGACATGAAACGACTGCAGGCGCTGACAGATTTCTTCGGGCTCGTGCCGAGTGGGGGATCCGACTGGCACGGTGCATCCGAAGGGCCGCGGCGCCTGGGAATGATGAACATTCCCTCTGAGTGGTTGGAGCGGCAAGATGAAAGAGTCGCAGCACTGACATCTTCCACGAGAGCGTGATGGAGTTTTTCAGTTGGAGCTGAAGGGACGCACGGCACTCGTTACCGGCGCGGGTACGCGCGTCGGCAGGGTTATAGCGCTCGCCCTCGGTAAGGCAGGCATGCGTGTCGGAGTGCACTATGCCGGCTCGGAAAAAGGCGCGCGCCAAACTGCTGAGGAAATCGTTCGCGGAGGTAACGACGCGCGAACGTTGCCGGGCGACCTGATGGATCCTGCCACCGGTCCGCGCCTCGTCGAGCACACTGTCAAGGTGTTCGGCGCGCTCGACGTGCTCGTCAACTCGGCCGCGGTGATGTTGAAGACGCCGGTCGGCGAAGTCCTCGTGGAAGACTGGGATGCGATGTTCGCGTTGAATCTTCGGGCGCCGTTCTTTCTCTGTCAGGCGGCTGCCCGCGTGATGCGAGACCGCGGCGGCTCGATCGTGAACATTGCGGATCTGGCCGCATTCGAGACATGGCGCGGGTACATCCCGCACTCGATCACCAAGGCCGGTGTAGTGCAGATGACGCGCGGGCTCGCACACGCGCTCGCGCCGAAAATTCGCGTCAACGCGATTGCTCCGGGGCCGGTGCTCCTGCCGGAGGGCTGGACGCGGGAAGAGGCGGACAAGCTCATTTCCACGACGCCATTGGGCCGCCTCGGCTCGCCGGAGGATGTCGCGCAGGCTGTCCTGTACCTCCTCAGCGCGGAGTACGTTACCGGCGAGACAATTATCGTCGACGGAGGACGTCACGTTCGCATCTGAATCGGGATGCACGCGCGGCCGCGGTTATATTTCACACCGCGTTACGTGTTTCTCGCTCTCTGTTGTGTTTCCCTCCAGGTGAGTGCTGTGGCGACAATTCGCGACTACGATGTTGTAATCGTCGGTGCGGGTCCGGCAGGAATGACCGCCGCCCTTTATACGGGCCGCGCGATGCTGCGCACGGCCGTGCTCGAGCGCGGATTTCCGGGTGGAGAGCTGCTCAACACCGAGTTCCTGGACGATGTGATCGGCTTCCCCAAGATTCTCGGTCACGAGCTGGCGGAGAAATTTGCCGCGCACGCAAAGCAATTCGGGGCTGAGTTCTTCGAGACGACGAGCGTCACGTCGGTGACAAAGATGCCCGACGGCTATTTCCACACCGAGACAGAGACGGGAGACATCTTCCGCTCGCCGGCAGCCATCGTCACCGCTGGAGGAACGCCTATCAAACTCGGAATTCCCGGCGAGCTGGAATATGCCGGGAAGGGAGTGTCGTACTGCGCGATCTGTGATGCCGCCTTCTTCAAGCAGCAGGTTGTCGCCGTGGTCGGAGGCGGAGATGCCGCGGTCGAGGAAGGAGATTTCCTCACCAGGTACGCCAGCAAAGTCTACCTGATTCACAGGCGCCACGAATTCCGCGCTTCCAAGATTCTGCAGCAGCACGTCTTCGACAATCCGAAGATCGAAGTGATCTGGGACACGGTGGCGCAGAGAGTCGAGGGCGATCCACAGACCGGAATGACTGGATTGCGAATACACAACCTCGTGACGCAGGAGCGGAAGCTTCTGGACGCGACCGGATTGTTCGTGTTCGTCGGCTTCCGTCCCAACACCGGCGTGATCGCAGGGCACTTCGATCACGACATTATGGGGTACGTGCTGACGGACAACGCGATGATGACGTCGATTCCGGGATTGTTCGTCGCTGGAGATCTGCGCGCACAGCTGACGCGCCAGGTGACGACGGCTTCAGGGGACGCCACCACAGCGGCGATCGCGGCGGACAAGTACATCACCCGGTTCAAGGAAATGCAGCGGGAGGGCTCAACCACCGCTGAGCGTGAGGCCATTCAGAGCTCGCACGTGAGCGCTGGAGGCTACACGTGATGCGCCGCGAGGCACACTAAAAGTGAACGTCCAGACCCTGACCGTCGGCGCGTTTCAGGAGAACACATACCTCGTGGTCGACGACCGCACTTATCGCGCGGTGATCATCGATCCCGGCGGGGAAGGCGAGAAGCTCCTCGACGCGATAGACAATTCAGCCGCGAAGCTCGAAGCGATCTGGATTACGCATGCACACGTGGATCACGTCGGTGGTATCGCTGCTATCAAGCGGCGGTGGGACGTGCCGATCTACCTGCATCCGCTCGATCGCCGGCTCTACGAAGCCGCATCGCGCCAGGCCGAGGTTTATGGAATTCCGTTCGAGGAGCCGCCTGCGCCTGACAGGGAGTTCTCCGAGGGGCAAGTCCTCAAGCTGGGCGAGATCGAAATGGAAGTGATGCACGCGCCTGGGCATTCACCCGGTCACGTCGTCATTCACGGCGGAGGTATCGCGCTCGTGGGCGACTGCCTTTTTGCGGGATCTATTGGCAGGACCGATTTGCCTTTTTCGAACCCGCCGCAGCTCGCGGCTTCGTTGGAGAAGATCTCAGCTCTCGCTCCCGAGACTGTGGTTTATCCCGGTCACGGGATGGAGACAACGATCGCGGAGGAGCGATTGTCGAATCCGTTCCTCAACGGCACTGCCCGCATCGTCGGGCGTTAACACGAAACAACCATGAGCGAGAAGACACGAAGGGAAAAGGATCCGCTCGGCGCCCTCCAGGTTCCGGGAGACGCCTTGTACGGCGTGCAGACACTCCGCGCTGTGCAGAACTTTCCGATCAGTGGATTGCGTGCGCTGCCGGCGTTCATTGACGCGACGGTGCACATCAAACGCGCCGCCGCGCTCACTCACAAGGAGACGGGCAGGCTCGAGCCGCGACTGGCCGATGCAATCGTGAAGGCGGCAGACGAGGTGCTGGCTGGAAAACACCGCGACCAATTCGTCGTGGATGTCTATCAGGCAGGCGCGGGCACTTCGCACAACATGAACTGCAACGAAGTGCTGGCCAATCGCGCCAACGAGATACTTGGCGGAAAGCGGGGTGCCTACACTCCGGTTCATCCGAACGATCACGTCAACATGGCGCAGTCGACGAACGACGTGATCCCGACGGCGATCAGACTTGGTTGCTTGATGGAGCTGGGGCGGTTCGAAGACGTGTTCAACGAGCTTGCGAAAGCGTTCGAGAAGAAGGGCAACGAATTCGACGACGTTCTCAAGTCCGGGCGCACGCATCTTCAGGACGCGATGCCGATCAGACTCGGTCAGGAGCTCGAGGCCTACGCCGGGTCTCTGCGTCGCGGTCTCAAGCGCGTAGTTGAGTCGGCTGATTATCTGCGCGATCTCGGGATCGGTGGAAGCGCGGTGGGAACCGGCGTGAACGTCGAGCCCGACTATCCCAAGCTCATGCTCAAGAATCTGAGCAAGGCCACGAAGCTCAAGCTGCGGGAGGGAAAGGATCGCATTCAGCTGATGCAAAGCATGGGCGATGTCGCCGGATTCAGCGCGCAGCTCAAGGTGCTGGCGCTCGACTTGAGCAAGATCGCGAGCGATCTGCGCCTGATGGCGAGCGGCCCGCGCACGGGTTTCGACGAGGTTCGGCTGCCCGCGGTGCAACCCGGGTCGTCGATCATGCCCGGCAAGGTCAATCCATCTATTCCGGAGATGGTCAACCAGGTGTGTTTCCAGGTGTTCGGCAACGACGCGTGCGTGAGCGTCGCCGCCGAGCACGGGCAGCTCGAGCTGAACGTGATGATGCCGGTTATCGCGCACAATGTCCTGTTCTCGATGATGATTCTCACAAACAGCGGGCGAATCTTCACCGAGAAGACTGTGAAGGGGATCGAGGCGAACGAGGAGCAGTGCGAGTACTGGTTGGAGCGCTCAGCTGCATTGGCGACAGCGCTGGCTCCGCAGATCGGATACGCGCGCGCGGCAGAGCTGAGCAAGCAATCGGTGAAGGAGAACGTCCTGATCCGCGATCTGGTGAAGCGGGAGAAGGTGCTGCCGGCCAAGGAGATCGACGAGGTTCTTGACCTTCGTAAGATGACGGAGATCGGGGTTCCCGGCGGGAAGCACGGTGGGGTAGCCGGCGGATAGCTGCAACTGAACTGGTTTCTGACAACTGCAACTGAACGGGTGCGAGACGCCAGTAGCATAGCTGAGAGTTGCCGGTTCACGACGTCGGGACGTCCCTCAATCGAATTAGGGCACAGGCCCTTGCCTGTACCCGGAATGGCGCCGCAAGCGTCCCGGCGTAGTGAACTCGCAACTTGCAGCTACACCTCTGGCGAACTCGCACCCGTTCAGTTGCAGTCGAATCTCGGATTAACCGAGATGCCAGAAGCCAGGCCCTTGTCCTGGCCAGCCCGAATCCCTATCCTGAAGCATGCGGATAACGACCTGGGCAGAGTACGGCGTCATTTGCGCGCTCAACCTCGCCAAACGGACCGAGCTCGGACCGGTTAACGGTCGCGAGATCGCGAGACAGGAACGGCTGCCAGCGGATTATGTCGAGCAGATCCTCCTCAGACTCCGTCGCGCCGGCGTGATCACGAGCACTCGCGGTGCCCGGGGCGGTTACGTCCTCGCGCGGCCGGCGAGCGAGGTCTCGATCCGTGACGTGATCCACGCGTCCGAGCTGGAGACGTTCGATCTCCATTGCGTCAGCCACCCGGTGGAGGAGGAGCGGTGCAACGCCTCCCACAATTGCAGCATCCGGCCGGTATGGGTGATGTTGCAGGGGAGGATCGACGAAGTGCTGCAGGGTGTGAGCCTTGCGGATTTACTGCACGACGAACCGACGGTGCGTGAGAGAGTAGGTCTTGGCAGCGCGCGCGCAGGCGGGTCGGAGAAAGCTGGCTTGCCCATTCTCGAGACGGTTTAGATCACGCCGCCAGATGCACAAACGGCGCGCCTGGCTCAGCAGACGCGCCGTTCTTTTTTATGTGCCGAAGGGGGGACTCGAACCCCCACGAGCTTGCGCCCACTGGCTCCTGAAGCCAGCGCGTCTACCAGTTCCACCACTCCGGCAACTCTAACTCCAATGATAGAAACTGCAGAGAGTGAAGTCAACGCGACATCGCTTTCTCACCATCGTTGTTGCGTCTAACTTGAGAACGTAGTCAAATGGCAGAGACAGTCGAGAAAGATGCGAGGGAGTCGGTCGCGCGGAACAAACGCGCCAGGCACGACTACCACATCATCGACACATGGGAAGCGGGTGTCGTTCTAACCGGCAGCGAGGTAAAGTCGCTACGGAACGGAAAGGCCAACATCGCTGATTCCTACGCGATCGTTAAGGACGGAGAGGTTTTTCTGCTCAACCTGCACATATCGCCCTACGAACAGGCGAGCCATTTCAATCACGAGCCTACCCGCACGCGAAAGCTCCTGTTGCATCGAAAGGAGATTCGCAAGATGATCGGCGCGGTCGAGCGACAGGGCCTGACCCTCATTCCGCTGGAGATCTACTTCAAGAAGGGGAAGGCGAAGGTCGCGCTCGCGCTGGGCAAGGGCAAAAAGCTTTACGACAAGCGCGCCGACGAAAAGCGCCGCGACGACGAGCGCGACATGCAGCGGGCGGTACGGACCAGATGATCGCGCTGCTGTTCTTCCTTCAGACGGCAGCGACGACGTTGGCTGCACCGATTCCGACGTTCATCGTGGTGCGCGACGGAGGCGCCATTGCTTCCGTCCCGGTGACCATCGACGGCGGTCAGCCGAGCGTGCGCGCGGACGCACTGATGCGGGCGATGCGAGGCATGTTGATCACATCGACGAACCTTCACTACACGTTGGCCCTTCCAAGGGCGCGAATCGATCTCATTGACGGAATTCCATTTGCCAAGCGCGACACGCTGACCATTCCGCTAACGCGCGCTCCGCAGGTACGCGGTGGGCAGTTGTACTTGCCGTTTCAATTCGTGACCGACGTGATTCCGAGGTACGCCGGTGGATATGTCTACGACGCGGCGCTGAGCGAGCTGCGAACGGTCACCGCGGTCGCGAATCGTCCGGCGACACCGATCCAAAGCTCCACTTCATCTCCTGTCCGCGCAGCGACGACCACGCCGGTGGCCGCGAGGAAGCCCGTCACTCAACAGCCGGCTTACACCAGACCGTCGGCTCGCAAGGTCGTCGTGATCGATGCCGGGCACGGCGGCCCCGATCGAGGAATGACAGGCCCGATCGGAACTCCGGCGTGGTTCGTCGAGAAGGATGTCGTTCTCTCGGTGGCGAAAAAGCTCGCGGCTGTGCTTCGTGCGCGTGGGGTGGATGTTCTGATGACTCGAACCACCGACACGCTGATCGCGCTCGCCGATCGAGGCAAGATCGCCAACAGCAATCACGGCGACGTGTTCGTCTCCATCCATGTGAATGCCCCGGGCTACAGCACGGCCGCGGCCGCCCGAGAACACGGATTCGAGACATATTTCCTCGCCGAAGCGAAGACCGAAGACGAGCGCCGGGTCCAGGACATGGAAAACGAATCGGTAAAATTCGAGACTGGGGCCAACGCTCCCAAAGGTGATCCGCTCAGCTTCATCATCACCGACATGGCGCAGAACGAGCATCTGAGAGAATCGAGCGACCTTGCGCTGACGATCCAGAATGGCCTGATAGATGTGCATCCCGGACCGAATCGTGGCGTTCAGCAGGCGAACTTTGCCGTGCTGCGCGGGTCGTACATGCCGGCGGTGCTCGTGGAAATCGGCTTCGGCAGCAATCAGTCGGAGGCGACCTATCTGAGCGACCAGGACAACCAGCGAGCGCTGGCGAGAAACATCGGGCAGTCGGTGTTGGATTACCTCGCGCACTACCAATCCCGAGTTGGGGGCGCCCGGTAGCGGTGACCCCAACCGCGCTGGCAGTCACCGTCGCGGGAATAGAGTTTCAGAACCCAGTATTGCTGGCCGCCGGAACGGCCGCTTATGGGCGTGAGCTTGCGCGAGTCATCGATCTCGACGCGCTGGGCGGACTCGTCACCAAAGCTGTAAGCGTCGAGCCGAGGCACGGCGCGCCTGCTCCTAGAGTGGCGGAATTCGACGGAGGAATGATCAACGCCGTCGGTCTTGCTAACCCCGGCCTCGAAGAAGTGAAGTCGACGCATCTCCCATGGTTGGCGGAGAATCTCCGGCGGGCCATGGTGCTGGTAAATGTCGTGGGCAATCGGGCGGAAGATTTTGCAACGGTGGTCTCGACACTTGATGATGCGCCGGGCGTGGCGGGGTACGAGCTGAACGTCAGCTGCCCCAACGTCAGAGCAGGAGGCATGGAATTCGGAGCCGATCCGCACTCACTCAGAGACGTGGTATCGCGCTCGCGCGCGGCAACCCGGCGGCCGATCTTCGTCAAGCTGTCGCCAACACTGGCGGATATTTCCACGACCGCACAGATCGCTGCCGATGCGGGAGCGGACGGCATCTCGGTGGTGAACACCATGCCCGGACTCGTCATCGACGTCGACTCCCGCAAGCCGGCGCTCGGCTTCGGCACTGGCGGAGTGAGCGGCACGGGCTTGCTCCCGATCGGCGTGCTGGCCACCTACAAAGTGGCGAAGGCAGTCCGTTTGCCGGTGATTGGAGTCGGAGGGATTTCCAAAGCGACCGATATCGTCCAGTATGTGATCGCCGGCGCGTCACTGGTTGCCGTTGGCACGGCCGCAATGCAAAGGCCAAAACTCGCGGCGAAGCTCGTCAATGATCTCGAGGCATGGTGCAAGAAGAATGGAGCGCGCTCATTGACGGAGCTGCGCGGAACTCTGCGTTGGGAGAGCTGAGATGACCACGCATTCTCGACCGGCCGCAACGCGAGCGAAGACGGCGACCAAGACGGCAGAGCCGAAAAGCTCGCGCCCGATCCCGATCGTCGCGCTCGATTTCCCGCGCGCGGACCTCGCGCTCGCAATGGTCGAGCGACTCGGAGATGCCTGCCGATTCTACAAGGTGGGTGGTGAGCTGTTCACTGCGGTGGGACCGCAGATAGTCCAGACGCTGCGCGCGCTGGGGAACGATGTCTTTCTGGACCTCAAGCTGCACGACATCCCGAACACCGTGCGTGGCGCGGCTCGGAGCGCGGCCGCGATTGGCGCGAAGCTACTGACGGTCCACACGTCGGGCGGTAGGGAGATGATCGAGGCGGCAGTCGAAGGAGCTGGGGACAAGTGCGGAGTGCTCGGCGTCACGATCCTGACGTCTCTCGACGCGGCTCAGCTGAGGAGCGCGTGGGGCCGGAAGACGCTCGAGGTCTATGGCGAGGTCCTTCGCCTGGCCGGCGACTGCGCGGCGGCGGGCGCTCACGGAGTGGTTTGCAGCGGCCTGGAGGCGCAGAAGATCGGCGCCAAGTATGGGGATAGGCTGAAGCTGCTGATACCGGGAATCCGGGCGGCGGGGGGCAAGGTGGACGACCAGAAGCGGACCGTGACCGCAGCCGAGGCTGCCAAGGCGGGGGCGAGCTACATCGTCCTCGGGCGGATCGTGACGGAGGCCAAGGACCCAGCATTGGAGCTCAAGGCGGTCATGAGGTCTATCTAACCCCCAGGCACCGCTCGTTTCGAAGAGCACCAAAGTCAACGGCTGGGCTGGCTTCTCTGACGCTTACGGTCTGAGAGCGACTCGTTGGGGTTTTACTCTGGCTCGCTGCCATCTACAATACCGAAGCAGGGTGCTAGAAGCTTTTCAGCAGTCGTAGCTGGGAGCTTCCATACGGGCGGTCAGGGGAAGACTTAACGCTGCGATTTTCGCCGACGCGAACCGATTTCTCAGTCCCGGAACGCCACCTGAAAAGCTCCGCGCTACGACCGCTGAAAGCTTGCAGCTCCCTGCTTCAGTATTCTCGACCTCAGTCCAAGCGAAGAAGTCCCTAAAGTGTCGCTCTCAGACTCTAGACGCGACTAGAAGCGGCTCCCAGCTACGAAGCTGTCCCAATCCCGGGTCGAGTTAACCCCGCATGCTGTCGTACTTTGACCCACTCCCAAGGGTTGCCTTGAGCGCCGGGCGTATGTAATTTGAAAGGCTAACCTCGGAAAAAATTGAGAGGGCTCCGGCCCTCTTTCCAACATCGTGTAGGGAGTAGGACGTGAAAGTTCGCAGCAGCGTGAAGCCGATCTGTGAGCACTGCAAGGTCATCAAACGGCAGGGCGTGACTCGCATCATCTGCAAGCGCAATCCAAAGCACAAGCAGCGGCAGGGTTAATCAATGGCACGTATTGCTGGCGTCGATCTCCCACGGGAGAAGAAGGTCGAGATCGGCCTGACGTACATCTTCGGAATCGGCCGCGCGCTGGCGCGACGCATTCTCCAGACGACTGGCGTCAACTCCGAGCAGCGCGTTCGCGATCTAACCGATGCCGATACCAACAAGCTTCGCCAGGCGATCGAAAAGGATTTTCGCGTCGAAGGCGCTCTGCGCACCGAAGTCGCGATGAACATCAAGCGGCTTATGGACATCGGGAGCTACCGAGGAATTCGTCACCGCCGCGGGCTTCCAGTTCGTGGTCAGCGCACGCACACCAACGCCCGCACGAAAAAGGGCCCACGCCGCGCAATCGCCGGCAAGAAGAAGGTCACCAAGTAATGTCCAAGGTATCTGAGTAATTATGGCAATCGGTAAGAAGGTAAAGCGCATAATCGAGGCGGAAGGAATCGCCCACGTCTCGGCGACTTTCAACAACACGACGATCACGATCACCGACACTCATGGAAATACCATTTCGTGGGGCTCGTCGGGCAAGGCCGGCTTCAAGGGCTCGAAGAAGTCGACGCCGTTCGCTGCAACCGTCGCCGGTGAGCAAGCTGGACGCGAAGCCGTAACGCTCGGCGTTCGTCGCGTGCACGTGAGAGTTCAGGGACCGGGATCGGGACGCGAGTCCGCGATCCAGGCGCTCGTCGCCGCCGGCCTGCAGGTCAAGTCGATCAAGGACGTGACGCCGATTCCGCACAACGGCTGCCGTCCTCCCAAGCGTCGGAGAGTCTAACCGATGCGTTATACAGGATCGAGCTGCAGGCAGTGCCGCCGCGAGGGAACCAAGCTGTTCCTCAAGGCGACCAAGTGCTTCACCGAGAAGTGTCCGGTCGAGCGCCGTCCGACGCCGCCAGGACAGCACGGGGCTTCAACTGCCCGCCGCCGAAAGGTGTCGGAGTACTCGAAGCAGCTCCGTGAGAAGCAGAAGATCAAGCGCATCTATGGCGTGAGCGAGAGACAGTTCCGGAACACCTTCGAGCGCGTTGCACCGCTTCCGGGAATCACGGGACACAATCTTCTCGCGGCGCTGGAGTCGCGTCTCGACAACGTCGTGTATCGCATGGGCTTCGCCGGCAGCCGCAAGGCCGCGCGCCAGCTCGTTCGTCACCGCCACGTCGAAATCAACCAGAAGTCGGTCGACATCCCGAGCTTCCTCGTGCAGCCGGGCCAGGAAATCCGCCTCCGCATGAAGTCGCGCGAGCAGGCGAGCGTGATGGCGGCGATGGACCAGTCCTCGCGCGGCGCCCCGTTGTCATGGATCGCGGTTGATCGCGATTCTTTCAGCGGCCGGATGCTGGAGAGACCGACGAGACCGAACATCCCGATTGCGGCGCAGGAACAGCTGGTGGTCGAGCTTTACTCGAAATAGGGAAGACGGAAGGGGGAAGCGGGACGCGGGTTAGTCCGCAGTTCGTAGTCAGTCTCCAAATCCGCAGTTAGTCAGCAGTCCGCAGTGCAGTTAGTCCGCAGTGGTAGTTCGAAGTGAGCCGGGACCCTAACTCCCGTTACGGGCTCACCGCGCGTTAGGGGCGGGGTGGCACGTCTAAGGAATCGAAAACAATGGCAACCGCAATTGATCTAAGGGGACTTGTCCGCCCGCAGCTTGTCGAGGCGACGAAGCGCGAAGACAATCCCAATGTCGCAGAATTCCGCCTTCAACCGCTCGAGCGCGGGTTCGGACACACTCTGGGGAACGCCATGCGGCGTCTCCTGCTCTCATCGCTCCGCGGCTCGGCCGTGTGGGGATTCCGCATCGACGGCGTCCTGCACGAGCACCAGACGATCCCGGGCGTGGTCGAGGATGTTCACCAGATAATCGGAAACCTCAAGACGCTCACGCTGTCGCTCGACGAAGGCGTCGAGAACACGATCCTTCGCATCACGAAGAACGCGGCCGGCCCCGTGACCGCTGCGGACATCGAGGGCCAAGGCGGCGTCACGATCGTCGATCGCACCCAGCACCTGTTCACGCTGCAGGGCGATCGCGAGATCAACGTCGAGCTGTACGTCGGACGCGGCCGTGGCTACGTCGAAGCCGACCAGCACGCTGTCGACAAGACTCTACCCGTCGACGTCGTGCGCATCGATTCGATCTACAATCCCGTTCGCCGCGCCAACTTCGCCGTCGCAGAGACACGCGTTGGACAGCGCACGGACTACGATCGCCTGACGCTGACCGTCGAGACGAACGGCACCGTGACGCCTGAAGAGGCTGTGAGCTACGCCGCTGCTCTGGCGCAGACACACTTCCAGTATTTCGCCGGCTTCGGCTCGCACGCTTCGGCTCCGCTTACGCCGGGCTCCGACATGCCGGGCGGCGACGCGCACCGTCTCGCCGAAGTGCTGCGCACTCCGATCGAAGACTTCGAGCTCTCGGTTCGTTCCGTGAACTCGCTCAAGAATTCCAGCATTCGCACCCTTGGTGATCTGGTCCGCCAGAGCGAGAGCCAGATTCTCCAGGTCAAGAACTTCGGCAAGAAGTCGCTGAACGAGATCGCCGACCTGCTCGAGAGGGAGAACCTCAACTTCGGCATGAAGTACGAGGAGACTCCCGACGGCGTCCGCATCACCGATCAGGGCACGCCGGCCAACCGTAACGTCGCCACCGTCGGCGCCGACGACGAAGAGGAAGTGTAAGGATGCGTCACCGCAAAGTTGGGAGACAGCTTCGTCGCACCAGCGAGCAGAAGCTGGCTCTGATGAAGAGCCTGGCAAAAGCGCTCATCGAGCGTGGCGCCATCGAGACGACCGAGGCGAAGGCCAAGGAGCTGCGCCCATTCATCGAGAAACTGATTACGAAAGCCAAGACCGGGACCCTTCATAACCGTCGCCTAGCCGGTACTAAAGTTCCGCATCGGCCTACTGCCGACAAGCTTTTTCAGGAGATCGGGCCCCGCTTTGCGACGCGGAAGGGTGGTTACACCCGCATTCTCAAGACTGGTCACCGCAAGGGCGACGGCGCCGAGATGGCGCGCATCGAGCTCATCCCGACGGAAGGTTAACGATATGGCGCAGATCAAGAGAAACCGCTGCTACGTATGCGACAAGGGTGTCGCCTACGGGAACAACGTCTCGCACGCGAACAACAAGACGCGCCGCACCTGGAAGCCGAATCTTCAGGTCGCCCGGATTGTCATCGAAGGCAAGATCACCAAGATCAAGGTGTGCACTCGCTGCCTCCACGCTGGGAAGATCCAACGCGCTCCTCGAGGCGTCTCTGCTGCTTAGGCTGATCGACGGTACAAACGGAGAAGGGAGCCCTGCGGGCTCCCTTTTTCTTGACTGTCAACTGCAACTGAACAGGTGCGAGTCCTGGCATCTTTGTTGGTCGATATCAAAGCAACTGAACGGGTGCGAGTTGTCAGTAGCACGGCGAGGAGGTACCAGTTCACTACGTCGGGACGTTTCTGGCGCGGATCGGGGCACAATCAACTGCCTGTGCCCTCGCGCCACCGGTGGCGTCCCGACGTAGTGAACTCGCAACTGGCATCTATGCTACTGGCGTCTCGCACCCGTTCTGTTGCAGTTCAAGCCTTTGTACCTCACCCAACACCAGTTCGCTACCTTTGGTCGATGAACCACGCCGGACTGTATGCCTAAGCGCACGGATATCCACCGAATTCTGGTAATCGGCTCCGGCCCGATCATCATCGGGCAGGGCGCGGAGTTCGATTATTCCGGAACCCAGGCGGCGAAGGCTCTTCGCGAAGAAGGCTTCGAGGTCATTCTCGTCAACTCGAATCCGGCGACGATCATGACCGATCCCGAAATCGCGGATCGGACCTACATCGAGCCGGTGACACCCGAGTACGTCGAATTGGTGATCGCCAAGGAGCGGCCCGACGCGTTGCTTCCGACCATGGGCGGGCAGACCGCGCTCAACGTGGCGATGAAGCTCGCTGAGAGTGGCGTTCTCGAGAAGTATGGCGTCGAATTGATCGGCGCCGACGCGCGCGCGATCGCAATGGCTGAGGACAGGAAGCTGTTCGGCGAGGCGATGCGGCGGATTGGTCTGGCGGTTCCGCAGGGCGAAACCGCGACCACGCTCGACGAGGCGCTCGAGATCGTGGAGCGCACCGCATTTCCCGCGATCATACGGCCGGCGTTCACGCTGGGCGGCACCGGTGGCGGGATCGCCTACAACCGGCAGGAGCTCGAGGACATCGTCCGGCGCGGGCTCGACCTTTCGCCCGTCACTCAGGTCCTGATCGAGCGGAGCGTCATAGGCTGGAAGGAATTCGAGCTGGAAGTGATGCGGGACGGTGCCGACAACGTAGTGATCGTGTGCTCCATCGAGAACATCGACCCAATGGGAGTCCACACCGGCGACTCGATCACCGTTGCACCAGCGATGACGCTGACCGATCGCGAGTACCAGCTTATGCGCGATGCAGCCGTCGCCGTCATCCGGGAGATCGGCGTCGAGGCTGGCGGATGCAACATCCAGTTCGCGATCAATCCGCGGGATGGGGAGATGCTGGTGATCGAAATGAACCCGCGTGTTTCCCGGTCGTCCGCCCTCGCATCAAAGGCGACTGGATTTCCGATCGCGCGCATCGGCACCAAGCTCGCGGTCGGATACCGGCTCGACGAGATCCCGAACGACATCACTGGGACCACGCCGGCTTCATTCGAGCCGGTGCTCGACTACGTGGTCGTGAAATGCCCGCGCTTTGCTTTCGAGAAGTTCCGCGCCGCCAACCCTCGCCTGACGACGCAGATGAAATCCGTCGGCGAGTCAATGGCGATCGGGCGCACGTTCAAGGAAGCGTTTCAGAAGGCGCTTCGCGCTCTGGAGATCGGGCGCTCCGGCTGGGTCACTGCTCGAACTCTGGCTGACGACCGCCTCGAGGAGGACACACTTGAGGCGCTGCGCGGCGCACTGAGGCAGCCGACGCCGGAGCGAATCTTCCAGATCAAGCGCGCGCTCCAGGCGGGGCTGGAGGTGAACGAGATCAACGAGCTCACCGGCATCGATTGCTGGTTCCTCTCGCAGCTGGCGGAATTGTTGGACGCTGAACGCGCGTACGCAAAGCTTCCGAACATCGACAAGGATGTTCTGCGGCAAATGAAGCGGATGGGCTTCTCCGACCGGCAGCTCGGCGATCTGCGCGGCGAGTCGGAGCCGGCAACGAGGGCGAGACGAATAGGGTTCGGCATCGTTCCCGCCTACAAGATGGTCGATACGTGTGCGGGCGAATTCCCCTCGGCGACGCCGTATCTGTACAGCAGCTACGACGAAGAGAGCGAAGCGCCCAGAACGGAGCAGCAATCGGTCGTGATTCTCGGCAGCGGCCCCAATCGAATCGGCCAGGGTGTGGAGTTCGACTACTGCTGCGTTCGAGCGGCGCTCGCGCTTCGCGAGCAGGGATACGAAACGATCATGATCAACTCGAATCCGGAGACCGTCTCGACCGACTTCGACATATCGGACAAGCTGTATTTTGAGCCGCTCACACTCGAGCACGTGCTGGACATCGTCGAGCGCGAGCAGCCTTTGGGAGTGATCGTTCAGCTTGGTGGACAGACGCCGCTCAAGCTCACGAGCGGGCTGTCCAAAGCAGGTGTGCGGATTCTTGGCACCCAGCCGGATGCGATCGACATCGCTGAGGATCGCCGGCGCTTCGACAAGATCGCGCGTGAACTGGGAATCAAGCAGCCGGAGAACGGGACCGCGACAAGCCTCGATGAGGCGGTGGCCGCGGCCAGGAGAATCGGCTACCCGGTGCTCGTGCGTCCCTCGTACGTGCTCGGTGGCCGCGCGATGGAGATCGTGTACGACGAGAAATCGCTCGCCGAATACTTCGCACGGGCCGCAATTGTGTCCGAGGACAAGCCGGTTCTGATCGATCGGTTCCTCGAGGACGCGTTCGAGGCTGACGTCGATGCGATTTCGGACGGGGAGCGAGTGGTGATTGGCGGCGTGATGCAGCACATCGAAGATGCTGGCATTCACTCCGGCGATTCCGCGTGCGTTCTCCCGCCGTATCTCATAGACGAAGAGCACATCGAGGAGATGCGACAGCACACTGTCGCGCTGGCCAAAGCGTTGAAGGTCGTCGGGCTCATCAACGTCCAGTACGCGCTCAAGGACGGGCAGGTATACGTGCTCGAGGTCAATCCGCGGGGCAGCCGGACGGTTCCTTTCGTCTCGAAAGCGATCGGAGTTCCGCTGGCGTCGATCGCCGCGCGAGTGATGCTCGGCGAGACGCTGGATGATATCGGCTTCACGGAGGAAGTCGCGCCGGCGTACATCTCCGTCAAAGAGGCCGTGTTTCCGTTCAACAAGTTTCGCGAGTTCGACCCGATCCTTGGCCCCGAGATGAGATCGACCGGAGAAGTGATGGGAATCTCCGACTCGTTCGGCAGCGCGTTCGGCAAGGCGCAGCTCGCGGCGGACAACGTGCTGCCCAGCGAAGGCGGGATCTTCATCACGGTCAACAACTCGGACAAGAACTCCGTTACACCGATTGCGAGACGGTTCCAGGAGATGGGATTCAAGCTCTTCGCCACGAGTGGCACGGCGAAGCATTTGCGGGGTCGCGGAATTCCGGTGGACACCGTGCTCAAGCTTCACGAGGGCCGGCCGAACGGGATGGACATGATGCTCAACGGCGACATACAGCTGCTCATCAACACTCCGCTCGGGAAAGAATCGCAGCGGGACGACTACTCGATGCGGCAGGCGGCGATAGCCAATCGAGTGGCGTACACGACGACGCTCTCAGCGGCGAGCGCGGCCTGCGACGCCATCCTCTCTCAGAGGTCGAGGGCGCCGTCGGTGCTCTCGCTGCAGGAGTGGCACGCGAGAATTCCGAAGGAAGCTGGCGTCTGATGGCGAAGCCATTCATTCACGAGTCCGCGTATGTGGACGAGGGCGCACAGATTGGCGCCGACACCAAGGTCTGGCATTTCTGCCACGTGCTCGGCGGCGCCGTGATCGGTGAGCGCTGCTCTCTCGGTCAGAACGTCGTGGTGATGAACGGCGTCAGGATCGGGAACAACGTCAAGATTCAGAACAACGTCTCCGTGTACGAGGGAGTAGAGCTGTCGGACGACGTATTCTGCGGCCCATCGATGGTCTTCACCAATGTGATAAACCCGCGCAGCCACGTGTCGCGCAAGAACGAATACAAGAAGACGCTGGTTGGGCGTGGTGCGACCATTGGGGCCAACGCGACGATCATCTGCGGAGTAACGCTGGGCGAGTACGCGTTCGTGGGCGCGGGAAGCGTGATCACTCGCGACGTTCCCGCCTACGCGTTGATGGTCGGAGTTCCCGCTCGCCAGATGGGCTGGATGTGCCAGTGCGGAGAGCGGCTATCCGACGAGGATCCGACCAACTGCAAGGTGTGTGGGACCAAGTATCGGCTCGATGGCGAGAAGCTGAGGAGAACCGCATAAGTGAGCTCCGGGAAAACATTCAGAATCGCGCTCGTCGGGTGTGGGCGCATCAGCGGGAACCACTTCGAGGCCATTGATAGGATCGATGGGCTCGAGCTGGTTGCCGTATCGGACACGGACGCCGAGCGAGCCAAGCAGGCTGGGTCGGAGTGGAATGTTCCGCATTTCACGTCGTACGAGCGAATGCTGGCGGAGAGCAAAGCGGACGTGGTGACTATAGCGACTCCTTCCGGGCTGCACGCAGAGCAGGGAGTCGCCGCGGCACAAGCCGGAAAACACGTCGTGATGGAAAAGCCGATGGCGATCTCCCTTACTGGAGCCGACGCACTGGTTCACGCCTGCGACAAGGCCGGCGTTCAACTCTTCGTGGTGAAGCAGAACAGACTGAATCCTCCGATTCAATTGTTGAGGCGGGCAGTCGATCGGAATCGTTTTGGCCGCATTTACATGGCGAACTGCACGGTCCACTGGGCGCGTCCGCAGGAGTACTACGATCAGGCCCCGTGGCGCGGGACGTGGGAATTCGACGGCGGAGCCTTCATGAATCAGGCATCGCACTACGTCGACCTCGTCCAGTGGCTGATGGGACCGGTGGAGAGCGTTATGGCGAAAACGGCGACCCTCGCCAGGCGCATCGAGACCGAGGACACTGGAATCGCCATCCTAAAATTTCGTTCGGGCGCGCTCGGTACCATCGAGGTCACCATGCTCGCGTATCCACGAAATCTGGAGGGCTCGATCACCATCCTTGGTGAGAAGGGCTCGGCGAAGATCGGTGGAACAGCGGTCAACAAGATCGAGCACTGGGAATTCGCGGAGTACGACGACGACGATAAACTCGTCGAGAGCGCGAATACCAATCCTCCCAACGTTTATGGGCTCGGTCACCAGGGCTACTACAGAAACGTGCTCTCGGTGCTGAGAGGTGAGGCCAAGCCAGACACCGACGGCCGGGCCGGGCGGAAGTCGCTGGAGCTGATTCTTGGCATCTACGAATCCGCCAAGACTGGACGCGAGGTTCCGCTGCCTCTTCGTGCCCAAGTATGAGCCCGACTCATGTATCTTTAAGGGCTCATTCCGAACGCATTGGAGACATAAAGTAGATGGCGGTACCGCTTCTTGATCTGAAAGCACAGCACGCGACGATCCGCGATTCGGTGGTGAACGCGATGATGAAGGTCGTCGAGGACCAGGCGTTCATTCTTGGCGAGCCCGTCGAGCGTATTGAGCGCGAAGTCGCCAAGCTTTCTCAGGTGACGCACGCGATCGGCTGCGCAAACGGAACCGACGCGCTTCTCCTTGCTCTTCGGGCCCTCGACATCGGTCGCGGCGAAGAGGTCCTGACCACGCCGTTCACGTTCTTCGCGACAGCCGGCGCCGTTCACAACGTTGGCGCGCGTCCCGTGTTCGCGGACATCAATCCCGACACCTTCAATCTTTCCGGCGATACGATTGCGGCGGCGGTCAAGCCGTCGACGCGGGCGATCATTGCGGTAGATCTGTTCGGTCAGATGGCGCCGATCGAATCCATCGTGGATGCGGCGGGCGATGTCCCCGTAATCGAGGACGCGGCGCAGTCGATTGGAGCGCGCCGCAAGGTCAACGATAAGTGGGTGATGGCCGGGGAAGCCGCGACGATCGGAACGTTCAGCTTTTTTCCGTCGAAGAACCTCGGTGGGTATGGCGATGGCGGAATGGTCGTGACACAAAGCGACGACATCGCTACTCGCCTTCGTCGCCTTCGAACTCACGGCGGGCTCAAGACCTACTACCACGAAGAGGTCGGTTACAACAGCAGGCTCGACGCGCTTCAGGCTGCGATTCTCTTGGCGAAGCTTCCAATGCTCTCGTCGTGGAGCGCGGCGCGGCGCAAGAACGCCGCGTACTACGACGCCGCGTTCGCCGACGTCGAAGGTGTGCGAACGCCGACGATCGATCCTGCGAACGAGTCCATCTACAACCAGTACACTCTGCGCGTTGCTCGTAGAGAGGATCTGCAGGCGCACCTCAAGGCGAAGGGGATCGGCTCCGCGATTTACTATCCGCTCTCGCTCCACCTGCAGCCCTGCTTCGAGTATCTGGGTTACAAGCGCGGCGCCTATCCGGAAAGCGAGAAAGCGACGAAAGAAGTCATTTCGCTGCCGGTCTATCCGGAGCTGCAGCAGTCACAGCTGGATGAAGTGATCGAAGCCGTGCGCGGTTTTTACGGCCGCTGACAACTATACTCCATAGAGTGTCCAACGTGGGATTAAAGGATCAGCTTCTCGCGAAAATAGATAAGAGAACTGCCTGTGTCGGGGTCGTCGGGCTCGGTTACGTGGGACTCCCGCTCGCGCTGGAATTTGCACGGGCGGGATTCAAAGTGATCGGCTACGACGTGAGCGAGCGTGTCGTGAAAGCGCTGAATTCCGGAAAGTCGCACATCCAGGATGTGCCGAGCGCGGAAGTGGCCCGCCTGGTGAAGGCTGGGAAGTTCGAAGCGACGGCCGACGAGTCAAGAATGCGGGACATGGACGCAATCTCGATCGCCGTCCCCACTCCACTCGCCAAGACACGCGACCCGGACATGGGTTTCGTGATCGCGGCGGCGGATGCGATTGGCCGCAACTGCCGGCCCGGCGTCGTAGTGATCCTGGAGAGCACGACCTATCCGGGGACCACGCGAGAGTTGATGCAGCCCAAGCTAGAAGCTGCGGGGCTCCGAGTTGGAGAGGATGTCTTCCTCGCCTTCAGCCCCGAGCGAGTGGATCCCGGCAATCCGGTCTGGAACACCAAGAACACTCCGAAGATCGTCGGCGGAATAACTTCCGCCTGCACGGAGATCGCTTCCGCGCTCTACGCGACGTGTCTCGACACGATCGTGCCTGTTTCCAGTACGGAGACAGCGGAACTGGTGAAGCTGCTGGAGAACACCTTCCGTTCGGTCAACATCGGCCTCGTGAACGAGATGGCGATCGTGTGCGACAAGCTGGGCGTGAATGTCTGGGAAGTCATCGAAGCGGCCGCAACGAAGCCGTTCGGATTCATGAAGTTCACGCCCGGCCCGGGGATCGGCGGACACTGCATTCCTCTCGATCCGCACTACCTCGCCTGGAAGATGAGGACCCTCAACTACAAGACGCGGTTCATCGATCTGGCTAGCGAGATCAACAGCGAAATGCCGGCGATCGTCGTGCGCAAGGTTGCGCAGGCGCTCAATGAAGAGAAAAAGGCCGTCAATGGAAGCCGTATACTCGTCCTTGGCGTCGCCTACAAGAAGGACATCGACGACATGCGCGAGAGTCCCGCACTCGACGTGATTCGGCTCCTCGAGGCGCAGGGCGCGAAAGTGTCGTATCACGATCCTTACGTACCGAAATACCGTGAGGACGGACGCGAGCACACGAGCGTGGCGCTCACGGACAAGGAGATCAAGGGCGCCGACGCGGTGGTGATCGTCACCGACCATTCGTCTGTCGACTACCAGCGGGTGGTTGATCTCGCCGGAGTAGTTGTCGATACGCGTAATGCGACGGCAAAGCTCACGAAGGGGAAGGGCAAGATCGTCTCGCTCGCATCAGCTGCATCCTACGCAACTGCCTAACTCGATCAGCTCGTGAACATTTCAGTAATTGGAACCGGCTACGTCGGACTCGTCGTAGGCGCCTGTCTCGCCGAGACCGGCAACAGTGTGTGCTGCGCGGACATCGATAACAAGAAAATCGAGCGGCTCAAGAAAAACGACATTCCGATCTACGAGCCCGGACTGGAGGCGCTCGTCGAGCGGAATCAGAAAGAGCAGCGACTCTCGTTCACGACGGACCTGCCGGAGGCGATCGGGTCGGCGGATGTCGTCTTCATAGCTGTGGGAACGCCCCCCGGGGAAGACGGAGCCGCGGATCTCAAGTACGTTCTGCAGGTTGCGGAGCTGATTGGCCGGCACATGACGAAAGAGGTCGTGGTCGTGACCAAATCGACTGTTCCGGTCGGAAGCGCGGCTAAGGTGAAGGCGGTGGTCGCGAAGGAAGCAAAGTTCCCGTTTCATGTTTGCAGCAATCCCGAATTCCTGAAGGAAGGCGACGCCGTCGAGGATTTCATGCGCCCCGATCGGGTTGTGCTCGGCGTCGACTCCGCTCACGGACGGAGAGTGATGACGGACCTCTACGCTCCCTTCGTCCGCACCGGAAAGCCGGTTCTGCTGATGGACATTTCATCGGCGGAAATGACCAAATACGCGGCCAACGGTATGCTGGCGACACGCATTTCGTTCATGAATGAGATCGCCAACCTTTGCGACAAGGTCGGCGCGAACGTCGACTTTGTGAGGCGCGGCATCGGAAGTGATTCCCGCATCGGCCAGTCGTTTCTGTTTCCTGGCCCGGGCTACGGTGGGTCTTGTTTCCCGAAGGACGTAAAAGCGCTGGTCAGGATGGGGGCTGAGTCCGGGGTGCCACTCGATGTGCTGGCGGCGGTCGAATCGGCCAACGAGCGTCAGAAGACGATCCTCCTGGCGAAGATCCGTTGCGCACTCGGGGACGAGCTATCCGGCCGCCGAGTGGCGGTCTGGGGCCTCGCCTTCAAGGCCGGAACGGACGACATGCGTGAGGCGCCTGCCCTGACGCTGATCGAGGCGCTGCTGGAGGAGGGAGTATCTGTCTGCGCGCACGATCCTGCCGCCCTCGACCACGCCCGGAGTTTGCTCGGCAACCGAATAGATTATGCAGAGACTAATTATGATGCGCTCGTCGGCGCGGACGCGTTGGTCGTGGTAACGGACTGGAACGAATACCGCCATCCGGATTTCGAGCGGGTAAAGCGCACGCTCAAGCAGCCGGTCATCGTCGATGGCCGCAATCTTTACGACGTCGAGAAGATGCGGGAGCTGGGCGTGCGATACCATTCCATCGGACGCCCTTCCGCATGAACATGCTCGACGGCAGAGGTAATATCATTCGGATGTTGAGATTCAGACCCCTATTGCTCGCCATGCTGCTCGCGCCACCGCTGGCGTGCAAGCCCGCCTTCGATCCCAAGATCTACCCGAGCACCGACAAGCTCTACCAGGCAGCGACGGCGGAGTACAAAGCGCGTCACTACGACAACGCCGCCAAGGCGTTCGAGAAGCTTACGCTCGACTTGCCGGCGCGCGATCCACGGCTGCCGCTGGCCTTCTACTACCTCGCGCAATCCCAGAACAAGCTGGGAGAGAATCTGCTTGCCGCCGCTACGTACAATCGCCTGATCGACGCCTTTCCGCAGGACAGTCTCGTGGATGACGCGCTCTATCTCTCGGCCCGCGCCTACCAGGAGGAGTGGAGACATCCCGAGCTCGACGCAACTTACGGGAAGAACGCGCTAACCGCGTATCAGTCCCTTCTCGCGAGCTATCCTGAGTCTCCATTTGCTGAGCCGGCGAAGAAGGAGATCAACAAGCTCGACGAATGGCTGGCGCAGAAGGACTACACCACCGGGTATCTCTACCTGAAGAGAAAGGCATTTGACTCAGCGATTCTCTACTTCAAGGACGTGATCCGGCTTCACCCGAACGCGCCGAAGGCGAAGGACGCGTACCTGAGCTTGCTGGAGGCGTATCGCGCGATCAAGTACACCGAGGACGCGCGCGACCTTTGTGATGCGATGCGCAAGTCGTACCCCAACGACCGCGACGCCAACAGGGCGTGCGGCCCCGCGCCAGCTACGCCGGCGACGTAGAACAATGCGAATTGGGGTCTTCGGCGGCACCTTCGATCCACCCCACATCGGTCACCTTCTTCTGGCTGCCGATGCACGCGAGGCGCTCAACCTCGACAGACTGATTTTCATACCGGTGTGGGCGCAGCCATTCAAGGTTGGGACTCCGCCGGTCGCGTCAGCCCAGGACCGACTGGAGATGGTGCGGCTCGCGATCGCTGACGACGCGAATTACGCCGTGGACGACGCAGAAATCAACCGCAAAGGGTTATCTTACACGGTTGACACGCTGGAGCACCTGGCGGAGAGATTCAAGGGGGCGCAGCTCTTTCTTTTGATGGGGGAGGACGCATTGGCGGGCTTTCCGCTGTGGCGCCATCCGCAGCGGATTCGCGAGCTGGCTACCCTTGCCGCGATGGGAAGATCGGGTAGCGCTGGAGTCGGGAAGGAAGGCGCGGAGGATGGTGTTATTACGGTGTCGACGCGACGGGTGGATGTGTCTTCCACCGAGATCAGAGAGCGGCGGCGCGCAAAGAAATCGATCAAGGGATTCGTGCCCGAAAGCGTCGAGAGGTTCATCGAAGCTCGCGGGCTCTATCGTTGATGTTGAGTGACTGCTTGTTGAGGAAAACCAGTAAATGGCGTTGACAGGACTGCTGAGCGGAGTGTTCGGAACTCGCCACGATCGTGAGCGCAAGCGCGTTCAGCCGATCGTGGATGAGATCAACGAGCAGTACGCCCGCCTCCAGACCATTTCGGAGGAAGACCTTCGCGGCCAGACCGAGAAGTTTCGCGCGCGGATCCGTGAGGTAACGACCGGAATCGAGGCGCGCATCGCCGAGCTGCGCGACCGCAAGCGCGTCGCTAGCGATCCGGCCGAGCGCGAACAGATCGACAACGAGCTGAGCGGCGTAGACGGGCGCGGCGGCGTGGAGGCCGAGCTTCGGACGGCGATCGCTGAAGTCCTCGACGAGCTGCTGCCGGAAGCTTTCGCGACGGCTCGTGAGGCGGCGCGCCGCCTGGTGGGTAGCAAGGTTACGGTAACCGGTCAGGAAATGGACTGGAACATGGTTCCGTACGACGTGCAGCTGATGGGTGGCATCCAGCTCCACACGGGCCGGATCGCCGAGATGGCGACCGGTGAAGGAAAGACGCTGGTAGCGACGCTGCCGTTGTACCTGAACGCGCTGCCCGGGAAGGGCGCGCACCTGATCACCGTCAACTCCTACCTCGCTCGGCGCGACTCGGAGTGGATGGGACACGTCTACAAGTATCTCGGTCTGACCGTTGGCTGCATCGATGACAGCGAAGCCGGCACGCAGGAGCGGCGCGCGGCTTACGAATGCGACATCACGTACGGGACGAACAACGAGTTCGGCTTTGACTATCTGCGCGACAACATGGTGCAGTCGCTGGAACAGAGAGTTCAGCGCAACCACGTGTACGCGATCGTCGACGAAGTGGACTCGGTGCTCATCGACGAGGCGCGCACACCGCTAATCATCTCGGGCCCGGTTGGCAACGAGAGCGACGCCGAGTACGCGCAGCACAACGCAGCCGTGGCGCGACTGGTCCGCAGGCAGACCGATCTCGTGAACTCGCTCGTCGCCGCCGGCGAGAAAGCTTTCGAGGCGGGCGACAATGACGAAGCGGCGGTCAATCTGTACAAGGCGCAGCTCGGCGGCCCGAAGAACAAGCGGCTGTTGAAGGTGCTCCAGGAAACCGGCGCCAAGCAGCTCGTGCAGAAGATGGAGCTGCAGCACATCTCCGATCGCCGCCTGCCCGCCGGGAAACAGCAGTACCGGGACATCGAGAACGACATGCTCTACGTCCTCGACGAGAAGGGCCACACGGTTCACCTCACCGATGCGGGCGTCGATTTCATGTCGCCCGAGGCGCATGACGAATTCGTGCTGCCAGATCTGTCGCAGGAAGTTCATGCGATCGATCACGATCCGGACATGACTCCGGCGGAGAAGCTAGCGGCGCGCGACAAGCTCAATCGGGATTACGCCGCAAGGAGCGAGCGCCTGAACATCGTGCACCAGCTGCTGCGCGCGCACGCGCTGTTCGAGCGCGACGTCAACTACGTGGTGCAGGAAGGACAGGTCCTGATCGTCGACGAATTCACCGGCCGCACGATGCACGGCCGTCGCTGGTCGGAAGGGCTGCATCAGGCAGTCGAGGCCAAGGAAGGCGTCCAGGTCAAAGGCGAGACGCAGACTCTGGCCACGATCACCATTCAGAATTATTTCCGGCTCTACGAGAAGCTGGCCGGCATGACCGGTACTGCCGAGACGGAAGAGACGGAGTTCCACGAGATCTACAAGCTCGGGGTGTCGGTCATCCCGACTAACCAACCTGTCATTCGCGACGACAGGCAGGACCTCGTCTACAAGACACGTCGTGAGAAGTACAACGCAATCCTCGAGGAAACGCAGCGACTCCACGGACTCGCGTTTCCGGTGCTCGTCGGAACGGTGAGCGTCGAAGTGTCGGAGACGCTGTCGCGCATGTTCAAGCGCGCGGGGATTCCGCACAACGTTCTAAACGCCAAGTACCATCAGCGCGAAGCCGAGATCGTTGCGGGTGCGGGTCAGCCGGGCGCGGTGACGATTGCCACCAACATGGCTGGCCGCGGAACCGACATTAAGCTCGGGCCGGGCGTCACTGAATCGAAGCCATCGCAGCGGAAGGACGACGAAAATCAGATTGTCGACGTCGTCGAGTGGGGCGGGCTGCACATCATCGGGTCCGAGCGTCACGAGTCGCGTCGCATTGACCGGCAGCTGCGCGGCCGTGCCGGACGTCAGGGGGATCCGGGAGCATCCCAATTCTTTCTCTCGCTCGAAGACGACCTCATGCGGCTTTTCGGCTCGGACCGCATCGCCAAGCTGATGGACCGAATGGGCGCGGAAGAAGGGGAAATGCTAACGCACTCTTTGATCACGCGCTCCATCGAGCAGGCGCAGAAGCGCGTCGAGCTCCAAAACTTCCAGTCGCGCAAGCGGCTGCTCGAATACGACGACGTGATGAATCAGCAGCGCGAGGTGATCTACTCGCTTCGCTCGTTCGCGCTCGAGGGTGGGGAAGAGCTGAAGTCGGAAGCCGAGAAGATGATCGAGAAAGGTGTCTCGAAGCGCGTCGAGAACATGCTGAACACGTTCGATTCCCAGGAAGAATGGGACTTCGCGCTGGTGCGTCAGGATCTGCTGATGCACTACATGCTCTCCGTTCCCGGGTTCGAGGACGGCAGCCTTCCGACGAGCGAGGAAGATGCCGAGACGCGAGCCATCGAGGCGGGACGCAAAGCATTCGCCGACAAGCTCGCGAGCCTGGCCGAGTACTCCGATCAGCTGCTCTCGCTGGTGATGCTCCACGTGCTCGACGAGAAGTGGAAGGATCATCTCTACGATCTCGACCAGCTCCGCAACGCTATCGGCTATCGCTCGTGGGGCCAGAAGGACCCGCTCATCGAGTACAAGCACGAGGCGTACAACATGTTCGTGGATCTGATGGGCGACATCCACAACACATTCACGGAAAGATTCCTCCGCGCGCAGATAACTTTCGAGCAGCCGAGGCCGTTGCCGCCGATGTTCCTGAGCGGGGACGACGACGCTGGTGGAAACGGCGCGCCGAGGCCGAGGGGGCCGAGCGCGCCGACGAGGCGGTTCAATGCCCTGGGCGTGCTCGAAGATGTGCCAGCCGGCGACGAAGGGGGGACGGATGCGACTCTCGACATCGGCCCGCCGGAAGCCTCCGAGCGTGGGACCGCCGTTCGTCCGGAGCCGACGGTGCACGTCGGAGGAAAGAGCTCCTCTCTAAGCAAGGCGATGGCTGCCGGAACGGCGCTAGGTAATGCGGGAGCGCCCGGTGGGCAGGCAGATTGGAGCAATGTCGGGCGGAATGATCCTTGTCCGTGCGGGTCCGGGAAGAAGTTCAAGAAGTGTCACGGACAGACGCTATAGCGGTTCGAAAGACCTCGGCCCACTGGCATCTAGGACGAAGGTTTAACACGGATGCTCCGGAAAAAGGCCGGATGCTTCTTGGGAACTGCCGCTCAGGATGCTTCAGACCGCCTACCCAGTCTTTCCACGTACCAACAAAAAATTGCAGCCCTCGCGAACGGAACCATATCGCCATTTGGAGAGGATCCGGAGCATCCGGCCCTTTTCCGGAGCATCCGCGTTAACCCTCCGTCATAGATGCCAGTTGTCCGCAATGCAAAACGAACCGAAGTGAGCGACGAGCGAATCGCGCCGGTTCGCTGGGGGATACTCGGCGCCGCCAACATCGCGCTGAAAAAAGTCATCCCCGGCATGCGCCGAAGCGCGCTGGCAAAAGTGGTCGCTATTGCATCGCGGGATATTGCCAAGGCGCGGGCAGCCGCGCATGACCTGGGCATTCCCCGGGCGTACGGCTCGTATCAGGAGCTGATCGACGATCCCGACATCGAGGCGATCTACAACCCCTTGCCGAATCATCTGCACGTGCCGTGGTCAATACGCGCGGCCGAGAAGGGCAAGCACGTGCTGTGCGAGAAGCCGATTGCATTGACGGCGCGGGAAGCGCTCCAGTTGCTCGAGGCTCGCGACAGGACCGGAGTCCAGATCGGCGAGGCGTTCATGGTCCGGACGCATCCGCAGTGGCTCGAAGTGAAAAAGATTGTCGCGTCTGGAAGGATCGGCGAGCTGCGCCTGATCGCGGGTCACTTCAGCTACTATCGGCGCGATCCCGCCGACATCCGCAGTCGGGTAGAGTGGGGCGGCGGGGCGTTGATGGACGTCGGCTGCTATCCGATAACGATTGCGCGGTGGCTCTTCGGCGCTGAGCCGACAGAGGTCGTTGGATTGATCGAGCGTGATCCTGAAATGAAGATCGATCGGTTGACGTCAGGACTGCTGCGTTTCGAGAAGGGACAGGCGACGTTCAGCTGCGCCACTCAGCTGGTGCCGTATCAGACCATGCAGATATTGGGTACGAAGGGGCGCATCGCCGTCGAGATTCCCTTCAACGCCCCACCAGCCGACGAGTGTCGGATTTTCGTGGACGACGGTAGCGATCTGGCGGGCGGTGGGATCGAGAGGATCACGTTTCCACCGGTGGACCAATACGCCCTCCAGGCGGATGCCTTTTCGAAAGCTATTCGCGGGGTCGGCCGCGTCCCTGTCTCCCTAGAGGATGCGATTGGAAACATGGCCGTGATAGACGCCTTGTTCCGGTCCGCCGAGTCGCGTGAGTGGGAGCGGCCCGGATCCTAGGGAACGAACAACGCTCCGTGAGGCATGAGCATTCCCTTCAGGCCATTTGGCCACTGGGCACGGTGGTAGCTCACGCCGGGACTACGTGATCCCGGATCCCGAAACCGCTCATCCCAGGCAAGGCGACCCGTCGAGCGATCGAAATGGGCGAGCACCACTTTGGGTGGGCCTTCTCCCTGATCGGTGAAGACCAGGCGATCACTACCTGCGTCGGCGGCGGCCCAGTGTGGAAAGAAGGTTGTGTCGGTGGGAAACGACGCCACCTCTCGGATGTGTGCTGGATCGGATATGTCGATGGTCGCGTAGCGATGGGCGTAGGCAATCGGCATTACCATGAAGTGTCCCGCTATCACTGGTACCGAGCATCCGATGTTCCGCGGAAGCGGTAGTGCGAGTACGCGCTCGACCTTCGGGTCTGCTTCAACTCCAGTAAGCCTGAAGAACCCGCAGAAATAGGTGTTGATCAGGGCGCTCCGACCGTCCGACAGGGTTCGCACTTCGAAGGGGTACTTGTGTGAGGAATCTCTCCCGTTGTCGGGCATTGGCAGCGTCTTGAGCAGCTTGAGATCCGACAGGCGCCATACCTGAATGACGTGCGCGGTCTGCTCACTATCCATCGGACTGCTGGTAGTCACAACGCGGTCGATGGCGGGCAGGAGAGTGAGCGCATACGTTCGGATTCGCGCCCCAGGAAAGCCCTGATCTCGCGCCGATCCGGTTCTAACGAGCTTCCCAGCGTCGTCGAATTCCGCCAGCATACCGGGTCTGCCCGCTAAGCTCGAGTCACCGAACTGTACCGTTGCGATGACGTGTCCATTCTCGAGCCGCGCGAAGGAGTGCAACTTGTATCCATCCGGAACTATCCCGACGTGTCCAGAGAGCCGAGGAGCAGTCGGCCGGGAGTAGTCAATCAGGAATGACTTGTTGCCGCTGAAGTCGTTGGCGAAAAACGGACCCTTTGCTGGTAGGGCGAACTCGGTGTGATGGGGCATGCGTCCAGCGGAATCGACGGTGAGCGCTGCGAGCACGGAGCCGTATCGCGGGCTCGACTGATCTGCATCCAGAACGGTGATGACATCGACGCCGGGTGTCGTGTCATTTCCGCTGCCTGCCCAGACGTAAAGATACCGGGAGGGCGCTTTTCGGCTGGAGTCCGTCCGGATCGGGGAGAAAGCGGCAACGACAAGGGCCACAATGATAAACGTTGCGAGCCGCAAATTCGTGTAGCGAGTCGTCATGTGCCTCTCGGAATAGTGACCGCCTGCCTGAGATCGTTCGTGAAAGCGGGTCTATCTTAGCGTATCACGGGTGCTTCGGATACGGCCTTAGGCATCCTAGGACGGAGGGTTTACACGAAACAACAAAAAATCACTGCTCTCGAGAACGGATCCATACCGCCATTTGGAGCCGGTCCGAAGGATCCGGCTTTTTTCCGGAGCATCGGTGTTGAACCCTCCGTCCTAGATGCAAATGATGCCGCAGCACAAAGCCGATGACAGACGGTCGATGCTGGTGCCGGCTCCTCTACAGCGTCTCGTCATCCTCCGGCTTCAATTAACCGGAGAATGCATGGCACTCACGATTCGAGAGCTTCCCACTACCGAGCGCCCTCGGGAGCGGCTGCGAACACACGGCGCACAGGCTCTTAGCTCGAGCGAGCTCATCGCCATAATTCTGGGCAGCGGGTCCGAGGGCCGGTCGGCGCTTGGGATTGGACAGGAGATTCTCGCAACCTGCCGCGGGTCGCTG
>JANMWS010000112.1:0-31286 GCA_031394125.1 Gemmatimonadales bacterium
CGCGAAGTGAATGCGCAAATCGCTGTCGACGCCCACAAGCAGGGGAAGCTGGTCAACATCACCGACTTTCCTGACGAGGGAAACTTCCACACGATGGCGCTGCACCGCTCAGGCGATGTCACCATCGCGGTCTCCGCCGGCGGTGTGCCGGGTGCGGCGGCCAGAATTCGCGACGCGATCGCCAAGCGGTTCGACGCGCGTTACGGACGCGCTGTCTCGGCCCTGCGTGGATTGCGGTCACGACTGATCGCCGGTGGCGATGAGCGCTGGCGGGACGCGGCGCCCAAGCTGATCGCCGACGACTTCTGCAGCTCCGTCGAAGACGGGTCCTTCACTGAGAAGGTGGATACGTGGCGGTGATCGTCGCCGGGGTAAGTCACGTGACGGCGCCCATCGAGGTGCGGGAGAAGCTCACCTTTCGCCCGCAGGAAGCCGTTCGCGAGCTCGCTCAGCTGCGCAATGCCGGTCTGATCCGCGAGGGCGTAGTGCTATCGACGTGTAACCGTACCGAGATATACGCGGTCGAACAGAACGGGGATTCGATTGCGCGCATCACTGAGATTCTGTCGGCGCGGCTGGGCAAGGACGCCTCGCAATTCATCTATTTGCGCCGCGACCGCGATGTTGCCTCGCACCTCTTCGGAGTCGCCTCGGGACTCGAGTCCATGATACTCGGAGAATCGCAGATACACGGCCAGGTGAAGGACGCGTGGGAGGAGTGTCGCGACGAGTCCGGGCCGATCCTCAATAGAATGTTCCAGAGCGCGCTTCTCGCTGCCGCCCGGGCGAGGGAAGAAACAGGAATCGGCCGGGGCGCCGCATCGGTCAGCTCCGCCGCCGTGCAGCTCGCCAAGAAGATCTTCGGCAGTCTGAAAGGGCGCCGTGCAATGATACTCGGCGCCGGCGATGTCGCGGAGATAGCACTCGAGTGTCTGCAGAAGGAAGGGGTTAAGGTTGCGATCGTGGCCAATCGCACGTTCGAGCGCGCGCAGTCGCTGGCGGAGCGTCACGCCGCCACCGCAATGCACTACGAGGAGTGCTGGAAGTCGCTCAGCGAAGTTGATGTCCTCCTCTGCTCGACCGCATCGCCTGTCCCCGTTGTGACGGTAGCTCGCGTCCGCGACGCAGTCGCTGCTCGCGGCGACAAGCCTCTCTGCATTCTGGACATCGCGCTGCCGAGGGACGTCGAAGCCGCGGTCGGAGACCTCGACAACGTTTTTCTGTACGACCTCGACGACCTTCGGGCTGCGGCTGCCGCCAATCTCGAGCGGCGTGAAGAGGACATTCCCGCGGCCCAGCTGATCATAGCCGAAGAAGTGCGGACATACTGGGATTGGGTTGCGAGTCTATCCGCAGTGCCGGTCGTCCGGGAATTCAGAGAAGAGATGGAGAAGGTGCGGAGCGCGGAGCTTGCCGCGGCTCTGAAACGGATCGGACCGCTATCGGCGGAACAGCGGGGAGCGATCGAGCACTTTTCCAGGGCGCTGATGAACAAGTTCCTGCACGAGCCGAGTGTGCGCCTCAAGGCCGCGGCCGCGAACGGTCGTGGACTCGGCGTCGTCGACGCCGCTCGATATCTCTTTGCACTTGGAGAGAGCGGGGATTCGCGCGCGGCTGAGCACGCCGACTCGATCACCGATGTGGGGGACGCGCCTCCTCCGGAGAGGACCGATCTCGATGCCTAAAGTCCTCGTTACCGGGGGAGCCGGCTTCATCGGCTCGCACGTCGCCGACCTTTTTCTGGAGAAGGGGTGGGAAGTCTCGATCGTCGACGATTTCTCCTCGGGGAAGCGAGAGAACGTTCCGTCCGGGGCGAAGCTTCATGAGATCAGCGTGAATTCACCGGAGCTGGTGAGGCTGGTGACGGAGCAGAATTTCGACGTCATCGCTCATCTCGCCGCGCAGATGGACGTTCGGAAGAGCGTCGCTGACCCTCTTTTCGACGCGACGGTGAATATCGTCGGCACGCTCAACCTCATGGAGGCGTTGCGCGCGGCAGGCTCTGGCGCTCGCGTTGTGTTCACTTCTACTGGCGGAGTCCTCTACGGCGATTTCAACACCCCGCCCAATTATGAAACGTACCCGAAGGATCCAGAGTCGCCGTACGCTATCGCCAAGCTGAGCGCCGAGTACTACCTCGCGTACTATGGGCGCGTTCACAACATGGATTCTTCTTCATTGCGATTTGGCAACGTGTACGGGCCCAGGCAGGATCCTCACGGCGAGGCGGGAGTGGTCGCAATCTTCTGTGGACGCATTCTCGGCAATCAGCCGCTCACGATGTTTGGAGACGGACGTCAGACGCGAGACTACGTTTACGTCGGTGATGTCGCGCGCGCCATGTATCTCGCGGCCACCGAGCCCCTTCCAGCCAAGGGGCGCCTGGACGCGCGCGCATTCAACATTGGAACAGGCAAGGGGACGAGCGTGATCGAGATTGCGACACTGCTGCAGGAAATCGCCGGCACCAAAGTACCGATAGAGCTTGCTCCGCACCGTCCTGGCGAGCAGCAGGAGTCTTTCGTCAACGCCGACAAAGCTCTGGAGCTGCTTGGTTGGAGGCCGCAGGTGACGCTCCCGCAGGGACTGGCGATGACATTCGCCTGGTTCGAGCAACGAGTCAGCGGAGTAGCGGTTTGACGCCGCTGCTGATCCTTCAGATCGCGCAGGCAATTCCGAGCTCTCCGATGGAGCTCGTGACCAGCTCCACCGGTGCAACAAAAATCGTCCTCGGCATTCTGGTGGTTCTCTCTCTGATCAGCTGGGGGATCATCTTCACCAAGTGGTACGAGCTGCGTCGCGCTGGGCGCATCACCTATTCCTTCGCCCACGAGTTCGCTGGCGCCCACAGCGTCGAAGGCGCAGCACAGATGGCGCGTCGAACCAACGGACCGCCGGCGACGATCATGGAGCGCGCGATGCGTTTCATCGAGGAGACGACGCCGGCGCTATCGGGGACATCGGAACGCGCGGCAAGGTTCAGCGGCTCGCAGGTCGAAGCCCTCAGGCTCGTGCTCGACGCTGAGACGACCTCCGAGCGCGACAGACTGAGTCGATGGGTTCCGTCGCTCGCCACTATCGGGTCCGTCAGCCCGCTAATCGGGCTCCTCGGTACGGTGCTCGGCGTCATTGACGCCTTCGTTGGAATCGCAGCGAAGGGATCGGGAAATATCGGAGCTGTGGCCCCTGGTGTTGCCGAAGCGCTGATCGCGACCGCGGCGGCTTTGAGTGTGGCTATCCCCGCGGTGTTCGCTTACAACATCTTCGCGTCGCGGCTCAACAAGATCGAAGGGCAGCTGGAGAGTTTCGGTTCCGAGCTGATCGCGTTGCTGGTGCGCGAGGGCAGGATCTAGTGGCGCGTCGGGGGCGTGGCCGCGACCGGCTCGTGCTAAACGCGGAGATCAACGTTGTGAGTCTCATCGACGTGATGATGCTGCTCATGATCATCTTCATGATCACAGCGCCGATGATGCAGGGAGGCGTGGACATCACGCTGCCAAAGGCACAGTCGCGGCCGCTCGAGTCCAAGAGTGGCCTCACCGTAACGATCGATCGTGGCGGCGCCATCTATGTAGACGAGGCGCGTCTGAGCCTGGCTCAATTCTCTTCCAGCTTCAAGGCACTCGCCAATAGACGAGGAAGCGGTGGTGTTTACCTGCGGGCCGACGACGGCGTTCCCTATGGCTCCGTTGTGAAAGTGCTCGCGATAATGCGAGCTAGCGGGGTGGGCGACATAGGTCTCGTCGCCGAGCCGCCCGGGGTGAAATAGACGGATGGCGAGCGGAGCGGGTGGATCACGGCACATTGCCCCGTTTACGCTCTCGGCGATCCTTCACGCGGCGGTCGCAACGCTCCTCTTCAACACGCTCAAGGAGCGCAAACCGGTCGCGCTGCCGCCCATGTATCGGGTCAATATTGTTGCGGCTCCGCCCGGCGAGAGGGCCATCGGAGAGGTGAAGAGCGGCCAAGCCCAAGCCACTACGCCTGTTACGCAGCCGAGTGCAGCACAGTCAACGCTCAAGGAAATGCCGCTTCCAAAGGCGAAACCTGCGCAAAAGACGCCCGCGCGGGCGACGCCGAGTGCGCCGAAGCCTGCTGCAAAAGCTGGTGCGGCAGATGCGAAAGCGGTTCCCCAGCCAAAGACCGAGGCGCCCAAGGCGGGCGGCGGACCAGTCGGCGGAAAGGGAACTGATGTCGCAACGGTGCGCACTGACGGGATCGAGTTCGCTTTTCCAGGGTACCTCAACAACATAGTGCGGCAGATTGCACTCAACTTCAGGCCAAGAAATGCGAACGCGCGTCTCAAGGCGGAAATCAGGTTTCTGATACATCGCGATGGGTCTGTCTCAGACCTCACGTTCATGAGGCGCTCGGGCAATTTCTCCTTCGACCTGGAAGCACAGGGCGCAGTGGAAGCGGCGTCGAGCGCGCGCCGGTTTGGACCGCTGCCGGATGGTTTTGCCGATGATGTACTCCCAGTCGTATTCAGCTTTGACCCCGAATTCCTGAAATGATGAAAGCTCGGCAAGGAAGTGGGCACCGAAGGAAAGCTTGGTGGCTCCGCGTTTGTCTGATGACGATGTTGTGCTGCATCACTCTCCCGGGGATCGCCTGGGCGCAGGACACGACCACGACGCCAGGGGTGCGGCTCGGGCTGAACTACGCTGCCGGCACAAAGCCCGGCGTAATCGTGCTGCCGGTGGCGGACGAATACGGTGATGACTCTCTGCGCACGATCGTGCAGCGCGATCTGGACTACGGCGATCGGATGAGCGTCATCGCGCTCGATCCGGAAACGCTTCAAGGCCTCGTCCCCCCGCTCGGTGGAAAAATCAATTTTCCACTCGTGGCGAAGTTCGGCGCGGCGATGCTCGTACGAATGACCCAGACCAGTCAGGGTCTCCACGTCGCCGCCTACGATGTCGCGCGGGGCCAGCTTCTCCAATCGGAGCAGTTCCTCTTTGATCGTCGAGACAGAGACTGGCGGTTCGCCCTCCACGGCGTCTCCGACCAGATCGAGCAGTGGGTCTTCGGCAAACGGGGGATCGCGCAGACGCGCATCGCTTACGTGAACGACGGGCTGCTCCGGATTATTGATAGCGACGGCGCGCGGACGCGATCGATTACGACGGGAAAAGGGGCGCTCTCTCCGGCCTGGTCTCCCACGGGAGAGTCGGTGGTGTACACCGTGCTCGGCAACGCCGGCACCCAGGTCGAGGAGCTCGACGTGCGCACTGGCCGGACGCGCCGGGTCAGCCAGATCCAGGCCGGCCTCAACATCACTCCGGTCTATCAGCCCGGCGGGAACGCAATTCTGTACGCGCAGGGCACCGGTAACGGAACCGATCTCATTCTCGCGAACCTCGATTCCAGCGGAGCGCGAAAACTCACTGTGGGCAAAGGGACGGACAACACCTCACCTTCCTACAGTCCTGACGGGCGTCAGGTTGCCTTCATCTCGGGCAAATCGGGACAGCCCCAGGTTTATATTATGGATGCCGACGGCTCCAACGTTCAGCTGCTGACGCCCTACACGGCGGGAACCCGCAGCTATCGCGCGAGCCCGGACTGGTCACCCGATGGCAATGCGGTTGCCTACGAACAGCAAAACGGGAATTTCCAGGTTTGGATGATCGACTTGCGGGATCGCATCCCGAAGCAGCTCACGAGCGAAGGGGAAAACGAGGATCCGTCCTGGGCGCCTGACGGGCGGCACCTTGTCTTCAGCTCCACCCGCTCGGGAGAAAAGCAGTTGTGGATTCTCGACGCCGAGAGCGGCCGCGCGCGGCAGCTCACGCATAACAAGGGAGCGAGGCTGGCGGCCTGGTCGCCGATACTCGCCAATCCGGAAGTGGGAACCTATTCGCAATGATCAAGCTTCGCAGGACATTTTCGCTATCTCCCGCAGGTCTGGGTGGAATAGCTCCCTTGGCGGCGCTGGTCATCCCATTGGTGGGCGCCAGCTGCTTTTTTGCCACGAAGCAGGACATCGACCGGCTGCAGGCGGACATCGTCGGCACCCGGGCGAGCACGAGCGCGGCCGATTCGGTCCAACGCGTGCAGCTGATCGAAGTCAGTCGCTCCGTGAGGACCTTGAGCGACTCGATTTCCGTGCTGAGCAGACGTCTCGCGGCGATGCGGACTGCGTCGGAGAGCGACATGACGGCGATGAGGGAAAACATCGCCCAGCTCCAGGACCTGAGCGGACAGAGCGAGCAAAGGTTGCGCGACATGCGTGCCACCCTCGAGGAGAAGCGGCAGCAGCAGGAAGCTTCGCCGACGATTTCTGACACCACCGGGGCAGCTACCACGCCTGCAACGGGTCCGGGACCGCTCCAGCTTCTGCAGGCTGGCCGTGATCAATTGCTCAAGGGCGGGAACGCTTCTGCCCGTAGCGCGTTCAATGAGCTGATTACCAAGTATCCCAAGTCTGAATACGTGCCCGAAGCGATGTTCTACACGGCACAGGCGTACGCGGCCGAGCGGAATCTTACTGCGGCGGACGCGGAGTACTCGTCGCTGATCGCGAAGTATCCGATGTCGCCACGCGTGCCGACTGCGATGTACAAGCGTGCGCTCCAGCTGCAGGCAGCGAAAAAGAACGCCGAGGCGAAGAGGGTGTACCAGGACATCATCAAGCGCTTCCCGCGCTCTGACGAGGCTGCACTCGCGGACGAGCGCCTACAGTCGATGCGGTAGCACGAGGTCGTCGCATGAACGGAGCTCCCGGCCAAGAGATGCCGTTCCTGGATCATCTGGAGGAGCTGCGTAAGCGTCTCTTCTGGATCGCGGGCGCCGTCGTTCTCGGCGTCGTCGTGGCCTTCGCGCTCCTGTCGAAGCTGGACATCATCAGGCTCCTCGAACGGCCGATTCTTCCTCTGCTTCACGGGCAGAAGCTGATCTACACGCACCCCGGAACGTCCTTCCACATCCTACTCAACGCGTCGCTGGTGCTGGGGATCATCCTTGCCTCCCCGATCATCGTTGCGCAGCTGTGGGGCTTTCTCGCGCCGGCGCTCTATTCGCACGAGAAGCGAGTGGTGGTACCGGTTGTATTATCGATGGCGTCGCTCTTTCTCGCTGGAGTGTCGCTCAGCTATTTCGTGGTCCTGCCGCTGACGCTGCAGTTCCTGATGAGCATCGAGTCGACGGCGCTCACGCCGATGATCTCGGCCACCGAGTACTTCGATTTCGCGATCAGCATGTGCCTGGCGTTCGGACTCGTGTTCGAGGTTCCGATTGCGATCCTGGCGCTGACTGCGCTGGGGATCATTACGCCGCAATTTCTGTCGAAATACAGGCGGCATGCGGTAGTCGTCTGCCTCGTGGCGGCCGCGTTCATCACTCCTGGGGCCGATCCATATTCTCTGTTCGCCCTGGCCATTCCGCTCTATGTGCTGTACGAGCTGAGCGTGTTCGTGGCCATCATTGCGTACCGGAAGCGACAGAAGCGGCGTGATCGGCTCGAGGCTGAGGAGATTGCGTCGGAGCCGGTGGCAAAATCATCTGCCGTGCCGCGATCACTCTACGTGCTCCTGTTTGCAGCCTTGCTCGCGCCGACCACGAGCGTCTTCGCGCAGGTCACCCGGCCGCCAGTCGGTCGGCCTCAAACCCCGAGACAACGGCCCGATTCTGCGCGGAAGGATTCGACCGTTGATTCGACTCGCACAAGAGACCTGATCAAGTGGCTCGAGCCCGATTCCGTGATGAAAGTATTGATGTCGCGGCCAGGCTACAGCGCCACTCGCTACCAGGCCGACAAGGTCGTTTTCGACGCGCGGACGCGATTGCTCAACCTCAAGGGGAAGAAAGCGGGTGTCGAGCGCGACAAGACGGTGCTCGTCGGCGACAGCATCGTCTATAACGACTCGACAAAAATCATCGTCGCTCGCGGCGATACCGTAATCCTCCGCGATCCGTCGCGGCAGGCGGCGGACGTCATTGCGCGGGGGCTGATGGCCTATGATGTCGTGCTGCACCGGGGGTGCGTGACCAACGTCAGCACCTCCGTCGAAGCCGGACAACACTGGTTCGTCCAAGGAGCAGACGCGTGCTTTGTCAGCGATACGACGCGCTTCGCGGCCGATACCACGCGCGGACGGGAGACCGCCTTCTACGCGCGCAACGCGTCGATCACGAGCTGCGACGACTCGATACCGGATTACCATTTCCAGGCTAAGGAAGTGAAGATGGTGTCGAAGAACATCATGGTAGCCCGGCCGGCCGTGCTCTACATCGGTGAGGTCCCGATAATGTGGTTGCCGTTCATCTTCCAGGACATGCGATCGGGAAGGCGGAGTGGCGTGCTTACCCCGAGGTTCGGTGTCAACGAGCTACTCCGCAACAGTCCAACCTACCGTCGCCATGTGGAGAACATCGGCTACTACTTCGCACTCAGCGATTACATGGACGCTGAGTTTGCGCTCGATTGGCGGAGCGGCGCTCGATCGAGCGTTGGTGATCCCGGCTGGGTGCGTCTGAACGGTGAAATGCAGTACCGCTGGCTCGACCGATTCCTGAGTGGACGTATTGGGCTGTTTCGCCACTCGCTGAACGATGGAACCCGGAACACAGGTGTGAGCTGGCAGCACAGTCAGAGCTTCTCGGACGCGACGCACCTCAGCGCGAACATCAATTACGTCACCAACACATTCGTCCAGAGGACGACGAGCTTCAATCCCGCGACCGTGCTGGCGAGCATCACATCGTCGGCAAGCTACGACACCAAGATAGGATCCGCCGCGCTGAGTCTCGGCGGAAGCCGCGCCCAGCATCCCGGTCGTGGGGAGGTCAATCAGACTTTCCCGACATTCAGCCTGAGCGCGCCGACTATAGGAGTAACCAAGTGGCTCGATTGGACGCCGTCGTTCAATTTCCAGACGCACCAGGATCTCAACATCGACGAGACCGGCGAGTTTGCTTACCAGTTCTTCACCAACACGAGCGGAGCTCCGGATAGCCTCAGGCGCAAGCGGAATGCAAGAAATACTACGTCGGGCTTCAGCACCCCGCTCAAGATCGGTGGGTTTTCGTGGTCCAACTCATTTTCGCTGAACTCCACAGAGGTCGATGAGCCGCTCACAATCGTGGTCGTCGATCCGGAAGATTCGTCGAAGAAGGCAAGCCGTGTATTCGCGAAATCGTTCCCGACGAATCTCGATTGGCAGACCAGCTTCGGGCTGCCCAGTTTCATGCACGGGTCCCTCAATTTGTCGCCCTCGATTTCGCTGGAGAACGTCGATGGGTCGAACGGCTTCTGGGTGCGCTCCCATTTGAGCGGCGGACAGTTCGTTCACCAGTCGAAGCGCCCGTCCATGAACCTCTCCGCGGCCCCGACACTGTTCGCGCTGTTCCCAGGGTTCGGACCCGTGACTCGATTCCGTCACTCCATAACCCCGGTCATCTCGTTCTCCTACGCGCCCTCCGGGAATCTCAGCACCGAGTTTCTCCGGGCGACGAACAGGAGCCGCCAGAGCTTCCTGGGTTCCCTCGCGCGAAACCAGATCAGCCTCGGCTTGTCCCACGTGCTCGAAGCGAAGCTGAAGAGCACCGACACGAGCAGCACCGCCGAGCCGAAGAAAATCAAGATTCTAGCGATGAACTTTTCATCGCTCGGTTACGACGTCGAGAGAGCTCGGAAGACGCATCGGTCAGGGTTCGTCACGCCAAATCTCTCCACGGACTTCTATTCGGATCTGATTCCTGGATTTCGGGCAAGCGTTGGATACTCGCTGTACCAGGGCGACGTGATGAGCGACTCTGCGCGATTCAAGCCGTTCCGCGAGACGATCAACGCGTCGTTCAACGTCAACGCCCAATCGGGAATCTTCGGCGTGCTGACCCGCGTGTTTGGAAAGGCGGTCCCCGAGAAGAATCCGGAGATAGAGCGCACGGAGCAGAGTCCGGACGATGCTTTGGCGCGTCGCGTGGCAACGACGCCCGTCGCCGGTATTACGCAGCGCGACCGGCAGTACTCGGTTCCAACGTCGACTCGGGGCTGGGAAGCGAACTTCACGTATTCGTCCAACCGCCAGCGCCCGCCGACCGGCAGCGGAGTGATAATCGAGCAGGATATCACGACTCAATGCGCGCCTCTTCAGGCGAATCCCATCGTCTATCAACAGTGTCTCGAGCAGGCCGCCGCGAGCGCGACCAACGCGGTGCCAGTCACGAACGGCATCGTTGGCGCGCCTTTTGTCCGGACACCATCGCGCGACAACCTCCAATCGCAGGTGGCCTTCCACCTCACGCCGAAATGGTCGGGAACCTGGGGAACGAACTACGACTTCCAGGCGAAGAAGTTCGGGAGCCAGCAGGTGTCGCTCCAGAGGGAGCTGCACGACTGGAGAGCGATTTTCGCCTTCACCCAGGCTCCCAACGGGAACTTCGCGTTCAGCTTCTTTATTTCCCTCATTGCCGAACCTGACCTAAAATTCAACTATGACAAACAGACCTACCGCCCCGTAAGCCGGTAACCGTGACGCAGCGGCTGAACATCACGAATGGCGACAGCGCCGCCGGCACTCTGAGTGAGGCCGGCACCGCGGGAAAAATAGTCGCCTGGCGTGATGTGCTTCATGAAGGCCCGGTGGACTCCTCACTATCGCTCAACGCGCTGAGCAAGCAGAGAGCCCGATTCATCTCGGAGCGGGGATGGGGAGATTTCGCGCACGTGAGCGGCGACTTCGCCGAGCGCGATCGGGTGATCCAGCACCTGGATTACTTCGACGAAGTGGTGCTCTGGTTCGAGGACGATCTTTACGATCAGCTCCAGCTGATTCAGGTCCTCGACTTTTTCTCCCGCGGATCGCCGCGCCAGAAGAAGCTGACACTGATACAGGTTGATGGGTACCTACCGCCATTGTCCTCAGCCCAGCTTCAGAAACTGGACGAGGCCCGGGCACTCGTGACTCCAGAGCAGTACTCGGTGGCGCAAAAGGCATGGAAGGCATTCGGCTCGGACGACCCTTCAGGAATTCTGCGCTTGCTCGGCGAAAACCTTTCCGCACTCCCTTATCTTGCCTTCGCGCTTTGGCGGCACCTCGAAGAATTTCCTTGGGTTGCAAATGGGCTCTCGAGGTCCGAGAGAGAGGCTCTGACGGCGGTAGAGGAAGGTCACGCGACGCCGGTGGCGGCGTTTCTGGAAGCGGCGACCAGGCAGGAGAGCATTTTCCTCGGAGACATCATCTTCTATTCGTATCTGGAGAGGCTGAGCGGAAAAAAGAATCCGTTGTTGACGTGGGCCAACGGCGGCGCGGTGGTGTCACCCACGGCTGAGAACTCACGCGAGTTCGTGAAAAGAGAGCTGAAGGTCACGCCGCTTGGACGGGACGTTCTCGCCGGCAAGAAGAATTGGCAGGACATCAACACCGAGTCGCGCTGGCTCGGCGGCGTGGAGATCGAGCCTGGCGCCAAAGGATGGAGATGGGATCCAGAAGAACGCGTTCTCCTCAAGAACAAGGCGCCGATCGCCAAGAAGCGCGCTCCTCGAAAAAAGACAAAATGACCGACAAACTCCTCATCGACGGCGATTCGCTCACCGTCGATGAAGCTTACGCCGTTGCTGTCGAGCGAATTCGCGTTGGTCTCGCACCGAAAGCCCGAAAGCGGATGCTCCGCACGCGCGCCGTCGTCGACGCTATCGTCGCGAAAAACGAGGTTGTTTACGGCGTAACGACGGGCTTCGGCAAGCTCTCCGACGTCGCAATTCCCCCGAACAGGCTGGCCGAGCTGCAGATCAATCTCGTGCGCAGCCACGCGTCCGGTGTGGGCGATCGACTTCCAGAGCCCGAAGTGCGCGCGATGATGTTGTTGCGCGCGAATGTGATCGCCAAGGGTTACTCGGGCGCTCGTCCCGAACTGGTGGATCTGCTGCTCGACATGCTGAATGCCGACGTCTATCCGCCGATTCCCGAGCAGGGAAGTGTTGGCGCCAGCGGAGATCTCGCTCCTCTCGCTCACTTGGCGCTTTCTCTGATCGGCGAAGGAACCTTGATCAAGGGAGGGAAGGAAGAGTCGGCGGCGAAGTTGTTAAAGCAGATTGGAGCCAAGCCGGTGGTCCTCGCTCCAAAGGAGGGAATCACTCTCATCAATGGCACCCAGGCGCACACCGCGGTTGCGCTGATCGCACTCGTCGGTGCGCGCTCTCTATGGCGCACGGCGCACGTCGCCGGCGCGATGTCCCTCGAGGCGCTGCTGGGCACTCCAGTAGCATTCGACGAGCGCATTCACGAGGCGCGTGGACAGAAGGGACAATCTCGCTCGGCTGCGTTACTTCGCGATCTTCTCGCCGACAGCGAGCTGCGGGAGTCGCACCGGCACGGCGATCCGCGAGTCCAGGATCCTTACTCGCTGCGCTGCATGCCTCAGGTGCACGGGCCGGTGCTCGATGCTCTCGACTGGATCGATGAGGCAGTGTCGCGCGAGCTGAACGCCGCGACGGACAATCCACTCGTATTCGAGAACGGCGAGACTCTGAGCGGCGGCAACTTTCACGGTCTCATCGTCGCAATGGCACTCGATTTCCTGGCGATCGTGCTAACGCACCTGGCCACGATGGCTGAGCGGAGGATCGACCGCCTCGTGCACCCCGATCTCAACCAGGGACTGCCGGCATTTCTATCCCCTGACGCGGGCGTGAATTCCGGTTTCATGATGGCCCAGGTAACGGCGGCCGCCTTGGCGAGCGAATGCAAGGTGCTGTCTCATCCGGCGAGTGTCGACACGATTCCAACCGACGGCAGCAAGGAAGATGTCGTCCCCATGGCAATGGGCGCGGCGTGGAAGGCGCGGCGCGTTCTTCGGAATCTGGAGAACATCCTGGCGATCGAGCTGATGTGCGGAGCGCAGGCGATCGACTTCAGGGCGCCGCTAAAGCCTGGGCGTGGAGTTCGCACCGCACACGAGCGTGTGCGTGAGATCGTGCCCCGCCTCGAGGCTGATCGCGTCCTCAGCGGAGACATCTCGGCGCTCATGGCCGCGGTCTCGGACCAGCGCTTCGCGGATATCGGAGCTGTGACATGACCGATCTGATGACTGTGCGGGATTCCAGCAGAACCATGAACCGACGTGGCGAAGTCCGAGCGGCCCGCGGCGCCAGCATTTCATGCAAAGGATGGCACCAGGAAGCCGCGCTCAGGTTGCTGATGAACAACCTGGATCCTGATGTGGCCGAGCGGCCGGAGGATCTGGTGGTTTATGGCGGGACCGGGAAGGCGGCGCGCAACTGGGAATGCTACGACGCCATCGTCCGCGAGCTCGAGTCACTTGGCAACGACGAGACGCTGCTCGTGCAGAGCGGAAAGCCAGTCGGAGTGTTCCGCACGCACCCGGGTGCGCCACGCGTGCTGATCGCCAACAGCAATCTCGTTGGACGTTGGGCGACCTGGGAGCATTTTCGCGAGCTCGAACGAAAAGGGCTGATGATGTACGGGCAGATGACGGCCGGCTCGTGGATTTACATCGGCTCCCAGGGAATCGTGCAGGGCACTTACGAAACCCTCGGCTCCGTAGCGCAGCGGCACTTCGCCGGGACGCTCAGTGGCCGCTTCGTGCTCTCGGCCGGACTCGGCGGCATGGGCGGGGCGCAGCCGCTCGCCGCGACGATGCAGGGCGCCGCCGCTCTGATCATCGAGGTGGATCAATCGCGAATCGAGAAGCGACTGAAGACAGGGTATCTGGACCGCGAGGCGCGCGGCCTCGACGACGCCCTCGATCTCATCGCAAAGGCGATTCATGCGAAGGAAGCGATCTCGATTGGTCTGCTCGGCAACGCGGCTGACGTACTGCCGGCGCTGGTCGCTCGTGGCGTCAACCCGGATGTGGTCACCGATCAGACCAGCGCGCACGACATGCTGAATGGATACGTGCCGGCGGGAATGTCGCTGGAGAAGGCGCTCGAGCTGCGCGAGAAGGATCCTGATGAGTACGTGCGTCGCTCGACAGAATCTGTAGTGCGACATGTCACGGCGATGCTGGAGCTGCAGCAGCGCGGGGCCGTCACCTTCGATTATGGCAACAACATCCGTACTGTCGCGTACGATGCCGGGCTGACGAACGCCTTCGACATCCCCGGATTCGTGCCCGAATACATCAGGCCTCTGTTCTGCGAAGGGAAGGGTCCGTTCCGCTGGGTCGCACTCTCCGGGGATCCGAAGGACATCAAACGCACCGACGATCTCGCGCTCGAGCTTTTCGCAAACGACGAGCATCTTCGACGATGGATCTTGCTGGCGCAGAAAAAAATAAAATTCCAGGGACTCCCGGCGCGGATCTGCTGGCTGGGCCAGTCCGACCGAGCGAAATTCGGCATGGCCATCAACGATCTTGTCGCCTCGCGCGAGATATCGGCCCCGATCGCCATCGGCCGCGATCACCTCGACACCGGGAGCGTCGCGTCGCCCTTCCGTGAGACCGAGGGAATGCGCGACGGAACCGATGCAGTCGCCGACTGGCCCCTTCTCAACGCGATGCTCAACGTTGCAAGCGGTGCCTCGTGGGTTTCATTCCACCACGGTGGTGGAGTGGGTATCGGCAACTCGCTTCACGCGGGGCAGGTGATTGTCGCCGATGGAACGCCCGAGATGCGCATCCGGCTCGAGCGGGTGCTCACCAACGACCCAGGCACCGGTGTGGCTCGTCACGCGGACGCGGGATACGAGGAAGCGGTGAAGACCGCGCGCCAGCACGGATTGCATTTGCCAATGAGCGGCTGACGTGCTGACGAGGGAATTCAAGCCCTGGCACGTCCCCGTATTCCTGGCCAAGTACGCATACCTCACGGCAACGCGCCGGCCGGTGCTGGTGCACTTCGAAGTCACGATGCGCTGCAACGCGCGCTGCGGGTTCTGCGATTACTGGAAGACCGATCCATCGGCAAAGGCGAGCGAGCTCACCAGCTTCGCAGATGCCGCCCGGTTCTTCAATCCGATGCTCATCACCTTCACCGGGGGCGAGCCGACGTTGCGGCGCGATCTCGAAGACATCGTCTCGGCGGTGAACAAGTCGATCAGCCTCAAGTACATGACGCTGATCACCCACGGTGGAATGCTGTCCGCAGAGCGGGGACGCTCGTTGTGGAAGGCCGGGATCAACCAGTTCAACATCTCACTCGACTATCTCGACGAGCGACACGACAAGGCGCGCGGGATTCCAGGCTTGAGCGCGAAGATCATGTGGGCGATCCCGCGCATGCGTGAGATGGGAATCACCGGCATTCGATTCAACACCGTCATCAAGCGCGACAATCTCGACCAGCTGATGCCGCTCGTCACTCGCGCGCGCGAGCTGGGATGCGGCGTGAATTTCAGCTGCTATACCTCGGCGAAGAACGGAAACGAGGAAGGAACGATCGAGCGGGAGCAGAGAGAGCATCTCGAGCAGGTGATAGCGGAGCTCCTCGCGTTCAAGAAACAAACGCGCGGAGTGATAACCAACTCCGACTATTATCTCGAGCAGATTCCCCGCTACGTGCGCGGCGAGATCACGGAGCCGTGCCGGTCAGGTATGCGGACCATTCACATCGATCCAATGGGCCGGGTAAAGCGCTGCCCCGATTTTCCGACCGACTTCCACTGGACGGAATTCAAGAAATACGAGCCGATCAATTGCAACGCGTGCTACTACGCATGTAGAGGCGAAGCTCAGGCTCCTCTTCGGTTCTCGCGTGTACGGGATGTCATGGCCACGCCGAAGGCAAGTTGAAAGACCTCCTGTTCGTCAATGCGGCGCAGGTCGTTACCTGCGCTGGACCGGATCGCGCGCGCAGAGGGAGCGAGATGCGCGAGGCGGGCATCCTCAAGAACGCAGCCGTCGGCGTCAGCGGTGGGCGCATCGCTGCGATTGGAGCCGCGCGCGATATCGAGCCTGCGTTCACGAACGCTGAGATAATCGATTGTCGAGGCGGGGTCCTCACTCCTGGTCTCGTCGACTCACACACGCATGCCGTGTTCGGGAAGCCAAGGTTCGAGGAGCAGGAGATGCGCGCGGAGCGGCATGACTACATGCAGATCGCGGCGGGCGGTGGTGGCATCCACGCGTCGGTCCGTGATCTTCGGGCGCGCAGTGAAGACGAGCTGTACGATCTCGCGGTACCGCGCCTTCGATCGCTCGCGTCGTACGGAACGACTACCGTGGAGATCAAGAGCGGCTATGGACTTTCCGTCGACGATGAGCTCAAAGCGCTAAGAGTGATCGGCCGTCTCGCCGCGACCATGCCGATGCGCATCGTCGCCACGTGGCTCGGCGCTCACGAGATTCCGCACGAGTACCGCTCGACCGATGCGCGCCGGTCCGAATTTCTTCAGCTGCTCCTCAAGGACATGCTGCCGAAAGTGAAGGAGCAGGGAATCGCGCGCTTCGCTGACGTGTTCTGCGAGCCCGGCGTATTTACGCTCGCCGAAAGCGGCAAGATTCTCGAAGCGTCTCGCAAAGCCGGCCTTGAACTCAAGATTCACGCTGATGAGCTCGAGCCCTGTGGCGGTGCCGAGTTGGCCGCGTCGCTCAAGGCCATCTCCGCCGATCATCTCGCGGCAGTCTCGGAGGGGGGCATCACGGCGCTGGCGAACTCAGCCACTGTGGCAACACTCCTTCCGGGTACGATGCTCTTCCTCGGGCGAACAAAGCAGGCGCCGGCGAGGGCGCTGATCGAAGCCGGCGCAGCGGTGGCGCTCGCCACCGATTTCAATCCCGGGACCTCTCCGACCGTTAACTTTCCGCTCATGCTGACTCTCGGTGTCAGCCAGTTACGGATGAGCGTCGCCGAAGTATTGGTAGCGGCGACCGTTAACGGAGCGGCGGCTCTCGGACTGGCGGGCGAGACGGGGCAGATCGCGCCCGGCTTCGCTGCTGATCTCGCGCTCTTCCAGATCGGTGACGTGCGGGAGTTGCCATACTGGTACGGCGCCCGTCTTTGTGTGGGGACGTGGAAGGCGGGCGCGCCTTGTCACCCCCACGAAACAGGGAGTAATTTGAACTCTCGTACCCCGGAGGCTTCAGCTCCGGGCAAGCCATATTCGCCCGGCCGCCCTTAATGTCAGCTAGCATCGATAAGCTCAAAAAAAAGGCAGCCGAATTCGAGCAGAAGAAGCAGTTCGATAAGGCTCTCGAGATATATCTCCAGATCATCGGTCATTCCGAGGGTCAGGAAGATCGCGACGTCACGGTCTATAATCGCGTCGGCGACCTCTACCTGCGCCTGAACAAGGCTGACCAGGCGGTCAACTACTACGAGCAGGCCGTAGATCTCTACACCGAGGGCGGCTACCTCAACAACGCCATCGCGCTCTGCAACAAGATTCTCCGCCACGCGCCGGCGCGACACCAGATCTACTACAAGCTCGGGAAGATCTCCGCGAAGAAAGGATTCAACAGCGACGCGAAGAAGAACTTCCTCGAGTACGCCGACCGCATGCACAGGGCGGGCAAGGACACTGACGCCTTCAAGGCGCTCCAGGAGTTCGCTGATCTTTGTCCGGGCCAGGACGATATCCGGCTGATGCTCGCCGACCAGCTCGCCAAGGCGGGAAAGAATAGCGAGGCGATCGAGCAGCTTCAAATCCTGCACGAATCCCTCGACGCAGAGGGCCGAGGGAGTGAAGCAGAGGCAACCGTGCAGCGGATGCAGTCGCTCGATCCGAGTGTCGAGCCGCGCCGCTCCAGGACTCCGCGGCCACAGGAGTCCGGTGGACTCGTCTTCCTCGATGTCGGTGGATCCCCGGCGAAGCCTCGGCCCAAGCTGGAACATGTCGATCGCGCCCCGGTGCCCCCACCGCGCCAGCGGCCGAAAACGCCAGCCCACGTGCAGCCGTTGCCCGAGTTTGAGCAGCTTCCGGATATCGAGCCGCTTCCCGATCTGGAGCCTCTGCCAGCGTTCGAGGCTGAAGACGCCAACGCGACGGTTCCCGGGCTCGAGATTCAGTCGGGCGCGGCGATCACTGAGATCGAGCCTGCGTTCGATCTGAGCCTCGATGAGGAAGTCGTGCCTCCTCTCGAAGGCCTCGAGTCCTCGGCCGATCCGGATGCGTTCGCGATCGATCCGGAGGTGGAAGCAGCCGCGTCCGCCGAGACGGTAGAAGGGTTGATCCCGGCGGGGTCAGGCCTTCACGAGCCGGGCCTTGGCGAGCCGCTGATCACACAGGATCCACTGTCGGGATTGAACGTCCTCGAAGACGACCGCTTCTACATCCACGATGCTGATCCGTTGGCTGGCCTCGGCCACCAGGACGAAGTGCCTGTCGAATCTGAGGAAACGACCGCCGAGCCTGACGCCGAAGTGGAAACGCAGGCGCTGGAGCTCCACGCCATAGAGCTGGACGAGCCCGAGATTGCCGAAGAGAAGGTGGAAGAAGAGTTGGAAGATTCGCCTCCACCGCCAAAGGTTGCGCGGAGAACTCCGCCGCGCGCCGAGCCCGAGCAGGAGGAAGAGGAAGAAGCTCCACCGCAGAAGGTTGCCCGGAGAACTCCGCCCCGCGCGCCAGAGCAGCTCAAGCAGAGCAAGCTCAAAGTCGTCCCTGTGCGGCCGACGCGTCCGAAGCCCAAAGAGGAGAAGGAGCCGGAGCCGGTAGCGCCTGCGCAGAGCGAGAAGCGCGCAATAAATCCGTTCCAGCGCAAGAAACCGCGTGATCCGTCGCCAACGGCTACTCCGCGCCTGACTACGCCGCCCGCGGAAATTCCACACGCCGCTACGCCGAAGCAGAACGCTACGCACCCTTCGCGCGACGACAATCTCGTGGATCTCGCCGACTGGCTACGCGAAGATGCGAGTCCGAAGTCGTACCGGATGGTCGCGGCAGACGACAAACGCGTCGGCGACGAGCAGGCTGACTTCACCGACATGCTCGAGAAGTTCAAGGCCGGAGTCGCCGCGAACGTCGGTGATGAAGACTTCGACAGCCACTACGATCTCGGCATCGCGTACCGCGAGATGGGGCTCATCGACGAAGCGATCGCCGAATTCCAGAAGGCGTTGCGTGGCGCGACCAATCGCATCCGCGCATACGAAGCACTCGGACAATGCTTCATCGATCGTCGCGAGTATGATGTGGCAGTCAGCATCCTCGGGCGTGCCTTGCGCGAGCCGGGAATGGAAGACGAGGACCTCATCGGCGTTCTCTACCTGCTCGGCTACGCCTCCGAAGAAGGCAGGAAGCCACGCGATGCCGCTGCTTATTATCATCGGGTGTTCGCAATCGACATCGACTTCCGCGACGTGGGCAAGCGCCTCAAGCAGATGGGCAAGGCCGCCACCAAGTGAGGGCGGACGCCACCGCAAAGAGAGCAAGGATGAACGGAGCAGTCCCGCGTGGGGTGTCCCTCCAGGCGATTCAGCTTCCAGTTCGGTCAAAGCTCGATGACGTCTCGCGAGCCATGGCGACCATCGTGGCGAGCAAGATGCCCCTCGTCGGCCAGGTGAGCGCACATCTGCTCGCGATGCGGGGAAAGCTGTTTCGCCCTACGTTATTGCTTCTGTCGAGCCAGGTCGAAGACGCCGCCGAGGACAAGGCCGTGACGCTCGCCGCCTCGCTGGAGCTGATTCATCTCGCCACGCTGGTCCACGACGACGCCGTCGATCACTCCGCGCTCCGCCGCGGGATGCCAACGGTTAATGCGCTCTTCAGCCACCAGATCTCCGTCATCATGGGAGATTTTCTCTACTCGACCGCGCTCGCTCACTTGGTAGGGCTCGGAGATCTGGCGGCCTTGCAGGCGCTCACCAGAGCGTCGACGGAGATGACCCTGGGCGAGATGCGACAGCTCGCGGTAACTGAGCCGCTTCAGTTCACCGAAGGCGAGTACTTCGATCTGATTCGTTCCAAGACTGCGTCGCTCATGCGCACCGCTTGCGAGCTCGGCGCCCTCGCCGGCGCGCGCAGCCACTCCGAGGTGCTCGGCGACTTTGGAGAGAATCTCGGGATGGCGTTTCAGATCACGGATGATCTGCTCGACTATCGCGAGGCGAAGGAGACCACCGGCAAGCCTTCCGGCCTCGATCTTCGTGAGCGCAAGGTGACGCTGCCATTGATCCACGCGCTCCGCGAGATGTCGCCGGCTTCGCGAAAGGAAGTCGAGCGATTGTTCGAGAGCGAGGCAGTCACCGACGACGACATCGCCGCAGTCGTTCAGATCGTCGCGGACAGCGGCGGCTTCGAGTACGCCCGCCAGCGCGGCGAGGAATTCGCCGAGCGGGCTCACAATGCACTGGCGGATTTGCCGGATACAGTGGCGCGCGCCTCCCTCAGTGCGTCAATTTCCTACGTCATGGAGAGACACTCTTAATGCCACCATATAATCCGCGGGGCCAGAACCGCCGCGGCCCCCTCTTCCATTCAGTCGTTTTGGCGAGCGGGTTTATCGTCGGAGGGGTGCTCCAGCAGGTGGGCCGGAAGTTCCTGCCCCCTGGAGCCGCCAAGGAGTTCTTTACCACCGGCGTGACCCCATCCCTCGGGCCAATGCCTGTGGATTTGGTTATACTCAAGTTCGCCCTTGGCCCAATTGCGATTGATGTGTCACTATTGAGCCTGTTTGGGGTACTCGTGGCTTACCTCATAGCACGTTCGATCTTCTAGGAGTTTTCCATGTTTGGCAATCTGGGTTTTCCCGAGCTGCTGATCATCATGATCGTGATCCTCTTGCTCTTCGGAGCGAAGCGGATCCCCGAGATCGCCGGCTCGATGGGCAAAGGAATCAGGGAATTCAAGAAAAACATCAACGACGCGACGCGCGAAGTGACGTCAGAAACGCGCGCGCCGGGCGAGCCCGAGTCTCAGTCGCGCCTCACGGCGGCCGAGCTGGAGCAGAGGCGGGCGGTTGATGAGGCCGAGCGCCCGGCACCGAAGAGGCTGCTGTAGCCTCTGGATTGGCACGGAACTGCAACTGAACGGGTGCGAGTTTTTCAGTAGCATAGCTGCTAGTTGCCAGTTCACTACGCCGGGACGTTACTGGGTTCGGCTGAGGAACTGATTACCCGTTCGGGCAAACGATGACAGGATTTGGGCGACTACCGCCATCCTGACGCGTGAGCGATTTCAAGGCTGGTCGTTTGGCGCAAGGCGCACGCGCTTGCCCTCAATGCGCACCGTGTCGCAACCGGAATTCGCGGCGCTGACAATGCCTCTCTGCGCAATCAGATCTTGCGCGCTGCGATGTCCATTCCCACCAATATTGTGGAGGGAACCGGACAGAAGAGCGGGAGAGAATTCGCCCGCTTCCTCGACATCGCCCTCAAATCCACTTCAGAGCTTGAATACCACCTGATCATCGCCCGCGATATAGGGGCGCTAAGTCTGAACAACTTCGAGTCTATCTCAGCTCAAACAATTGAAGTGCGCAAAATGCTTTACGGGTTGCGCACCCGAGTGACCGCCCCTACCCCGAAGGCCACGAGTAACGTCCCGACGTAGTGAACTCGTAACTGTCAGCTACGCTACTGACAAACTCGCACCCGTTCAGTTGCCTTTACCCGAACGGGCGTCCGGAGCCAGTCAACTACTGAGTGGCGCTCCTTCTCGAGGACGCTTCGACTGATTTCCGCCGGTCGTCGATCTTGGCGACAGCCTTGAGGTTCGTGAGAAACTCCCGAACGCGCTCCTGTCTGAGCTGCTGGAGCGCCTGCTGCCGCAGCCCTTCCTTCTGAGCCTCGAACGCAGCGCGACTGGCCGGCACCCGGTTGTCGACGCGTTCGATCACTACTCCGCCGCTCGCCTTGATCGGGGCGCTTACGACGCGTAGCGGCAGCGTGAATGCCGCACCCACCGCCTCAGGCAATTGCGCGAGCTCGGGGACACCCGTGACGCGCGTGAACGGTTTTGTCTTCACGATTTCCAGGCTCGTCACCTTCGCCGCTTGCTCGAGGGAGCTGGCCGCGGCGAGCTTCGCAACGTTCGCTGCCTGTGGAAGCAGCGCTTCGATCTTTTTCTGGCGCACCAGGTAAGTGCGGATGTCCTGCTTCGCCCGGTCGAGAGTGAGCGTTCCTCCCGTCACGAGAGAGTCGAGACGCGCGAGATAGTATCCATCCTCGGCGTCGAATAGCTCGCTGGATTCACCTGGCTTTGCACCCTCGAACGCCCACGGGCCGACGCTCGGAATGTACTGGCCGTTGACCGTCAGCGAATTGCCTTCGATCGCCTGCGCCTTGAGCACGGGGATGCGCAGCGCGCGCGCCGCGCTGTCGAACTTCGCCGGCTGATCGGCGTTCGCCGCCATGCGCGCCAGTGAATCAGCGCGACGATCCGTGCGGGCCGCGGCAGAATCGCTCTGCCCGATGCGCAGCAGAATGTGGTGCAGGGTCAGCGTGTCGCCTTTGCGCAGGTCGAGCTTGATGATGTGGTAGCCAAACTGGGTGAGCACTGGCTGCGAGATCTCGCCTTGCTTGAGCGCGGAAACGGCAGTCTCGAACGCAGGAACGAATCTTCCTTTGGCGCCGCTCCCGAGCGCGCCGCCTTTGGCGGCTGACACGGAATCCGCTGACTCCGCACGAGCAACGTCCTCGAATTTCTCGCCGCCGACGATGCGGGCGCGGAGCGCGAGCGCGTGCGCATGAACCGCCGCGGAATCAGCCGCGGTGACAGCGCGCGGGATGATGAGAATCGAGACCTTTGCGCTGCCTGAACGCTCGAACAATTTCTTGTGCGTGGCGTAGTAGGCGCGAATCTCGTCATCGCTCACGCGCACGGCGGAATCCGAGATGCGATCCGGCCCGAGGGCGACGAACGATACCTCGGCCGTGTCGTGCGCATCCTGCCAGCGGCGCCAGAGCTCTTCGTCGGAGACGTAGACATCGTTGGCGATCTGATCGAACAGCTTTTCCTTGGGGATCTCGGTGCGGTAGTACTGCTCGAGCTGAAAGAGCAGGCCCTGCTGTTTCGCGACTGGGCTGGACAGGAAGCGTTGATATTTCGCCGGATCGAACTGCCCATCGGTCTGCAGGTCGGGCGCCTGCATGAGCTGTGGCGGCGGACTGAACCGTGCCGCCTGGAGAATTTCGTCGTCTGTAACTGTAATGCCGCGCCGCCTGTACTCCTGGCTGAGGAGGGCGTCGGTCACGAGCTGATCGTATGCCTGGTCCTGTAGACGGTGTCTCTCGTCGAGGCTGATGCTCTGATTGCTCGCCTGTGTCGCCTGCTGTTCCAGGCTCTGGGTGGCCTGATACCAGGTGGTGGCGAGTATGTCTTGTCCGTTGACGGAGGCGACGGCTGTCGTCGGTGTCACCGGCGCGCGTCCGAGCAGACCGGAAGTCTGGACGAGCAGAAAACCGCCAACGAACAGTACGACGATGATGATCCAGATGTATTTTGCGGAGGCCCGCATTGCTTGCAACAAGCGCACTACTCCTTACACGAGATGGATTGAGCTATAGCCTTGTAAGGTATGAGTTTGGGTGACCGAGATGCAAGTCGCGCGCACGCTCGGATTGATGCATCTTTCAGCATCGGAGGGAACTGATGGACTACGATCGGCTGCGGGAGCTGCAGCAAAAATTTGACGAGAACCCTCGACGGTATTTCGCGCCTCTGGCGAACGAATACCGTAAAGGGGGCCAGCCAAAGCGCGCCATAGAGATATGCCGCGCCCACCTCGCGCAGATGCCCGGACACATGAGCGGGCAGATCGTATACGGGCAGTCGCTCTACGAGGCCGGTGAGTTCGACGAAGCGAAGGATGTTTTCGCGCGCGCCCTCTCGCTCGATCCCGAAAACCTCATCGCGCTCAAAACACTCGGCGACATGTCGCTCCAGGCGGGGAATACGAGCGAAGCGCGGAGCTGGTACACGAGATTGCTCGACGCGGATCCCAAGGACACAGCGGTGATTGCGCTGGTCTCTGAGATCGATGCGGCCCAGGATGCAGCGCCCCTGGAGATGACGGAGATTCCCGGCGTCGATACTGATGCGGGTGATCAACAGATTCCCGCCGAACTCGAGAAGACATCCGAGCTGGTGTTCTTGTCCTCTGCGGAGTCCGCACCACCTCCAGCCGAAGAGGCTCCCTTAGGTCTCGAGCGGCACTATCCAGTTCAGGAGGCTTCACCTGAAGAAGCTTCGCCGGCGGAACAGCTCGCTGCGCAATCTCCCTCTGTAGAACCTGCGGCTGCAGAAGTGCCCGCTCCGGCAAGCAGCTCCGAAGGGCCAGGCGTGGCGGAGGTGGGTGTAACCGTCCGCGACTCCGCGGCTGACGGTCTCACCAGCGTCATTCCTGAAGCTGTTAATCCGCTCGATTGGTCCGGGCCTCCACCTTCCGCCTCAGTGGAGGAGCCAGCGGCACCGGCCGCGCCGGAGCCCGAGCCATCGCCGCGCGCACCTGAGCCGCCCCCCCACTCGGAAGAGAGAACGTTCAGCGGCGCGAGCTCCGAGCCGTTCGTCAATGAGACGATGGCGCAGCTCTATCTGCAGCAAGGCTACAAGCAGCTCGCGCTTCAAGTCTATCGTCAGCTCGCGGTGGCGCGCCCGCAGGATGAAGGACTTCGCAACAGGATCGCGGAGATAGAGGCAGCCGACGCAGCTGAGCATCCCCGCGAGGTCGCCCCTGCGCGCAGAGAAACAGCCGCCGAGAGACCGGCCGCGGCCGAGGAAACCGCCGGACGTCAGCCTTCTATCAGGGAATTCTTTGCCACGTTGGGCCGGCGTCGTCCTCCGTCTCCCTCATCGAGAGGGAGAGCTAGCACCGGAAACAATCAGCCCCCTGTTGTGGATATGCGGCCGCCCCTCGGAGCCTCTCCGCCCGGTGCCAATCTCGACACGGTATTCGCCGGCGCGACAGTTAGTCCGGCCGACGCCCGCGCGGCGTCACGACTCGCGGGTGCGTTTAGTGGAACGTCGGGCTCTGCCAGAACGTCTCCGCCCACTCCGCCTATGCCGACACCGCGCGTGAACCCGCGCGTGCCGCAGACGCAGGAGTCGGAAGAGGACGTCGCGAAGTTCCGTGCCTGGCTCGACGGACTCATAGGCGAGTGAGAATCGCCGTCATCAATGGCCCGAATCTCAATCTGCTCGGCACCCGAGAGCCGGCGCTCTATGGGACGGAGACTCTCGCCGACATCGAGTCGCGACTCTTGAAGGTGGCGAAAGAGCTCGGGGTGGAGGTCGCGTTCTCGCAGCACAATGGGGAAGGGGACATCGTCGATGCGGTTCAGGCTTTGCGCGGTCGTGCCGATGGCGCGCTCATCAATGCTGGCGCGTACAGCCACACCAGTCTCGCCATCCGTGATGCGCTTGCCGGTGTGAAGATCCCGTTCGTCGAAATCCATTTGACCAACATCTTCGCGCGCGAGCCGGAGCGTCGTCGCTCTGCTCTGGCCGACGCCGCGCTCGCTGTGATCTGTGGCTTCGGCGCCTATGGGTACGAGCTCGCCCTGCGCGGATTGGTAAAAACGCTTCCGGTGGCTGCGGGTGACTGACCGCCGTCCAGCGCGGATCGCCGCGCTGCGTGAGTCGCTCACCGCGGCCCACATAGACGGTCTCGTGCTCACGAGTCTGCCGAACGTGCGTTATCTCACCGGCTTCTCTGGGTCGAGCGCGCTCGTGCTTGTGACGCAGCGCGATCTCCATTTCATCACGGATTTCCGCTACGACACCCAGGTTCGCGACGAAGTCGGGGACATCGCGACGGTGCGCATCGAGCAGCAAAGTCTGTGGAGTGGACTCTGGACGTTGGCCGCTTCGCTCAGCGCGCTCGAAGTCATCGGATTCGAGTCCGCACATCTGCTGCACCGCGACTTTCAGCGTCTCCTCACCGACGGAACGCGCTGGCAGTGGCGGCCACAAGTGAATCTGGTGGAAGCGCTGCGCGAGTCGAAGGACGCCGGCGAAGTTGCTCTCATTCGCCGAGCCGGGGAGATTGCGATCACTGCGCTCAAGAAAACTCTCAAGGAAGTTCGGCCCGGGCTGACCGAGCTGAACGTCGCCGGTATTCTGGAGAAGGCGCTCCGCGATGAAGGCAGCGAGGATTTCCCTTTTGCGACGATCGTCGCATCCGGTCCGCGCGCGGCGCTCCCGCATGCACGGGCATCGTCGCGCGTGATCGAGCGCGGCGATCTTCTCCTTCTGGATTTCGGCGCGCAGTACTGCGGCTACTGCTCCGATGTCACTCGCACCGTCGTCATCGGCAAGGCATCCGAGGAGCAGCGCGCCATTTACGAGATAGTCCGGCACGCCAACGCCGTGGCTTCCAAGTTCGTCCATGCAGGCATGAAAGGGCAGGATGCCGATGGTCTCGCCCGTCGCTACATTGAGGACCGTGGCTATGGCGACGCATTTGGACACAGCCTCGGTCACGGGCTGGGACTCGAGGTGCACGAAGCCCCTCGCCTGGCGAAAAGCGTCGAGACACCACTCGGCGAAGGCGCGGTTGTGACGATAGAGCCGGGAATTTACCGTCCGGGTTGGGGAGGAGTCCGTATAGAGGACGACGTGCATCTCTCCCCGAGCGGGCCCGAGATACTCACGGATTTCACTCGAGAGCTGCTCGAAGTTGCCTGAGCGGCGCTCTCCTGCTGGACCCACCAGACTCGAAATGACGACAATGATCGACCTCCGCTACGTGAAAAAGCTGGTGGAAATGCTGGACGAGTCGAGCGTGGATTCGATCGAGATATCCTCCGACAAGGGGATGAAGATCAGAATCTCCAAGACCCCTCAGCAGCGCGGGGCGGTGCAGATGGCGCCGCAGATGGCGATGCCGGCGCTGTTGCCCATGGCCGTTCCTGTCGCCGCTGCAGCGGAAGCGGGAACGGGAGTCGAAGTGCCGAGAGTCGAATCAGTGAAGTCCAAGTACCTTGAAGTGAAGTCGCCGATGGTCGGCACGTACTACGGCGCGCCCGAGCCGGGAGCAAAGCCGTATCTCACCGTGGGCGACAGAATCGGCAAGGGCCAGATCGTCTGCATCATCGAGGCGATGAAAATCATGAACGAGATCGAGTCCGAATTCGACGGAGTGGTGAAAGAGATTCTCGCGCAGAACGCGCATCCGGTCGAATACGGGCAGGTCCTCCTCCGCATAGATCCCAATGCCTGATGAACTGGAACCGATGACGAAACGCGAAGCCGCTGGCGCGAAAGCCGCGCCCAAAGGCCCGCCCCCCGGAAGCGGCCCAGCCCCCGTTCCGCCGCGTGGCGCGGGAGGCTTCGACTACAAGTCCATTCTGCAGAACATGGTTCAGCAGGGCGCCTCCGACGTGCACCTGAAAGTCGGGCGTCCGCCGACATTGCGCGTAGACGGTCACATGGTGTCGCTGGATATGCCGCCGCTGACGCAGGATGATCTGCGCAGCCTTGCCGAGCAGATCATGGCGCCCAAGAACATCAAGGAATTTTCTGAGCAGAAGGAATCGGACTTTGCACTCGCCGTCCCAGGTATCGGACGCTTCCGCGTCAACGCCTACCAGCAGCGCGGAACGATTGCCTATGCGATGAGAACTGTGCCGTTCCAGGCGAAGACCGTGGCCGAGTTGAATCTGCCCGAAGTGTGCGAGCGGATCGCCCTGATGCCCCGCGGGCTGATTCTCGTTACCGGAATCACCGGCTCAGGAAAGTCGACCGCGCTCGCGTCGATGCTCCACTACATCAATCAGAACCGGCACGCGAACATCATCACGATCGAAGACCCGATCGAGTTCCTTCACCGCGACATCAAGAGCAGCATCAACCAGCGCGAAGTCGGAACCGACACCAACAGCTTTGGCCAGGCGCTGCGGCGCGTGCTCAGACAGGACCCGGATATCCTGCTCGTCGGCGAGATTCGGGACCTCGACACCCTCGACACGGCGCTTAAGGCTGCGGAAACCGGCCACCTCGTCTTCTCGACGCTGCACACCACGGATGCGACCCAGACGATCAACCGGATTCTGTCGTTCTACCCGCCGCACCAGCAGACAGAGGTGCGGTACATGCTCTCCAACGCGCTGCGCGCGATCATCTCGATGCGCCTCGTGCGCCGGGCCGACAAGAAAGGGCGTGTGCCCGCGGTTGAGATTCTTGTGAACACCGAAGCGGTGCGCGACCAGATCCGCGACATGACCAAATCGCTCAACATTCCACAGCTGATCAAGGAAGGCGCGGTGCCATACGGCATGCAGAGCTTCGATCAGTCGCTGATGAACTGGTACCACAAGGGCGTGATCTCGTACGACGACGCCTTGTTTGCGGCGACCAACCCGGCGGAGTTCTCGCTGCGCGCTCAAGGCATCGCGGCTTCGAGCGATACTTCTTGGGACACCGTCAAGCAGGAAGTCACCTGACCACTCAAGACTGCGAACTTGAAACTGCTAACTGCAACTGAACGGGTGCGAGTCGTTAGTAGCATAGCTGTCAGTTCCCAGTTCACTACGCCCAGACGTCAATACTGGCGTTATGGCACGAGCGGGTACTCCGAATGCGACGGGGATAAGTCAGAGCGTAGTGACTCGCAACTGCCGGCTACGCTTCTGACCACTCGCACCAGTTCAGTTGCTTTTCAAAGGCTCTAAGTGTTTAAGAAAGTCCTGATAGCCAATCGCGGCGAAATAGCGTTGCGCGTAATCAGAGCCTGTCGTGAGCTCGGCATACAGACGGTCGCCGTCTACTCTGAGGCGGATCGCGAGTCGCTGCACGTCCGATTCGCCGACGACGACGTGTGCATCGGCCCCGCGCCGGCGCGCGAATCGTACCTCAACATCCCGCGCATCATTGCCGCCGCGGAGATCGCCGGCGCCGACGCCATCCATCCCGGGTACGGATTCCTCGCCGAGAACGCGGAATTCGCCGAGATCTGCGTCGCCTCGAACATAAATTTCATAGGTCCGACCGCGCAGCAGATTCGCGTCATGGGTGACAAGGCTGCCGCGCGTAAAGCGATGCAGGAAGTTGGCGTCCCGATCATTCCCGGAACACCCGGTGGTGTCGAGGATCCGGACGAGGCGCTCAAGCTCGCCCGCGAGATCGGCTTTCCGGTGATCATCAAGGCGGCGGCGGGTGGCGGCGGGAAGGGAATGCGCGTGGCGACAGATCCTGAGGATTTCGCGCGCTCATTCCAGCTCGCGCGCTCCGAGGCGCTATCCGCGTTCGGCAACGGCGAAGTCTACATAGAGAAGTATCTCGAGCGCCCGCGTCACATCGAGTTCCAGATCATGGGTGACCGGCACGGGACCGTCATCCATCTGGGCGAGCGCGATTGTTCCGTGCAGCGCCGGCATCAGAAGCTCATCGAGGAAGCGCCCAGCGTCGCGCTCACGCAGGACCTGCGCGAAAGAATGGGGGACGCAGCGGTGAAGGGCGCGAAAGCGATCGACTACGTTGGCGCCGGCACGATCGAGATGCTGCTCAACGAGGACAAGTCTTTCTACTTCATGGAAATGAACACCCGCATCCAGGTGGAGCATCCGGTGACGGAGATGCTGACGGGAGTGGATCTCGTGAAAGAGCAGATTCGGGTCGCGGCCGGAGCCAGGCTTTCGGTGAAGCCCCCGATCGAGCGGCGCGGTCATGTCATCGAGTGTCGCGTGAATGCGGAGGATCCGGCGCGAAACTTCCAACCGTCGCCCGGACGCATCGATGTCTTCCATCCCCCAGGTGGCGCGGGAGTTCGTCTGGATACCCACGTTTACGCAGGCTACACGGTCCCGCCCTTCTACGATTCATTGATCGCCAAGCTCATTTGCCAGGGACGCGATAGGCAGGAAGCGCTGCGGCGCATGCAGGTGGCGCTGGAGAGCTTCATCATCGAGGGCATCACGACAACAATTCCATTCCTCGCGCGGGTGATGGCCAACAAGCATTTCCAGGAAGGCGCGGTGGACACGAAATTCCTTGAGCGAGAGAGCGATCTGATGAAGGAGCCAGTGAATGCGGCTTGATGTCTATTTCACGCCCACCGAGCGCAAGCCGGGCGACACAGTCGGGCGTCTGGTCGTCATCGTTGACGTCCTCCGCGCGTCCACCACGGTCGCCACCGCCCTGGGCAACGGGGCGAAGACGGTAATTCCCCTTATCGGTGCGGATGAGGTTATCACTCGCTCCAAGGAATTCGCGCGCTCCGCGGTAACGCTTGCCGGCGAGCAGAACATGCTGCCCATAGCGGGCTTCGATCTGGGCAACTCCCCGCAGGACTTCACCACCAAGGCCGTAGAGGGGAAAACGATCCTCATCACGACCACTAACGGCACCCGGGCTCTCCTCGGCGTTCAGGGGGCGCGTGACATAGTTATAGCCTCGTACGTCAACTTTACGGCGGTACTGGCCATGATGAAGGTCGCGGCCAGCTCGAACACGGATATCGCGATCATCTGCGCCGGGGAAGAGGGTAGCTTTACACTCGAAGACGCCGCCTGCGCGGGGCGTTACGTTCGCGCGATTCCCAAGCGCGCCGAATCGATCGTGCTCAATGATGCGGCGTCCGCTTCAGTGCTGATTGAACGAAAATATGGCGACAACATCGCGAAAGTCTTCAAAGAATCGTCCCACGGACAAGCGCTCGAGTCGGCAGGATTTGGTGACGACCTCACCGCCGCCGCGGAAGTGGACGCCTATTCTGTGGTCCCGATCTACCAGGACCGACAAATCACGAAGCTCGGGCCGGAACGGGGGCGATAGCTCTCCGTCGGGCTCCGCGCTCGCGCGCGAGATCCGCGGGATTGTTCTCCTTCTTTTCGCGATTTTCCTCGGTGGGGCGTTGGCCGCCGAGGGATATGCGACATTCGTGGGCGGTGGCGCAGGGGTAAGAGGCAATTTCGGCTGGATGGGCGCGCTGCTCGCGCATCCGATCGCGATCTTCTTCGGCTGGCCCGCCGCCGCGCTGCTCCCTCTCGCTCCCGCCGCCCACGCCTTGCGCCTCTTCGGCCGGCTCGGCGAGCGCAAGGACAGATCCTGGATGGTCTTCCTCCTCGGCATGGTTGCTCTGCTGCCGATTATTTTCGGGCTCGCCCAGGGCGGATTGCGTGAAGCGACCGCGCTGGCGGGAATCTGGGGATCATTCTCGGCCTTTTACGTCCTACAATTCGCGGGCGCCGCTGGAGCGTGGATTCTGATAGCGATCTCCCTCAGCGCGCTCATGGCTGCGACGCTTTCGTGGAATCCGGTTCGAGTCGTCGTTGGCACGCGCGTCGTGCACCTGGATGGAACCGCGCCTACTCCCGCAGAAAAAGCAGGGCTCGACCCATCGAAGGAAGTCCTCGTGGACGTAAGGCAAACGGTAAGCTCGGCGAAGCTCCTGGAGCCGTCGCCGGAAGAAATGCCGGCAATGGATCTGTCGCTGATGGACGACGTCTCTTCGCCGGAAGATCCGCTCCTTCCGATCGAGAAGAGAAAGGAAAGAAAGAGCAA
>JANMWS010000114.1:0-8709 GCA_031394125.1 Gemmatimonadales bacterium
CCCTTGAGCTCGAAGAGGAGCTTCCCTTTCTCCAGTCCCTCGCGCCACGGCTCGAGCGGCACCCACTCGCCGCGGTCCCACACGATTACTCCGCCGGCGCCGTAGTTTCCCGCCGGGATCACGCCCTCGAAATCGCCGTACTCCAGCGGATGGTCTTCGACCTTTACCGCGAGTCGCTTTTCGGCCTGGTCGTACGTTGGTCCCTTCGGAACCGCCCAGGACCGGAGGACTCCATCCATCTCAAGCCGTAGATCGAAATGGAGATTCCGCGCAGCGTGCTTGTGGACTACGAACAGATTTCCGGGAACGGGCGAGACCGGCCCGAACGGCTCGGGAGTCTGGTCGGGAGACCGCTTGGCGCGATAGCTGGCGAGATTATCGGCCGGTGACGGCGAGTTGGCTGTTGCGTCCTTCGTGGACATACGTAAGAATAGGGTACAGAGAGTTTTCCACGCAAGAAATATTTGTGACACGTCCGTTACTTCTGACTGACGCGCACAGCCACCCTTTTTTCTCTCACCTCATGCCAGCTCGCTCGATCGGCACCGCGACGATCTCCTTCGGACTCGTCTCTGTTCCCGTCAACATTTACTCGTCGTCCGAATCGAAGACGAGCGTCTCGTTCAACATGCTACACAAGAAGTGCGGCACTCGTCTCAAGCAGCAGTACACCTGCCCCAAGGACAACGAGGTGGTGACGCGCGACGAAACAGTCAAGGGATACGAGTTCGCCAAGGACCAGTACGTCATTCTCACTCCGGAAGAGCTGAAGGCGCTCGAGGAGAAAGCGACATCTACCATAGATGTGATCGAGTTCGTCCCGCTCTCAGGGGTCGACCGCGAGTACCTGGAAAAGGTGTACTACCTCGGCCCCGACAAGGGCGGTGACCGTGCGTACCGTCTCCTCGCGGCCGCGCTCAAGGAAACCGGACGCGCAGCGCTTGGACAATACGCCGCACGCGGCCAGCAGCATCTCGTGCTCCTTCGTCCGCTCAACGGAGTGCTGGTGATGGAGCAGCTCCACTACGCCGACGAAGTCCGTCCGACGACTGAGGTCACTATCCCGGCCGGTGAGGTGAAGGACGCCGAACTCAAGCTGGCGAAGCAGCTGATCGATCAGACGTCGAACGACTCGTTCGAGCCCGCGAAGTACAGGGATACCGTTCGCGAGCGGACGCTCGAGACGATCCAGCGGAAGATCGACGGTCAGGACATCACGGGAGATATCGCGCCGAGCGGCGACACGAAGATGCTCGATTTGATGGAAGCGCTGAAGGCAAGTCTCGCGAAAGAGAACCCGAAGAAGGAGAAGGGCGAGTCGAAGCGCAAAGTGTCGTGAAGCTGCTCGCGGGGACGAGCGGCTACGCGTTCAAGGAGTGGAAGGGCGCGTTCTATCCGAAGGAGCTGAAGGACGACGGAATGCTCGGCTACTACGCCAGCAAATTCCCCGCGGTCGAGATCAACAACACGTTCTACAGATTGCCAAAGCAGGACGTACTGCTCCATTGGGCGGCGCAGGTGCCGGACACGTTCACATTCGCGTTGAAGGCGAGCCAGCGCATCACGCACCACGCGCGGCTCAAGGAAGAATGCGCTGACACGCTCGACTTCCTTTTAAAGAACACCGCGGCGCTCGGCGATCGGCTCGGCCCGATTCTATTTCAGCTACCGCCGAATCTCAAGAAAGATGCGAATCGGTTTCGTGGGTTTCTCGGACTGCTGCCATCCGACCGTCGCTACGTGTTCGAGTTCCGGCACGAGAGCTGGTTCGACGACGAGATCTACGACGCGATGCGCGAGCGGGACATCGCTATGTGCATCATCGAGCAGGACGAGTTCAAGTGTCCGGTCGTGTCGACCGCATCGTGGGGATATCTCCGGTTGCATCGCCTCAATTACGATGAGGCAAGTCTGGTCGAGTGGGCGAAGTGCATCACCGGGCAGACCTGGAAGGAAGCCTATGTATTCTTCAAGCACGATGAGAATGAGAACGGCGGCTCCGGACCCCCAGCTGTGACGACTTTCGTAGGCGCTTGCGGGGGCTGACTATCGTTGGCAGCTCTTGAAGCAGCTATAGTTTAGAGTGGCCGCACCCGAGCTGGTGACAGAAACGCGCTCTGAAATCAAGCCGCGCCTTACGCTACTGAGCCCTTTGTACCTGGGGCAGGTAGTGGCAGTCGCGGCTCTGTACATTCTGGCTGCTCTCGCCGGACTCAGGCTCGATGCCGTCTCCGGGTTCGCATCTCTCGTGTGGCCTCCAACGGGTATCGCGCTGGCTGCCGTCCTTCTCGGCGGTCGCCGCATCTGGCCAGGCATTTTTGTCGGCGCGCTAGTCGCAAACCTGCTCAGTGGCGCTCCATCGCTTGCCGCGGCCGGCATCGCGATTGGCAACACACTGGAAGCGATCGTTGGAGCCTACGCGGTCTCTCGCGTGACAGGATTCCGGCTTTCCCTGGACGGCTTGCGTGATGTGCTCGCTCTGATTGTACTCGCGGCAGGGCTGGCGACGATGATCAGCGCTACAATCGGAGTTGCCAGTCTTTACTCCGCCGGTTTGGTGCAACAACCGAAGCTGGCCGAGACGTGGCGGACGTGGTGGGTGGGTGACGCCATCGGGGCGCTGCTGGTCGCTCCCGCCATTCTTGTCTGGGCGAAGCGACCGCGCGTGCATCCGTCAGCGCGCCGGCTCGCCGAAGCCGCAGCGCTGACGCTCGGCATGTTTGTCGCGAGTCTTCTCCTTTTCATCGCGCCCATCACGAGTGTCGGTGGACCACTCAGTCAGGCGTATGTGTTCTTCCCGCTGCTGATGTGGGCGGTAATCAGATTCGGACAGCGGGGATCGGTTACCGCGACTGTGGTGGTGTCAGCGATCGCCGTGGTTGGGACAGTGCTTGGGCGGGGTCCTTTCATCGAGCAGACGCTTCACGAGAGCCTCCTCGGTTTGCAGACATTCATGGGGATCACCGCCGCGACTTTTCTCGTGATGGGAGCATCCGTCTCGGAGCGCGAGCGCTATGAACAAGAGTTGCGAGCAGCACGGGATATTGCGACCGCCGCGAATAGCGCGAAAGCGGGATTCCTTGCCGTGATGAGTCACGAGCTTCGCACTCCGTTGAATGCCATCGCCGGCTACGCCGACATCCTGTCGCTCGGCGTAGATGGTCCCCTAACCAAGAAGCAGAACGACGCGGTCGCACGAATTCGAAACAACCAGCAGCACCTCCTTTCACTGATCGACGATGTGCTGAATTTCGCGAAGATCGAGGCGGGCAGTACGTCCATAACGTCAGAGCCAGTCCCTGTTTGCGAGCTACTCGATTCGCTCGAGCCTTTCTTGCGTCCGGATCTTGTGCGGCGCCAGCTCACATTCGTCTGGAATGGGTGCGATCGGGCGCTCGCTGTGCAGGCCGACCCGGTGAGGTTACGTCAGATACTGCTCAACGTGCTCGGCAACGCAATCAAGTTCACTCCTCCGCACGGGCGCATTGAGCTGTCGGCGCTGCGGAACGCCGATAAGGTCTCCATATGCGTTTCGGATAGCGGCATTGGTATCCCGGCAGATAAGATCGGCCGCGTGTTCGAGCCTTTCTTCCAAGTTCAAGCCGGCACAACGAGAGAGTATCCTGGCGTGGGATTGGGGCTCGCGATATCGCGTGACTTCGCGCGGGCGATGGCAGGAGACATCGAGGTGGAGAGCACGCCCGGAAAAGGGTCCGTGGTAACGATCGAGCTGTCCCTTGCCTTTACGGTGCAAAGTACTTTATATTAAGGTGTAGGCAGATTCTCCCTTAAACAGTACCGCGCCGAATGAGGCCATGGCCAAGCGCATAGTCGCAATAGCATTCATCTTCGTCTGCACCTCGATCGCGTGGCTCATTCTCGGCAGTACCATCTTCTCGCGCACGCGGGGCTCGGATCAGCATCTCCGGGATCGGGTCGGCTCGACGTGGGGAACGAGCCAGGCGCAGCAGGCACCTGTCGCCTATACGGAAAGGACGGAGACTCGCACCGTTGCCGGTTCGGACCAATCGATTCCCTTGCCCGTGCGTCGACGTGCTCCGCTCGAGCCACAGCCGGCGCCTACATCCACCGCGAGCAGGACCGAGACGGTGCGGATCCGCGTTCCTCTTCCTCTCGACCAGACCCGCGCGGCAGTGAGCTTCCTCCTCGATTACCGGCAGAAGGGACTCCTTTGGTACAGCACGTACGCCGTGTCGTTCGATGGAGCGTTCAAATTCAGGAACACGACACCCTCCGACTCCGTGGTGTTCGAGTTTCCCCTTCCGGCGGCTCAGGCGGTCTACGATGGCTTGCGGGTGACTCTGAACGGCGTTCCAGCAGCTTACGAAATCAAAGACCAGGCGCTTCTCACCACAGCCCGTCTCCCCACCGGCGACAGTGCCACTCTGGCGGTTGCCTACAAGTCCCAAGGTCTGAACGACTGGCGATACGTCCTGGGACGCGACGTCGCGTCTGTTCGCGACTTCGACCTGGTGATGCGCACCAACTTCGACGACATCGACTTTCCGGAAAACACGCTCTCCGCGACGGACAAGCAGAAAGACGGCAGTGGTTGGAAGCTCCAGTGGAAGTACACCAACCTTCTTTCCGGCTTCCAGATCGGGATGGACATGCCGGAAAAGCTTCAGCCCGGTCCACTCGCGGGGCAGATAGCATTCTTCGCCCCGGTGTCACTCCTCTTCTTCTTTGCCGTGATGTTCATCATCACAACGATCCGCGGCATCGACCTGCACCCGATGAACTACGCCTTCCTGGCGGCGGCGTTCTTTGCGTTCCATCTCCTTATGGCGTACCTCGTGGATCACATCTCCATCCACTTTGCGTTCTTGATCGCATCAGCCGTGTCGATCGCCCTTGTGGTGAGCTATCTGCGGCTAGTGATAGGTCCGCGCCTCGCGTTCCGGGAGGCGGCCGTGGCGCAATTCATCTATCTCGTGCTCTTCTCCTACGCGTTCTTCTTCAAGGGATTCACCGGGCTCGCGATCACGATCGGCTCGATCCTCACGCTGTTCGCCGCAATGCAGCTCACCGGCCGCATCCGCTGGAGCGAGGTATTCGCGCGCCAACAGTGAATTCGGGCGCGCCCTTGCAAGGACGCTGGCCGTTCTGCAAGTCTAGGCGTTCGACCTATCGGCATAACAGAGCGACCAACGCAGGAACACGAGGAGACCGACATGGCAGAAAGCGTCTACAAAGTGATCGAGCTGGTTGGGACAAGCACGGAGTCCTGGGAAAAAGCGGCCGCGGCCGCGATCAAGCGGGCGTCGAAGACGTTGCGGGACCTGCGCGTAGCCGAGGTCTGCCTGCTCGACATGGCTATAAAGGACGGTAAAGTCGAAAGCTACCGAGCGAAGATCAAGGTCTCCTTCAAGTACGAAGGCTAGCGTCTGGTCACGGAGGCGAAATGACTAACACGGGTGCTTCGAGCGACAATTCCCAGTTCCGGCTCGGCAAGGGGAGCCGGAACACCACGCGGAGCGTATTTATATGACCCGGCTTCTTCCGAAGCATCCGTGTTAAACCTTCCGTTAGCAGCCGGCTAGGCTCGCACACGGGAGTATAACTTGCGTTCATAGCCCCGAATGCCCAGCCCCCCTCAAACGCAAACACTTCGCGGCGCCGCAGTCGCCGCGATGCTCAAGAACGGCTTCGAGCCCGAGTTCTCACCCGAAGTGATGGCCGAGGTTCGATCACTCGACGATCCGTCCGATGATTCTCTCCCAACAGGGGTCCGCGACCTCCGCGGTTTGCCATGGTCGTCGATTGACAACCGGGAATCCAAAGACCTCGATCAAATCGAAGTTGCCGAGCGCGTCGAAGCGGGCGGCATCCGAATCCGTATCGGTGTCGCTGACGTCGACACGCTCGTTCACCTCGGCTCAGCCGCCGACGAGCACGCCGCCAGGAACACGACTTCTGTGTACACAGGCGTCGCTGTTTTCCCGATGCTGCCCGACCGGCTGTCGTGCGATCTCTCGTCGTTGAACGAAGCAGAGGACCGGCTTGCCGTCGTCGTCGAATTCGACGTCGCCCCCGACGGAGCCCTCGGCAACGCGTCGGTCTACCGCGCGCTGGTGCGCAACCAGGCGAAGCTCACCTACGAATCCGTCGGCCTCTGGCTCGAAGGCAAGGGGCCGGCGCCCGCGGCGATCACGGCGTCTTCCGCGCTGCACGAGCAGCTTCGCATTCAGGACGAAGCGGCGCAGCAGCTACGCCACGCGAGGAGCATTGCTGGCGCACTCGATTTCGAGAGCGTAGAGGCCAGACCAGTGGTGTCGAACGGCAAGGTCGTAGATCTCGCCGTCATACAGCGCAATCGCGCTCGGGACATGATCGAGGATTTCATGGTCGCCGCGAACAGATCCGTCGCTACCTACTTGCTGGATCGAGGGTCACCATCGCTGCGGCGAGTCGTGCGCGAGCCCAAGCGGTGGGATCGCATTGTGGCGCTGGCGGCGGATGTCGGTGAGACACTCCCCGAAAAGCCTGACAACGTTGCTCTCGCCGAGTTTCTTGGGCGCCGCCGCGCGGCAGATCCCGATCACTTCGCGGATCTGTCCCTGTCCGTCGTCAAACTCCTCGGCCCCGGTATCTACGTCCTCGAGCGTCGACTCGGGGATCGCAGGGAAACCGGCCATTTCGGCCTCGCTGTCGCGGACTACGTGCACTCTACCGCGCCGAATCGCCGATTCGCGGATCTCGTCACGCAGCGCATGCTGCGAGCGGTAACGTCGGGCGGTCCGCCACCATACTCCGATCAGGAGCTCACCGAGATCGCGAATCGCTGCACCGAGCGTGGCGAGGCAGCGCGAAAAGTCGAGCGCACGATGCGCAAAGTTGCCGGAGCGTCGATGTTGGCCGAGCGCGTCGGCGAGAATTTCTCGGCGATCGTGACGGCTGCGTCTCCGAAGGGCACCTACGCACGCGTTCTCAGTCCGCCGGTCGAGGGTCGGATCGTGCGTGGAGGACGCGGGCTGGATGTCGGTGACACCGTGCGTCTCAAGCTCGTAGTCGCAGATCCCGCGCGCGGATACATCGACTTCGCGCACGAGGCGGAAGGCGTTTCACGAAAGCTCGAGCGCAGTCGCCGCAAGAAAGCGGAAGCCGACCGGCTGCACTCGCACATCGGCGAGACCTTCGATGCCCAGGTCACCGGCGTGTCCGAGAGCGGCACGTACGTGCGGCTACTCGATGGGTCCGCCGAGGGACGCGTCGTGCGAGGCTACAAACCGCTGTCCGTCGGAATGAAGGTCGCGGTGAAGCTCGTCAACACGGACAGCGTTCACGGCTTCATCGACTTCGAATTCACGCAGGGCGTCGAGCCGGCAAAAGTAGATCGCCAGGGCCGCAAACGCGCGGCGGCTCTCGCGCTAAGGGATCGAGTGGGCGAGACCTTTCGCGCGCTGGTGTCGGGGATATCGAAGAAGGCCACATGGGTGAAGATCGTGCCCGAGGAAATCGAAGGTCGTCTCGTGCGCGGACGGCGCGGCTTGAGTGTGGGAGACGAGACGGCCGTCGTGTTGCTGGCGGCCGATCCCGTCCGGGGCTTCATCGATTTCGCGCGAGAGGATACCGTCCTGCCCGCGGTCTAGCCCTCACCCGATCAGCTGGTCTTATAGAAGAAGTGCTCGTGGACGATCTTGCCGTCCTTCACCGTGTACAGCGCCATCTCTTCCATCGGCTGCCGCTTGCCCGTCGGCTTGGACGTGACATCGAGATTGTAGTAGACGGCAAACTTATCGTCTCCAACGAACGGTCCTTCCACCACGGAAGAATGCACCACGTTGTTTGCGGTCCACCATTCACCCTTCTGGCGAACCGCCTTGAGGCCTTTCATCTCGCGGGGCATTTGCTCGTTGCCCATAGATTCGACGCTGACGATATCGTCCGAGTACAGCGTGTTGACCGCGTCGAGGAAACGGCCGTCGCGGCAGAGAGATACGAGCTCCTCTGCGACAGTGGCGGTAGAACTTGGAGCGGCGGTTGTCATGATGATCTCCTCTGATCGAGTAACTATCCAGATACTAGCAGAAAGCGGGAAGGAAGTCAGCAACCATTTTTTTTTGATACTCATCCGAGACTTTCCCGCATTAAGAGCCTCTCCGGGACATCGGCGAAATCGACCTCAACAGGTAACCTCCACCATTGCCGCCACTTACGCGTAAACTGATGTAAAATCGACACTTACGACGCTGGACCGGTTATACTCCGAGATACCATTCGAGACAGAATTGAGCGCTTGGTTTGATCGTTATCGGCGCTGCCCACCCATGGTGAATCCTCGCACGCGGGAAAGGGCGAATCAGACGGGGTGCTGGAGATTTACTCAAATGCAGAACCTCAACCAGAACACCAATACCAAGCGCGGCAATGGACAGATCGCGCGGAGCGTTCGTTTCGATATCGCTCCCGAAAAGAACGAACAGTTCCATACTTTGTTCAGAAACGAAGTCCTTCCAATTCTGAAGAAGCAGGACGGCTTCAAGGACGAGCTTCTACTGGTGCAGGATCAGCACGTCCTCGCCATCAGCGTCTGGAACGACATGGATTCAGCGCGTAAGTACGAGTCCGCTACATATCCGCAGCTGGACAAGGCGCTTCGTCCGGTAAGGTCCGGAAAAGCGACAGTAGAGACTTTCAAATTCGACTCGCTGTCCACGATTGCCTGACGTCGCTTTTTTTAAGAGC
>JANMWS010000149.1:0-40496 GCA_031394125.1 Gemmatimonadales bacterium
CTCCACCGTCCAGGCCTGCGTACCAGTACTCGACCGTCTCGATGTGCTCGACGACCTCGCTGTCTGTGCCGCCTTCCTCACGCGCCTCGCGGACGGCGGCGATTTCCGGCTTCTCATCCTTCTCGACGAGACCCTTCGGCAGCTGCCACCTATTGTTACCGCCTACCGCGACGATCACTACATCGATACGGTCGTCGTCGCGCCGGAACACGACGCCTCCTGCGGACACCTGCTTCCTCACGGGCAACTTCACAACGTCGCTCCGGCGTATCTCCGCTGCCACAACGCCACCTTTGCCAGAACGTCACTCGTTTCGATCCGCGCCATTCGTCCTGGTCGATTCTCCATCGAGATCGGGTAGTTCTCCCCTGGATCCCCATAGGCATCGATGATCAGATCCTTGAATTTGCGATAGGGTCCGGTGCGCTTCGGATTGGTGTAGCCCATCAAGCTGATAACCGGTCGGTCCAGGGCGACGCTCATGTGCAGTGGTCCGGTATCGGGTGAAAGCACGAGTGAGGACGCATCGAGGATCGAGACAAGCTTGCGTAGCCCGCTCCCCAGCTCCGATCGTGGCTTGTGCCGAGTTCGCTCCATCACTATCCGCTCGGCGTTCAGCTCCCGCGCGGATCTCCCGCCAACGAGCACCACCTGCATTCCAAACTTGTCGTAGAGCGCGTCTGAGACTTCTGCCCAGCGCTCCGGAATCCAGTCCTTTTCTGGCTTGCTCGTTCCAACGACGATCGACGCGATCGGACGGTCTGTCGAAGCGCTGAATTCGCGCTGCCAGGCACGCTCAGCCGCATTCGGTCCGTAGTCCCACGTGACAGGCTCGGGCGAAACGCCGAGCGCGTACAGGAACTCGAAATACTGATCCTGAACGTGTTGAACGGGACCTTTCGGAATCTTCCTGTTGGTGAATAGCCAGTTGAAATCCCGCGCGCGGGAGCGGTCGAAGCCGAGCTTTACAGGCGCATTCGCGAAGGCCGTAACGATTCCCGCCTTGAAGTAGACCTGAAGATTCAAGACGAGGTCGAACTTCCGCTTCGCCAGCTCGGTCCGCATATCGGCGAATGCGCGCCATCCTTTGGCGCGATCAAAGACGATTATCTCGTCGACCGAACGATGCCCGCGCACGAGTGCGGCCGGTCCCGGTTGAAGCACCCAGGTTATTCTGGTTTTCGGATTCACTCGCTTCAGCGCGTTGATCACGGGCAGCACGTGCACCGCGTCGCCCACCGCGCTCATCATCACAATGCATACGTTGTCGGGAACGTTGCTCGTTCCGGCAGCGCTCACTCGCTGCTCCGCAGACGCAGGTACTCCTCGTCCTCGGCGGAGTAGGGCAGCTCGAAATTGTCGCGCCATTTGCGCAGCGAGCGAATGAGCCTGTCCAGATTCGCCTTTGCAACGAGCGGGGAGCCTGGGGAGCTGAAGCGGACCCGGTCCACGTCCAGAACGTGCGCATCGAGTCCCTCGCCCTCGCCAGCAGTGAGAAGCACGTTTTTCAGATTGAGGTCGGGATGATGAGCGCCGGCATGCGTCAGGGCACGGAGCAGTTTCACTATTGCGTCGAGCACCATCACCCGGTGATCGTGGTCCGTAACCCTCGCGAGTGCGACGGAGAGATCGTGGCCATTCGCAATCTCTCTCGTTGCGACATCTGACCGCCTGAGCACCCAGTTCTTCGGATACGAGACGTAGGCGACGACCTCCGGTGTGCTCACACCGCTCGCTCGCAGACGCAGCGAAGCGATCAGCTCGCGAAACCCGCGGGTTGGCAGGACGAAGAGATCCTTACTCAGCTTCGCCATCCAGCCGCCGCGCACATTGTGTCGAATCACCACTCGCCCGCACCCGCCTGGCAGGTTCACCGCGAACACAGGCGCCCGTCCCACCAGTGGAACCGCATCCGGCTGCCTCGCGGCGTACTCGTAGAGACGTTCCTGCTCGAGGACGCCACGGATGCTCGCCGCGCAGCTCATTGTAGCGACGACGCGCGCCCCGCCGACGGCGAAGCGCTCGTAAGACGGAATCGTGACCCCGACCATCTATTGGGATTTCCCGTCTTGTCGTACCGAGGCAATGGCACTCAGGAGTGCCTGGGCTTTGCTTGTCGTTTCTTCCCATTCGCGCTCGGGCACTGAGTCGGCGACGATGCCGGCGCCCGCCTGTACTGACGCCACTCCGTCGGCGATGATGCAGGTGCGAATCGTGATCGCCAGGTCCATTCGCTTCCCGCCGGCCGCGATATATCCGATGGCGCCCGCGTAAGGGCCGCGCGAGACGGGCTCGAGCTCGTCGATGATCTCCATCGCGCGAATCTTCGGCGCTCCGGTCATTGTCCCCGCGGGGAAGGTCGCGCGGAACACGTCGAGCGCGGACAGGCCATCGTTGAGATCCCCTTCGACCTGACTGACAATGTGGAGCACGTGTGAATACTTCTCGACCTTCATGAGCTCCGTGACTCTGACGGTCCCGTACTTCGCAACCCGGCCCACGTCGTTCCGTCCAAGGTCCACCAGCATTACGTGCTCAGCACACTCTTTCTCGTCGGCGAGAAGCTCCGCCGAGAGCTCCTCGTCGTGCCCTGGCGTCGCTCCACGGCGCCGAGTACCGGCGATGGGGCGAAGTGTAATGTGGGAATCCGATACGCGCACAAGCAGCTCCGGCGAGCTGCCGACGATCTCGACGCCGTCGAGAACGAGGTGGTACATGTAAGGCGACGGATTGATCGCGCGCAACGCGCGGTAGAGATCCGATGGCTCGAAGTCGAGCGGGACTTCGATGCGTCGGGACAGCAGCGCCTGAAAACAGTCTCCGGCGCGGATGTACTCCTTGATCCGCTCGACGTGCGCCATGAAATCAGCGCGCTCGTAACTCGACCGGCCTTCGACGGTCTCAGCGCTCACGTCCTGCGACAGTGACTTGAGGCGTCCCGGCGCTCGCAATCGCGCCCGGATGTCCTGGAGCTCTCTGCTCGAGCTCTCGTAAAGCTCTGTGAGCTCCGCGTCACTGGACCCCCTCGGCACCGGCACCGAGATCACTATTCGGGCGCGGCCATGAAGATTATCGAGGATCACCAACGAGCGCGTGAAGACGAAGAGCGCGTCGGGCGTCCCGAGTCCACCGGGCGGGCGATTCGGCAGCTTCTCGATTAGCCGGACCACATCGTAACTGAAATATCCGACGACCCCGCCCCAGAAATCTCCGAGCTCGGGCACTTTAGCGGGTTGAGAGCCATCGACGAGGGCTGCGAGATCAGCGAGCGGATCCTCTGGCGTTCGCGCGTTGTGCCAGCCGCGATCGTCGGTCCAGTCCTCCACTACTCCATTCAGGAGCCGCCAGGCCGAGCGCGGCTCCGAGCCAAGATACGTGTAGCGGGCCCACGTCTCACCGCCGGCCGGCGCAGACTCCAGAAGAAACGCGAACGGCCCGCGCCGGATCTTGGCGAACGCCGAGACAGGAGTGTCAGTATCGAGCAGACAATCCTTCCAGATCGGGACGAGCGTCGCGCCTGCCGCACGCTGCTTGAAGTCTTCCAGGCTCACTGATGCGCGTGCTTCGAGTCCGCCCGCGATTGCTCCGGCTCAACCTGCAAGTAACTTTCCTCCATGAAGCTGCGCACCACTATCCGAGTCCAGTGAGGATACTTTCCTCCGTGAAGCTGCGCACCACTATCCGAGCCCAGTGAGGATACGTTCCTCCGTGGGGCTTCGCACGACTATCCGTGTCCTCGTGATGGTCATCGCCGCAAGCAAGATCGGCGCTGCGCAAACGTGGAACGATCCACGCACCCGCGCGCTCGTCGAGCGCGCTACCGAGCGCAGGGCGAATCAGCTCGCTGATACTGCTCTCGTCGACTACAAGGCGACTGCACATGGGTACGTAACCTTCCTCGCGCAATTTGGAGAAGGATTCCCCGAGCCGCCAAAGATCGTAAAAGCGGACGAGCTGGGTTTGGAAGTCTATTGGCGTGCTCCCGACCTGAGCAAGCAGCGGATCATGGGTCGGCGCGACACGCTGCTCCTTCCAACCGACATCAACTACCACCGCGACCACCTCGGCATCGTCCAGAACAACTTCAGAAACATCATCCGGATTGGTGAAGGAGACGAAGTCCAGGACGTTCCGCATCCGCTATCTCGGGTGGGCCTCCAGGAGTACGACTACGCGATTCACGATTCGCTCCAGATTCGCCTCGGCACGCGGGTGCTCGATGTTTATGAGGTGAGAGTTCGACCCAGGGACGATCGCCAGCCGCGAGCTGTCGGCGCTGTTTTCATCGATCGCGAGAGCGGGGAAGTCGTGCGGATGGCGTTCAGCTTCACCCGTGCGGCGCTGATCGACAAGGAACTCGAGGATGTCTCCGTGGTACTCGAGAATGCACTGATTGAGGGCCGCTTCTGGCTGCCGCGCCGCCAGGAGATCGAGATCCGCCGCACGGGTTCGTGGCTCGACTACCCTGCCCGGGGCATCATCCGCGGACGTTGGGAGATTTGCTGCTACCAGGTGAACACAGGGATCCCGACGAGCTTCTTTGCGGGGCCCGAGATTGTGCTCGCCCCGCCCGCGGATCGTGCGCTTCGGCCATTCCCATTCACCGGAGGCGTGCTCGATTCGCTCCCACCCGATGTGCGCGCCGTCACCGACGAGGATGTGAAGAAGGTGCAGGAAGAAGCTCGTGCCCTGGTGCGCACCCAGGCGCTTGCTCGCAGCCGCAGCTTTGCTTTCTCCGCGCGTCACGTCTCTGACATCGCGCGGTTCAATCGGGTCGAAGGACTGGCGCTGGGGAGCGGTATTCTCCAGCGGGTGGGAGGAGGCTTCGCGGTCGCGGCGTCCGGCCGCTACGGATTCAGCGATGAGGAGCTCAAGGGAAGGGCTGCGCTCGAATATCGGACCGGCGCCGGCTCGTCCTTGATCCTCGCCGCGGAGCGACAATATCGCGACGTGAGCGACAACCAGGAGATTTCGCTCGTCCGCAACAGCATCGCAGCACAGGAGTTCGGAAGCGATTACACCGATACATATGACGCGCGCGGGGTCTCTCTTGCCTGGTCGCTGGCGCGATTCGGATGGCGCCCGTCACTCGAAGCCGCGTATGAGCGCCACGAGCCGCTATTCGTTCACGCCCGGCCAGCGACAGGCACGTTTGAGCCAACCATCCCAGCTGTCGGACTCAGGGAGGTGAGGGCGACCGTTGGCATGGACAAGCCGACCGCTCTCTCCCTGGCCGGATTCGAGCTGGGCGCCCATTTCGCTCTGACAGGGGTTCGAGTCATTCGCCCGAGTACGATCGAGGCCAGGCTGCTCCGCCCCTCGCTGGTGATCGATTTCGAGAAGCCGATTGGGTCCAGCCGGATATTATTGCACACGATCGCTGCCGGAGTCGTGAGCCACGACTCTATCCCTGCGCAGCATCTCGTCTTCCTGGGCGGTCCAACCAGCGGTCCCGGGTACGATTTCCACGAGTTCGTCGGCCGGGCTGGCGTTAGCCAGCGGCTCGAATGGCGTTTTCTCGCGCCCTTCATCCCGATCCCGCTCGGTAGGTACGGAAGGGCGCCCGGTACGATTACCCTGGCCCCTTTTGCCACGGGCGTCTGGATTGATCGCTCCGCGTCATTCAAGGCGCCGCGGCAAGGCTGGTATCCGGCGTTGGGGGTGGGGGCGCTGACGGTCTTTGATGTCATCCGGTTCGACGTCGCGCGCGGGCTACGGGACGGGAGATGGACCTTTTCCGTCGATATCGGGCGCGATTTCTGGAGTGTGCTCTAGCGGGTTCGATTGGGGCGTTATTGATGCTGTGTCGCGTCGTCCTTCATAGGACGGGCAGCACCGGGATTCCGGGTATCTGCCTCCCCGCGACCCATTTCACAGCTCAGGTAGCCATGCCCCGACTTCTCGATCACTGCCGACCTTCGTTGACGTTCGCCGCAGTCGCCATCCTGGCGGCATGTGCGACCGCGACGAGGCGCACCGCCGTTACAGAGGGCGTTGCAGTTGCACCGGCAAATAACACAGCCGAGCCGGTCAACCAGAAGGCGCTCCTCACGCGCGCCGACAGCGCGTGGCAGGCCGGATCATATCTTCTGGCAACCAGCTTGTACGAGACAGCCGTCGCCCGTGACTCCTCCGCTTCGCTCGCGATCTTTCGATTGGCGACGCTTCGCTCCTGGGACAACCGCTTGGACGAGGGTGTCACACTCTTTCGCCGCTATGTGTCCCTCAATCCCGGGTACCCCGAGGGCCGCCTCTCGCTGGCTCGCACATTGGCGTGGGGTGGAAACTATGCGTCGTCGTTGGCCATCTACGATTCGGTGATTAGTCACAACAAGAACTATCGTGATGCGGTGCTCGGGCGGGCGCAAACACTCGCTTGGTCGGGCCAGCTGCCCAAAGGACTTGCTGAGTACAAGCAGTGGGTCGCAGATCATCCAACGGACCAGGAAGCATCGATCGAGTACGCCCGGGCTCTCGCCTGGAATGGCCAGCTCGAAGAAGCAGAGACCATTTATACCCAGCTGGCGAGAACCGGCGACGCCAATGCACAGAAAGGATTGGCGCACGTGATCGCGTGGCGTGGCGAGTTGCAGCGCAGCGAGCGGGCATGGCGGCAGGTTCTCGATATCCGCCCGAACGACGCGGAAGCTCTAACTGGGTTGGCGCAGATCCTGAGTTGGCAGGGACGACCGTCAGATGCCGAGACAGCGCTCCAGCTGGCATTGCGGGCGAATCCCGCCTATGGCGACGCGCGGACTCTCCTGCGCTGGGTCCAGGCCGATCTGAGGCCGAGCGCGACGATCACCGGCCTGGGGACGAACGACAGCGACCACAATCGCGCGACGACTTTGCTTGTCGACTACGCAAGACCCGGCTGGTGGAACACCACTTTAGGCGGGAGATACACGGGACGCCGGGCAAACTTCGCGGCGATCGACTCCCGAGTGGATGGGGTCGATCTGTTCGCGCGCTGGCAGCCAGGCACATGGCAGTTGCGCGTGAATGCCGGTGTCGTGCACCATTCGTCGTCACTCGTCGTCTCACCCACCAAAGCCCAGAACATTGCTGCCGGCGGGCTAGAAGTCTCAGCTCATCTGAGTCGTACTCTGAAGTTGGGCATTGGCGCTTCGCGCGCGCCATTCGACGAAACCGCCCTTCTGATCGCGAATGGCGTGGTGAGCTCCGAGTATTCTGGTGAAGCCGAGATTGCGCTACCAGCTCGATTCACGCTCGCCGGCGGAGCGAGTCGGGCGCGGCTCACGGGCGGCTCCCGCGACAACACGCGCGATGCCTTCTCCTCATCGCTCCGGTGGGCTTACAATCGACAGTGGAGCATTGCTCTCGGTGGGCGTCAGTTCGGCTATGACACCACGTCGACCGACGGATACTTCGCGCCACGCAGATACACACTGGCCGAAGCGAGTGGCCGTGGACGTGTTGGCGGGCAGCTGGGATGGAATGCGGACGCCGACGTCGGGCTCGGCAGACAGAGCATCGAGTTCTTTGGATCGAGCGCCGGCTCTCGCCTCGCGGAGCGTGCCGCACTCTCTGCCGGGTACAGATTCGATCCTTCGCGCGAGATCACTCTCCTGGGTGGTTACGCAAACGTGGCAGCGCCCGGGCAGACTGGCGGAAGCGAGTACAGGTTCTACTCCTTCGCCATTCGCGCGCGCTTCGGGTTGTAGCCGCAGAGATTCAATCGCGCGGAGCTGGTAACTAGCGGGCGGGAGGTCGGTCGGGAATTGCCGCGAACGTCCGCTGCATTGCGGCGAACAACGGCTTAACCTCTGAGTGCCACTGCGGCGTCTCCCATGTCGGCCAGGTCCACGTCGGCGGATCCGCAAACCCTGATGGCATCCCGCGCGGCAGATGATCTCCGCCCGCCCGTGGCTTGGCTGGATCGTAACTCTCGACAACGAAGCGAAAGCCATCCGTCGCAGCGCCAATCGCTTCGCCAAGGGCGGTATTCCCATTCAACACGCTCCGCGTGGAGGGATCTACCACCTGTAGCATTCCCCACGGCAGACGCACTTCGATGACACCCGTCGCCGGGTCGGCAAACCAGTCGGTGAGCGAGCTCTGGGACTGCGCTGAATACAGAAGCCGGTTCCGGTTGTAGCTGATCGCCGGATAAATCTGTCCGTTGCGTCCGATCCGACGCCTGTTGGGCACCACAACCACAGAATCCCACTGAGCGGCGTCGTTGGCCACAGATCGCAAGGGATGCGCGTAGACGTACTGGATTGCGGGCGGCTTGCTTCCCGGGATCAGCACAGGCCGGTAGGGATTGTAAGGATGATCGACGAGGAGCTGTGTCGCGCTCGGTCCACCAATGTCGAGCACGAATTCGAGTCCGGTGGGAGAATGAGATCCTGTATGCGGGAGCCGAGTGTCGCCAAGGTTGCGCCGGTAGGTATCGATGCCGATCTGGTAGTGGGCACGTGACCAGTCGATTCGTCCGACGTCCAACCGCAGGTAGAGATAGGCCTCGTCTTGCGCCACCCGAAGGGACTTGAGCTGGAGCGGCGCCGGAACAGGGGCTGATTGCGACGTATACAGCATGGGACGCCCGCGCCAATCCGCGGTGTCGCCATCGATGGTGATTCCCGCGCCTCTCCGCCCCGCGCGCATTGCGATTACGCCGTAGTTCTCCTCTGCGTCGAGAGGATTCAGCCACAGTCTTTTTCGCTCGGCGGGGACTTCGAAATCGATGACGATCCAGTTTTTCTTGAACCATTCGTCGATGAGTGAGAACAGCCCGGCCCCCGCCGCTCCGGAGGCATAGATGTCCCGCGTCAGTCGCGCGTCTGCCGCCGCCTGTTGTTCTTCCGTGAGACCGCCGTGCGTCCATCCCTGCGGCTGGAAGTGGCCGATACCGCGGGAGGACGGCACTCCGTATTCGCTGATCACTACGGGCATATCGCCGTGATGCGCCACTAGCTCGCGCAGGTAGCCGAAATAATTGCTCGGACCTTCAGGAGAGCGTGCCCTCGAGTAACCGGGATCGACCCGGAGAAAATCGGGATAGTAGGGGTAGGCGTGATATGATGCGAATACGCCCGCGGGGTACGCAGCAGTAGCGTGCATCTTTACCGCGTCGAGCCCGACCGCATCGTTGTCGTATTCCTTGGATACTTCCACGATTTGTTCGCCACGCGCATGCAGGAGCGCGATTTCCCGCGGCACGGACGTTTCAGTCGGATGAATCAGCGGGTCGAGGGTCGGCCAATTCGTGTAGGCGACGGGGCGTTGAGCGTTGTACTGCTCCATCTCGAACGCCACAAGATATTCGCATTGCTCGGTGAGCCAGGCCTCAAGCGCATTTCCGTCCTGAAGCGTCATGTATCTTCCGGCGAAGCTCGTTCGCGTCGGTCGGGACGCGTTGTAGGCGACTACTGAATACGGTTCCCACTCCCGGCCGATGATGTAACCGAGGGTCCACCGCGAGACGTCGGCGCGATATCCACCGCTGGCGTGGCCGGGTGCAGCTGGAATGTCAACGGCTCCGTGAATCAGGGAGACGACGTTCCGCATTTCTCCGCGGAATTGTCCCAGCCATTTGGGATCGTCGTACTTATACCGCTTCTTGCCGGGTGGGAGCTCGGTCCATACACCGTGGATCAGCCAGATAGGGCGCGAGGGATGCGCGAGATTCCAGGCTCTGAGCGCTGCGTAGAAGTGGGGAGGATGAATCGTGTACACCCTGACCGCGTTTGCACCCATAGCCGCTACGAGCGCGATCCACTTCTCGTAGGTGCTGTCATTCGGCGGAAACTCGGACGGATACTTCCCGGGGAGGGCGGCGCCGAGGTTTACGGCCTTGATCCACATCGGTAACCAGCGACCGCCTGCGTCCGGGATTTCGAAGATTCTTTTTCCAGTCCTTGCCGCAATTATCGTCGTGGTGGGGCGAACGTGCTTTTGCGGCGCGACGTACGCGACTGGCTCGGGTATCCTGGCCAGATAGGATAACGCCGTGGAATCCCGAGGCACGATCTGTAGCGCTTTCTCGAAGCTCCGACGGGCCGCGACGAGATCTCCCGCCCTGTAGGCTGCCATCGCCGATCCAGCTACGGCGTCGTACGAGGTCGAGTCTCCCGCGACTGCGCGGCGAAAAAAGCTGCGCGCCTCGGTGAGGCGCCCGCCCCTCATTGCCGCGTACCCTGCTCCTGTCAGCGCTCCCGAGTCGTTGGGGCAGAGCGATAGCGCCCGCTTGAACTCGGCGTCAGCTGCCGCGACTTCACCCTTACGATACGCGCTCCAGCCACGATCTATCGCTCTACCGGCGCCAGCTCGCGCGCCGCACTGCGGTCGGGCTTGAGCTGATACGACGCTCGAGCACAACACGCCGAATACGAAGCCAACGCGGGCGACAAATCGAATGTGGCTGCGCACTTCTGTGGCACGGAGTCCCATAGAGGACAAATAGGTTGCGAGGTGACCTCCGCCGTCAATGCATCCGCAAGCGATAGATGGCTCCTTCCAATCCTTCGGGAGCTCTTGCCGCAGAGTTCCCTAGAGTTGTTGGAATCCAGGACGGACGCCAGTTATTGGAAGACGGCGGTCGATGAGGCTCTACTTACCGACGACGATATCCTCGGCGCGGTATCGGCGCGCGCTCGGGTTGGGATAGCTAGCGACTTGCTCGTCAGTTCGGAGGCGCGCGACAAAGTGTCCGAGCGTTTCGCGCGCCGGTTCTTGATTCTCCCACTTTCGGTCTCCGAGTCAGCGCTCGAGATAGCGACATCGAACCCGTACGATCTGGATTGCGAAAAGACTCTGGCGTTCGCTGCGCGCCGTAGAGTACGGATGTCACTGGCGTCACCAGTCCGCATTCAAGAGCGGATTGAAGAGGTCTATGCGCCTGTCGAGCGCCTCAACAAGATGATTGGCCGCGCGGACAGTGCCCGGATCCAGCCCATCGTGGAACGGGCCGACGCAACTGAGAACTCCATCGACGAAAAGCAGGCAGAGCGGCCAGTGATAAAACTGGTCGATCACATCGTTGCCGAGGGAATCGCGGCGGGCGCGAGCGACATCCACCTCGAGGCTGGAGAAGGCGGTATCGCCGTCCGCTATCGCATTGACGGAATGCTCAAGGAAGTCATGGTCCTTCCCAAAGCAGTCGGCGTACCCCTGGTATCGCGCATCAAGATCATGTCCCAGATGGACATCGCCGATCGGCTGAGGCCCCAGGGCGGCCGCGCGCGCGTCGCAATCAATGGCGCCCGCGTGGACCTGCGCGTCTCGACGCTGCCAGCCTCGCACGGAGAGAAAGTCGTGATTCGAATTCTCGACTCCCGCGCCGCACTCCGCTCGGTGGAATCACTCGGCCTGGATCCTGTCGACGGGCCGCGCATGCAAAAATTACTCGAGGTGCGTGAAGGATTGATTCTTGTCACCGGGCCAACAGGCTCGGGGAAGACAACTACGCTTTATGCCGCGCTTCGCCTGCTTTTGCACCGCGGCGTCAACATCATCACCGTCGAGGATCCCGTCGAGTACCGGATCCCCGGAATCGTCCAGGTACAAATTCACGAAAAAGCGGGGCTTACTTTCGCGTCGGCCCTCCGATCGGTTCTCCGTCAGGACCCGGATGTCCTTCTCATCGGTGAGATCCGCGACCGGGAGACGGCGGCTATCGCGCTTCAGGCCTCGCTGACGGGGCATCTCGTTTTCGCGACCCTGCACACCAACGATGCCTGCAGCTCCATCACCCGACTCACGGACCTCGGCATCGACTCGGCGAAACTGGCTGGTGCGCTCAAAGGAGTTGTCGCCCAGCGGCTGATCCGAAGGCTGTGTCCGTCGTGCAAGCTTGTCGCGAACGCTGGAGTGCCGAGGCGGCTGGTGGGTTCCATTCCGGAAGATTCGATGATCTACGTTCCGGTCGGATGCCGCGAGTGCTCGATGACGGGTTACTCGGGACGAGTCGCAGTCACGGAGGTACTGGTGGCCACACCGGAAATCGAGAGGGCAATCGCCGGCGACGCGCCGCCCGATCAGCTGGTTGCCGCGGCACGGGCGGCGGGCACGAGATCGCTGTGGGGCTGCGGGGCGTCGCAGCTGTTGGCGGGCAACACGAGCGCGCAGGAGCTCGTTCGTGTGATCGAGCCCGAAACGCAGAATCCCGCCGGTGAGCCGCGCGCGGGATATGATTTACAACGATCGATCGTGTACGAGCGCCCGACCCGGAAGCCAATGACTCAGATCGTACCAGGTGTGGTAGAAGTCTACGTGATTCGTCACAACGGTGGCGATTGGCGCGCGCTGGTCCTCCAGCGCGCAGCCGAAACCATCCGGCCCGGCTCGTGGGAAACCGTTTACGGCAAGATCGACGCAGGCGAGCGCCCCGAGCAGGCGGCGGTCCGCGAGCTACGCGAGGAAACGGGGCTCGAGCTGAACGCGCTCTACAACGTGACGGTCTCCAGTTTTTTCCTTCACACGAGCCAGACCATTCAGATGGCGATCGTCTTCGCCGCTTTCGTCGAGAGCGATTCGGAAGTCACTCTCAGCGACGAGCATCAGCGCTTCGAGTGGCTCTCGGTAGACGAAGCGTGCGATCGTTTCACCTGGCCCCGCGCAGCGCAGGCGCTGAGGGATGCGCGTCATCTGCTCGCGCGGGGAGACGCAGGACCGGTCGAGGATGTTCTCCGAGTTATCTAGCGCCGCTTGACAGTGGTGAGATTCTCGGGCCCTGCCGGCGCATTTGGCTTCACTCTAACGCTTTTGGCGGGAATGCCGACGTAGACGTGGTATGGCCGCACGTCCTTGGTCGCTACCGCCATAGCTCCAACCATCGCTTGTTCGCCCACGTGTACTCCTGCCAGCACCGTGGAGTGATAGGTGATGCGCACGCCGTCATCCAGCCGCGTCAGCGCATCGGTCACGTCACGCTGGTCCACGATACTGTGGGTGTGGCTGTAGATGTTGGCGTAGTCGCTGATCGAGACATTGTTGCCGAGAGAGATTCCCCCGCGGTCATCGAGCAGGACGTAACGGTGAACGACCACGTTGTCGCCCACTTCGATGTTGTATCCGAATGAGAACTCGACGTACTGAAACGCTTTGAAGTTCTCACCGCACCGCTTGAAGATGTAGGGCGCCAGCAGCCGCCGGAGCTGGACGCCGAGCTCCACGTTCTGTCCGCCGGGCACGGTACGATCGAACGAATACCACAGCCAGAGGAGCGGCTTCACCTTCTGGAAGCGCGCGTCGTCGCATTCGGCGTAGTACTCGGGCTCGAGAGTGACATTGCGGGGGTCGAGCGCCGAAAGTGCGAGGCGCGTCGCAACGGACAGCTTCTTATCCGCCACCGCGGTCTCCCAGTTGTTCGCGAACTCCGGGTAGGCAATCTCACAGAGTGTGCGCCGGCAAAGAGTCGCCCGGTCCGCTCCCGAGGCGAGATCAGCGCCGAGTTTCTCGAGCCACTGAGTCTCGATGCCTTCACACGGTAGAGCAGGGAGCTTGCGGAGCGGATAAATCGCCATGTCTGGAGCCTGAATTAATGGTCGGTGGGCCGCGACGCTCTCGCGCGGACGAGAGCTCTTTCTCTCTCTACCCGAGTCAATATCTGTTCCCAGTCCTCGTTGCGCACGTTCTGAAACGTGACCGTCAGCGGCTGATCGAGATCGATTGCGTCTTCGAAAAGATAGATTGCGCTCTGCGTCTCGCGCTGTCTCAGCCGCTGCTCGCCGAAGCCCGAGCTGAGCGGGAGCACCTCAAGTGCGCGAAAGTCGCGGCCGCTGCTCGTGATCACCAGCTCCATCGGGCTGAAGTGAACGTCCGGCTCGACACCAAAAAAGGACACGTACCACAGATCCGGCGCGCGTCCACCCGTGCGTCGCGTCACGGCGGCGATCGACTGCTTGTTGCTCTCCTGCAGATCGCGGAGCGCACGGTAGGAATCCGGCGTGAGCAATCGGATGAGATTCTCGTCCAGCGGTATGGCTCGCACGATCAGCCCCTGCAGCTCGAGTCTGATCGCGATGTCGTCCTGACGGAGCGTGCCGTAGCCAACCGGTATGTTCGCGCGCCCAATGGTGTCATCCGATATCGGAGCGAGTCCGCTCTGCTGCGCGGATGTCGTCGCGGCGCCGCCGGCACAGGCCGCGATCGCGATTATGGAGGCCAGCAAAAGCCCGTGGCCCCAAGCCGACCCGCCCAACGCCCCCAGCCGGTAGTCTTCAGTTGCAGTCATGACGCTTTCTCGACCAATTGAGTAATTGCCTCGAGTAGCTCCACGCGCCCCTCGCCCGAGTGCGCACTGAACTGAATAACCTGGTCAGGCTCCAGCGCCAGCATGCGCGATATCTTCGCGACAGCATCTCGCGCGTCGGTCTTGGTCAGCTTGTCGGCCTTCGTCAAAGCGACGAGCGCCGGCACGCCCAGCTCCGCCAGAAAATCCAGCATGGCGCGATCATCTTCGCTAGGTTCGCGCCGGATGTCCAGCAGCAGCACTATGCCCCGAAGCTGCGTCGTCCGCCTCAGGTAGCTCTCGATCATCGGGCGCCACTCGGCTTTCTTCGTCTTGGAGATGCGCGCGTACCCGTAACCGGGTAAATCCACCAGAACGAAGGTGTTGTTGACGCGGAAAAAGTTTATCTCGCGCGTCCGCCCCGGAGTGCGGCTCACGCGCGCGAATGACTTTCGCCGCACGAGAGCGTTCAGCAGGGAGGATTTGCCGACATTCGAGCGGCCGGCGAACGCGACTTCAGGCAGAGCCGATTCGGGTCGCCACCCGTGCTTCTCGGCCATACCACCAATGAACTCCACGTTCCGGATGACGAGCTTATCGGCACCCAGGTCCGGCGCCATCCTAGTGCGTTACGGAATCGTAGAGAGCTTCGCCCGAGGAGCTCGACGGCTGCGACTGTGGTCTAAGAGCGAGAGCCAGCACTTCGTCCATCGTCTTCACCGGATGAAAGCGGACCGACGCCCGGACTTCTTCCGGAAGCTCCTCGATGTCCCTCGCATTGCCGTGCGGAATTATGACGTCGCTAACCTTGTTGCGGTGCGCCGCGACCGACTTCTCCTTGAGGCCCCCGATCGGCAGAACGCGCCCGCGAAGCGTGATCTCACCCGTCATGGCGACATCGCCGCGCACGGGCACGCCGGTCAGCGCACTAATGACCGCCGTCGCGATCGCGATTCCCGCGGAAGGTCCATCCTTTGGCGTCGCGCCTGCGGGCATATGAATGTGGATGTCCTTCGTGCGATAGAACTCCGACTCGATTCCAAGCGCCCGCGCCCGCCCACGCGCGTATGAGAGTGCGGCACTCGCCGATTCCTTCATCACATCGCCCAAGGTGCCGGTGAGCTGCAGCTTGCCGCGGCCCTTTACCACGCTCACTTCGATCTCGAGTACTTCGCCGCCCGCTGAAGTGTAGGCGAGCCCTGACGCGACTCCGACCTTGTCATCGAGAGACGTGTCATCGGGGTCGAAGGGCGGAGTCCCCAACAGCTCCTTTAGATCCTCGACTCGTACGGTGTGCGTCTTTCCCTCGGCAAGAATCTCAGCCTGTTTGCGGGCGAGCTTTCTCGCCACCCGCGCGATGCGGCGCTCGAACTCACGAACTCCGGCCTCGCGGGTATATCCACGCATGATCGCGGTCAGGACATCGGGCTCGAGAACAACCTCGTCCCGCTTCAGTCCGTTCGCCTCGATCTGCCTCGGCAGCAGATACTGTCTGGCGATCGCGAGCTTCTCGTGGTCGAGGTAGCCGGCGATGCGAAGTATTTCCATTCTGTCGCGGAGCGGCTCGGGAATTCCGGCGAGACTGTTGGCCGTCGTGATGAACAACACCTGCGACAGGTCGTAGTCGACCTCCAGGTAATTGTCGTTGAATGTCGTGTTCTGCTCGGGGTCCAGCACTTCGAGCAGAGCGGCCGCGGGATCACCGCGGAAGTCCTGACCGAGCTTGTCGACCTCGTCGAGCAAAATCACGGGGTTCACGACTTCGGCGCGCCGCATGGCCTGAATGATCCGTCCCGGCCTCGAGCCGATGTAGGTGCGACGATGGCCGCGGATCTCAGCCTCGTCGCGGACGCCGCCCAGCGCCATGCGAACGAATTTCCGTCCGAGCGCGCGCGCGATGGACCGGCCGAGCGATGTCTTGCCCACGCCGGGAGGACCGACGAGGCAAAGGATCTGGCCGTCGAGACGCCCGACCAGCGCGAGAACGGCGATGAAATCGAGAATGCGGTCTTTCACTTCATCGAGACCGTAATGATCGGCGTCGAGAATCGCTCTCGCGTGCGCGACATCGAGCACCTCGTCGGTTCGCTCTGTCCACGGAATCGAGACGATCCAGTCGACGAAATTTCTGGCGACCGTGAACTCGGGCGACATCGGAGGCATCCGGCGGAGCTTCCTCAGCTCCCTGAGGGTCCTCTCTTCGACTACCGGTGGCAGCGCTTTCTTTCTGACCTGCGCATCGAGCTCCGCGAAATCGTCTCCGTCCTCTTCGCCCAGCTCGCGATGAATTACGCGCAGCTGCTCCTGGAGATAGAACTCGCGTTGATTCTGGAACATCGCTCCGCGAACGTCGTCGTCTATCTTGCGTTCCAGCCGCAGCAGCTCGATCTCGCCCGTCAGAAGCTCGCCCAACATCTCCAGTAGATGTCGCAGGGTGTCCGCCTCGAGCAGCGATTGACGGAGCTCGAACCGAACCGCGACGTGGGCCGCCACGCCGAAAGCCTGTCTCTCCGCCGATTCGGTGCTCTGAATTATCGTGACGATTTCCGGGGGGATCCGACGGTGAAGGCCGACGTATTCCTCGAACGAGTTCAGCACACGCCGGCTTAGCGCCTCAGTCTCGGGGTCCTGTGTGCCGGCACCCTCGAAGGGAAGCGGCGAAGCGGCGGCGCGCAAAACGTTGCCGGCGGGGATGTAGCGGGTGACCCGTGCACGGGCGATTCCTTCGACGAGGACGCGCGTGGTGCCGGTCGGAAGTCTCGACACCTGGACCACGCGGCCTATTACACCAGTGCGGTGGAGGTCGGCGGCGGCGGGTTCCTGTTTCTCTCCGTCGCGCTGCGAGACCAGCAGAATGATCTTGTCTTCGGCGAGCGCAGCCTCGATGGCCGCCAGCGACGCTGGACGCCCCACGAGGAGCGGAATGACTACATAGGGGAAAATGACAACATCCCGAAGCGGAAGGACCGGAATCCGGTCCGACGTCGGGATGCTCTCGTTGTCGCGTACAAAAATTGGCGTCAAATGGATAGTGGCTAGATCGAGGCCCAACGGGCGCAGCAGGGAAAGCTAGCCAGACGCACGACGGGCGCAGAGCACTTATCTACGCTTCTTTCTTTCTCCGCACGGGCGAGATCTCGAGCAGCGGCTGCGTGCCGTTCGTGATGCACGACTCGGTCACCTTGACCTCGACCACATCCTCTCTCCCCGGAAGGTCGAACATCACTTCCATCAGAACTTCTTCAAGGATTGCCCGCAGACCGCGAGCGCCCGTACCGCGCTTGAGCGCCTTGCCGGCGATTGCCACGAGGGCCCCCTCGTCGAAGGTGATCTTGACATCCTCGAGCCCGAACAGCTTCGCATACTGCTTGGTGAGCGCGTTCTTCGGCTCCTTGAGGATGCGGACCAGAGATTCTTCGTCGAGGCCTTCGAGCGCGACCGTAACGGGCAAACGTCCCACCAGCTCCGGGATCAGACCATAGCGGAGCAGATCGTCCGGCTCGACCTCACTGAACATCTTGGTCTGTGCCAGCTTCTTGTCGCGTGCAGCAGTGCCGTTGAAGCCGATCTGGCGCCGTCCCGTGCGAGCCTCGATGATCTTCTCGAGCCCGTCGAACGCGCCGCCGCAGATGAAGAGGATGTCCTTGGTATTGAGCTGGATATACTCCTGCTGCGGATGCTTGCGTCCACCCTGTGGCGGAACCGATGCGACCGTGCCTTCGATGATCTTGAGTAGCGCCTGCTGCACGCCTTCGCCCGATACGTCGCGGGTGATGCTCGGGTTCTCGGATTTCCGCGCGATCTTGTCGATCTCGTCGATATAAACGATTCCGCGCTCGCACTCGGCGACGTTGAAATCACCGGCCTGGAGCAGGCGGACCAGAATGTTCTCGACGTCTTCGCCAACGTATCCGGCTTCGGTGAGGGTGGTAGCGTCCGCAATCGTGAAAGGCACGTCGAGAATGCGGGCCAACGTGCGTGCCAGCAGCGTCTTACCGACGCCGGTGGGTCCGATCAGCAGAATGTTGGATTTGTCGAGCTCGACGTCGTCGTCCTTGAGCGACGTGGAGTTAATCCGCTTGTAATGATTGTACACCGACACAGCCAGTGCCTTCTTCGCCTGCTCCTGCCCAATTACGTACTGGTCGAGAACATCCTTGATTTCTTGCGGCGCCGGAACCTGAGTTATTGCCTCCGCTACCTCGCGCTCCTCGTCTTCCGCGAGAATCTCATTGCAGAGAGCGATGCACTCATTGCAGATGTAGACGGACGGTCCGGAAATGAACTTCCGGACGGAATCTTTCGATTTCCCGCAGAACGAGCAGCGAAGATGTTTCTCTTGGGACATAGATAGACTGGGGAACGGGTGATGCCGGTATTATCCCGGGCACCGAAACCTTCTTTAAGATACCTAACAGCCGCGCCGAAACCGGTCAAGCAAGGAATCCGAGTGCATGACTTGTGAAGAAATTCACAAGTAACAGCTACCCCGAATTACGCCTTCTTCTTGAGAGCTTCCTCCATTTCGCCGCGGTACGAGATCACGTTGTCGATCATTCCGTACTCCTTGGCCTCGTCCGCGGACATGAAACGGTCGCGGTCCGTATCCCGCTCGATCCGCTCAACCGGCTGTCCAGTGTGCTTGGCCATGAGCTTGTTCATTTCGGATCTCAGGTGAAGTATCTCCTTTGCCTGGATCTCGATGTCGGAGGCCGTGCCCCCGCCCCCGCCCTGAGAAGGCTGGTGGATCATTATGCGCGAGTGGGGAAGCGCTGACCGCTTGCCGGGGCGCCCAGCCGCGAGGAGGAAGGCCCCCATACTGGCCGCCAGCCCCATGCAGTTGGTGTTCACCGGCGACTTGAGGAACTGCATCGTGTCGTAGATCGCCAGGCCCGCCGACACGCTGCCACCGGGCGAGTTGATGTAGATGTGGATGTCGCGCTCGGGATTGTCGGACTCCAGAAAGAGCAGCTGCGCGATGATGATATTGGCCACGTCATCGTTGATGGGCGTACCAAGGAAAATGATCCGGTCCATGAGGAGCCGGGAGAAAACATCGTAGGTCCGCTCGCCACGGCTCGAGCGCTCGATGACGTAGGGCGTGTAGATCGTCGGCATTGGCTCTTCTTCTTCCTTGTTAGGCATTAGTCGAAACGTCATTTCTATCCAGCAACCACTTGAAGACCTTGTCTTCGGTGATACCTCTTTCCATTTCCTTCAGGCGGCCGCTTTTCTCCAGCTGTGCATAGATCTGCCCGGGGTTCGCCCCACGCTTCTCCGCCTGCTCGGCGATGCGATCGTCAAGATCCTTTTCAGTAGCAGTCAGACCCTCTTTTTCGGCGATCGTCTCGATCACCAGATCCCGCCTGATCTGCCGCTCCGCCATTGACCTAAACTCTCCCGCAAACTGCTCACGCTCTTCCTTGGGCACTTGGTACGCTTCCGCATAGTTCTCGACGAACTGCTGGACCCAGCTCTTCGGAACGTCGAACCCATTCGCGGCGATGATCTGATCGATCAGCTGCTGCCTCACGCCCGCTTCCACATCGTGCTCGGCGTGGCGCTCCATGTCCGATCGCACAGCCGTCCTGAGCGCTTCGAGTGACTCGAAGTCACCGACCTCGCGCGCGAACGCGTCGTCGAGTGCCGGCGCGGACTTCCGCTTCACTTCGTTGAGGGTGATTCGAACGGTTTTCGTCTGTCCACGCTGGGATTCGTCGGGAAAATCGTCGGGCCACTTCACCGGGCGCTCGACCGTTTCGCCCGAGGTCGCGGTCATCACCAGCTCCTCGATCCCCGGGATGGCCTGTCCGGCGCCCAGCACAATCGGATAGTTCTTTCCTTCGGCGGTTTCACTGCCCGCCGTCGACGTCGCGAGCTGGACGTTGACCATGTCTCCCGGGATCGGTTTCTCGTTGACGGGAGTCCAGATGGCCTTCTCGTCGCGAATCTGCTCGAGCTGCTGAGCGAGCTGCTCGTCGGTCACCTTGGCCGCGGGGCGCTCTATCCTGAAGCCGTTGGTGCGGGCCAGCTCGATAGTCGGGCGGACTTCTAGATGGAGCTCGAACGTCAGGGGTTTTCCCTCCTCGAACTTGAGGTCGTGGACGTGGGGCTGCGCCGCCACCTTTATGCTTTCCTTCTCAATGAACTCCTGGTACGCCTCGCGGACCAACGCTTCGAGAGCTTCCTGCCGGATGGCTTCTCCAAACTTCTTCCGGACAACCGTCGCCGGAGCCTTGCCCGGCCTGAACCCGGGCAGGCGAACGGTCGACGCGTAGCGACGCGCTGCTTTGTCCTCCGCATCCTTCACCGCTTCCGCCGGAACGGACACCTGGATGAAGCGCTCCACTCCTTCGGATGCGCGGGGGGTGAACTCGATTTTCATGTACCCAATATAACAGAGGAACGAAGCTCCTATTCGGCAGTCCGCGCCATGGCTGGAATCCTGCCTAAGTCGACAGCCAATGGCCTTTGACACCGTTGGAGCGATCTCGCGCCTCCCGAGCTCGATTGAGAAAGCGCGCATCGGAATGGGGGTTCTTTCCGGCAAGGACCGGTGGCTCGATGCGAACGAGCGTTTATGTGAGCTCCTCGGCTATTCTCGCAAAGAGTTCCTCGCTCTTGGCAGGACCGATACCACGCACCCCGAAGACGTCGAAACTGAAGCGGCCGAGCTCGCGCGGGTTAGAAACGGCGACTATGGCGCGACGCAGCTGGAGGAGCGATATCGCCTCAGGAACGGCGGATCGCTCTGGGTCAGTGTGACGGCCGCGCGAACTCAGGCAGCCGATCCGCGCAGCGCGGATCTTATTCTCGTCGTGCAGGACCTTACGGCCCGGCGCGAATCGCAGCGCGGTCTTAGCGTTCAACATCTCGTCAGCCAGATCATAACAGAATCGAAATCGCCTCCCGAAACTCTGAAAAGCGTTCTAGCCGAAGTTGGCCGCGCACTTCGTTGGAGCTATGCGACGTATTGGGAGCTCGACAGGACGGCGGATGTGCTGAAACCCCTTTACAGATGGACCCAGTCAAGTCGCTCCTTTGGGGAGTTCGACCGGAAAACGCAGGGGATAGTAATCGCTAAGGGCGAAGGATTCCCCGGTCGCGTATGGGAGACGGCACAGCCGGTTTGGGAAAGTGATCTCGCGACAACCGCGATCTATCCGCGCTCGGCGGAGGCCAGCGCCGAGGGCCTCCACTCAGCCTTTGGAATCCCTGTCAGAACTGCCGATAAGTTCTTCGGGGTCCTGGAGTTCTTTGCAGAGGACGTCCTTCCCCCCGATCAGGCCCTTCTGAATGCGGCGCAAGGAGTAGGGTACCAGCTCGGAGAGTTTCTCGAGCGCGCTCGCGCCATGGCCGCCGAGCACGAGAGCGAGGTCCGCAAAGCCTCCATTCTGGAGACAGCGCTCGACTGCATCATCACGAGCGATCACCGGAGCAGAATAACGGAATTCAACCCCGCCGCCGAAGCGACCTTCGGTTACCGGAAAGAGGATATCCTCGGCCGCCAGATGGTGGACCTCATTATCCCTCCACAGCATCGAGAAGCTCACCTAAAGGGAATGCAGCGTTACCTCGCGACCGGCGAAGCACACGTTCTCGGCCGGCGAATCGAGATAACCGCGATGCGCTCGGACGGCACCGAGTTTCCGGTCGAGCTCGCAATCGTGAGGGTTCCGATCGATGGTCCTGCATTCTTCACGGCGTATGTGCGGGACCTTACCGAGCGAAAAAAACTGGAGGCTGAGCAGGCCAGGCTACTCGAGGTGAGCGAGGAAGCCAATAAGGCTAAGTCGGAGTTTCTGGCGACGATGTCTCACGAGCTCCGCACTCCGCTAAACGCGATCAGCGGCTACGCCGAGCTCCTCAAACTGGGGATCCGGGGTCCAGTAACCGAAGCGCAGGTGGCCGATCTGGACCGAATAAACAGGAACCAGGCGCACCTCCTCGGAATCATCAACGACATTCTTCAGTTCGCAAAATTGGAAGTTGGCCAGCTCGAAATTAACCTCGAGAATTTTCCCATTGATGCGGCTCTTTCCATTTCTGAAGAACTGGTGGGACCGCAGCTCGAGTCGAGGCAACTGTCTTATGCATATCAGCATGGTGATGACTCCGTGAGCGTTCGCGCAGATCGCGATCGCTTTCAGCAAATCGTGCTCAATCTGCTATCAAACGCGATCAAGTTCACACCCGAAAGAGGCACCATAACAGTTAGTTGGCGCGTAAGCGGGAATAACGTCGTCATCGAGGTGGCTGACACCGGAATCGGGATAGACCAGACGCAACTGGAGCGAATCTTCGACCCGTTCGTCCAGGTGCACTCGGGAACGACGCGCACTTCAGAAGGAGTGGGTCTTGGCCTCGCTATCAGCCGCGACATGGCGCGACAGATGGGAGGAGACATCACAGTGCGCAGCAAGTCCGGGAAAGGATCGACGTTCAGTCTGCTCCTCCCCCTCGGCGCTTAGAAGAGTCCCGTGCGGCACTGCTATTGCTTTTCTCGAGCACAATCGGAATCGGCAAAAAACAAACAACTTATGTTCGGAGGCGGACAATGGAGCTCGATACCCTCAAAGACCTTTATATCGAAGAGCTGAAGGATCTATACAGCGCCGAGAAGCAAATCGTGAAGGCGCTTCCAAAGATGATCAAGGCGACGAAGCACCCGGAGCTCAAGGCCGCCTTCAAGACGCACCTCCGTCAGACCGGAGAACACGCAAAGCGCCTCGAGATGATCTGTAAGGAGCTGGGCGTTAGCCCCCGCGGCAAGAAGTGCGTGGGCATGGAAGGCCTGATTGAAGAGGGGAGCGACCTGATCAAGGAGAAACCGGAACCCGACGTCCTCGATGCCGGGCTGATTTCCGCGGCGCAGCACGTCGAGCACTACGAGATGGCCGGTTACGGAACCGTGCGCACCTACGCGCGTCAGCTCGGGTTCGAAAACCAGGCGGAGATTCTCCAGCAGACGCTTAATGAAGAGGGCGAGACCGACCACCTGCTCACCGCTTTGGCCGAGGCGGGGATCAACCTGGAAGCAGAGGGATAGCTATTCACGGCCGGGGCGTACTACAATAAAAAGCCGGCTCATCGAGCCGGCTTTTTTGTTGACTAGGAACCCCTGCGACCCGACTTCATGGAAGTTGCCGGCGGCTTGTCGGCGCGAACTACGGGCGGTGTCGGCACGTGCTGCGGGATCTTCGTGTTGTCCGGCACACTGTGCGGCTCTGAAGTCTTTTTCTTTTTCGAAAAATCGGGAATTTCGTTCTTTCGCTTCATAGGATCTCCACGTCAGGATTATGTCTGGATCGAAGGACGGCCAAATGCGAAAGGGGGGACTCGAACCCCCACGGATTGCTCCACTGGATCCTAAGTCCAGCGCGTCTACCAAATTCCGCCACTTCCGCGCTCGCCCTTCAAAGATAGCCACCACTTCCAGCCGCATCAAAGATTCGCGCGGCTACACAAAAAAAGCCCCCGTCCAACCGGACGGGGGCTTTTCTCCAAACGTTTCGAGCTTTCGCTCTACTTGCCCACCTGCAGGTTCACGATCCTCGGCGCGTGCGTCGCGTCTGCCAGCGAGAAAACTCGCAGGCTGACGTACTCGCCGTTCTTCAACCGTCCAAGCGCCTGCTGGAGATCAGCAGGCGCGTTGATTGCGCGTGCAGGAGCGGGATAGAGAACTTCCGTGATGACGTCGTTCTTGAAGAGCTTGTCTTCCGCGGGGCCGCCCGGAATGACGTCCGACACCATGACCCCGCGCACCGGAGTCGTCATCCTCGCCTGCGCTGCGATCTCCGTGCTTACCGGAGCCACCGAGATGCCGAGTGCCGGGTGCACGCTTCCGCCGTTGATCGGCGAGGTGCGAGTATCGGCCGTTGCGACCTGGTTATCGGTCGGCGCTTCCATCAGGGTCACGCGGAAATTCTTGCGCTGGCCGTACCGCATCGCCTCGATATCGATCGTCTCACCCGGATTGTGGTTGCGAACGATTCGCTGCAACGTGCTCACGCGGTCAACCGGCTGACCATCGGCGGTGATGATGACGTCACCGGGCTGCAGGCCCGCTCTCTTGGCCGGCGTGTTGTCGCTCGGGAAGTTGCGGACGAGCACTCCGCGGATGTCCTTCACACCGGCAACCGCCGCGTCTTCCGGGCTCACATCGTCGATACCGATGCCGAGCGCCGGAACGCGAACGCGGCCGTGCGAAATGATCTCGTCCATCACACGCTTGGCGAGCGTGATCGGAATCGCGAAGCCATAACCCGCGTTGTAGCCGGTCGGGCTGGCGATCGCGCTGTTGATACCGATTACCTCTCCGCGCGAGTTGACGAGCGGACCTCCCGAGTTGCCGGGGTTGATCGCCGCGTCGGTCTGAATCAGGTCACTGATCGCGTACTGATTCGTTCCGTTCGGGTTCATCAAATCCGCGAGGCTGCGCCCTTTGGCGCTGATGATTCCGGCGGTCACCGTATTCTCCAGACCGAGAGGATTGCCAATCGCGAGCACCCACTCGCCGATCCGGGAAGCAACATCGTTCCCAAGCGACACGGAGGGGAAGTCGCCGCCATCGATCTTGATCACTGCGACATCGGTGGTGCGGTCGTGACCGACGACCTTCGCCGTAAATACACGGTGGTCCATCATTCTCACAGTCACCTTGTCGGCGATCGTCTCGCGATCGGAGTTGGTGACCACGTGATTGTTCGTGAGGATGTATCCATTCCGCGTCACGATGAAGCCGGAGCCCTGACCTCGCATTGGGCGCGACTGCTGCGGGACGTCAAACTGGCGGAAAAAGTCTTCCATTCCAGGCGGAACCGTTTGCGGAGTTCCACCGCGGCCGCGCTGCGAGCTCGGAGTGGATCGCGCAGCACTGAACACTTCGATCGATACCACCGCCGGAGTGACATTGTTCGCGATCGCGACGAATGCGTTGCTCGCATCGGCGATCGGCTGAACCTGCGCGGCGCTCGGACGCGTCTGCGCGAATCCGAGCTTGGTCCAGTTCATTCCTGACGCGACGATTAGTCCGCCAATAAACGCGGTAGTTGCGGCTACGACGAGCCGAGCCTTCTGAGAAGCAATTGACATACAGCTATCTGGCTAAAGGGTGTAACTGGTAAGACACGATTCGATGTCTACAGGTTTCACGCGATTTTGTTTCGACTGCAGAGCAGCAGCTCCGAGCGCGCGAATTCCGACTCCCAATTAGTACGCCGGAAAGGCTTGCTTTGCTCAATCTGAATCTATTGGAATTTTTTCATCTATTGGAATTTTTTCCGGCCGACGATGGAAAAAGAAATTCGTTGCGGGACTGAGGAGCCCGAAATCCGCGCATCGCAACGAGTCTGATATGCCCCGAACAGGCCCTATAACGATCCGAACAAGCCTATAACAAAACGATATGGGTGTAAAAAATCGTTACACCGTTATGGATGAGCTTGGAGGCAGCGACTTTTCTAAGTCGTCATAAATAAAGGAGTTAATGAAAGGCATGCCCGTTGCCTTAGGGGGGCCCACAACTCTCGTCACCTCCACCCCGGGCCAGATCGTGATAAACAGATTTTTTCGGTCATTCAACCTCCTTCTCGCTGCCTCTCTCATTGCGGGCTGCTCTGATTCGGTGCTGCAGAGCCCGACAGCTCCGCTTGATCCCACGGCGGCACCGGCCGCCAAAGGGTCGGGCAAGACGGGGATCCTTCCGGACGCCGGCCTCGAGCTGAAGGCTCTGTGGTGGAACAGAGATTGGAAAAGTCAAGACGTCTTCACGGTCAAGCAGACGATCACTGAGTCAGGCGGCGTGATCTCGATCCCGCAGACTGGGCTGACCATGTTCTTCCCGGCCGGCGCTGTCACGACTCCTATCGAAATCATCGTCACGTCCGACGACAAATACGTCGCGTACAAGATGGAGCCGACCGGAACTCAGTTCCAGCAGGACGTCATTGTCACTCAGCTCCTTTCCTTCACCGAAGTTTCCGGCAGCGGGCTGAAAAATCCGCTGCTCGCCGCGTACATCGCTGACGACAAGGTATCGCTCGCAGGGAAGGTGCCAGTGCTGGAGATCGAACCCTCCCATACAGTTTTTTCGACGCTCACCGGTTTGCCGGAAGCGCAGGTTTGGTTCATCAAGCACTTCTCCCGCTACATGCTCGCGTCAGGCTGATTCGCTCATACCCTTCATCCGGTCTCCCCAAATGATTCGTTCCAGGTTCGTTCGTTCGTCGGTGCTCGTCCTGAGTGCCTTCGTCGCGCTCTCCTGCTCTGATTCTCCGACGGCACCCCAAGCGCCCGTAGCATCCGCCGTTCCCGTCGGTACCCAGCAAGATGCGCTTCTCGGAGGCCTGATCGGCGGACTGCTGAACCTTGCTACTTCGGTCGTGGGCTTTGTTGCTGACGCGACAGGCATAACGATCCATCCGATAGCCTGGAACTCCAGCTACGTGCAGGTCTCGTACACGGTTTCGGGCACAATCACGCCGTGGGGCGGGACTCTTACTATTCCGGAGTCCGATTTTACGATGACCTTCCCCGTGGGCGCGGTGAGCCAGCCGACGCTGATAACTGTCACCTCGGATCCGCAGTACGTTGCGTATAAGATGTCGCCGGCGGGCATCACGTTCGCCAAGCCGGTCGTCGTCACGCAGCGTCTGCGGCAGACAGCCGCGTATGGACAGCCGCTCACCACCACCAAACTTTTCGGCGCCTACATCAGTGACGATGTGCTTGGCCTGTCGACACTCGTGCACGCCCTTGAGATCGAGCTGTCGGCGACAATATTTGCGCCTGGATCCTCAACCCTTCCGGAAATAACGACCTGGACTGTAAATCACTTTTCCCGTTACATGCTGGCTTCAGGCTGAACCTGGTCCGGGCAACCAGACCGCTGAACGCGTCATGACGCGCGACAATCGCCGACCGAGTGAGATGGTCGAGCAGGCGCGTTCAGCGGAAAAGGCGGGACACAGCGCCAGGGCGCTCGGATTATTCGACGACGCCCTGAGCGCGCTTGGCGAAGGCAGCGCGGATCCATTGGTCGCCGACGTTCTGCGCTGGAAAGGGACCCTGCTGCGGGAGCGCGGGGAAACCGAAGCAGCTTTTCGGTGTTACGGCAAGAGCCTCGATAAAGCACGCCTCACCGGATCCGTAGGCGCCGAGGCACACGCGCTAAACTGCCAGGCGATAATCCATCAGCGCCGGGGCGAGAACAAGGATGCGGAACGGCTTTACGCCACCGCCGCCTCGCTCGCCGAATCGGTGAGCGACGCGCGTCTTCTCGGAATGATCCAGCAGAATCGCGGCGTGCTCGCGAACATGCACGGAGATTTCGCGGCGGCCAACGAGCTCTATTCGAAGAGCCGCGACGCCTTTGAGAAAGCCGGCGATGACGAGCCGCTTTCGTGGGTTCTCAACAATATGGGAATGCTGCACACCAAAACCGGCAATTTCCGCGACGCGCGTGAGTGCTTTGCTAAGGCGCTCGAGATCGCTCGTAAAAGGGGCGACACCATTGTGGAGAGCGTCGTCTCCCTGAATTTGGCTGAGGCCTGGGTTGGATCGGGGCGCCTGGACCTGGCCGACGTCCTTTGCTCGCGAGCGCTTGAAGAAGCTCAGCGTCGCGGCGACCACCTCACGGCGGCTGGTGCATTGAAAGTCCGGGCGAGCATCGAGCGCCGCCGCGGAGCGCTCGACAAGAGCATCGCGACGCTGCGGATAGCGATCTACGAGGCAGAAGGAGCGGAGGATCGGCTCCTTCACGCCGAGATGCTGAGGGAGCTGGGCGAGATCTCGCGCGCGGTTGGTAATTCCGGAGCCGCGCGCTCGGCGTGGCGCGAAGCCGCCGATGCGTTCCGCCTCACCGGGGCTGCGCGCGACCTCCAGGAAGTCGAGACGCAACTGGGCTCTCTGCCGGCCTAGGCAGAATCGGCTTCGGCGGGTGACTCCGTAGCACGCTCCCTCGTCTGCAAGCGTAGGTGGAAGCCTCGCCAGATAGTCGTCCGACGCTGACGGGGCCCTCAGTCGTGTCCCATGAGTCTTCGCAGGCCCACAACAGAACTAAAGGCGCTGGAATCCACCGCCGTCAATGAGACCGTCGATCGGGCCAAGCTTGCCGAGCGGGAAGGACGCTGGGCCGACGCGTGCGCCATATACGAGCAGCTAGTGCGGAACCCCGATGTGCACGCGAGCACCCGGCTCGCGGTGCTGCGGTGGCTTGGACGCGCGTACATGGAACAGGGCAACCGTGGCGCGGCCCTCGACGTTCTCGAGGCAGCGGTCGCGTCTGCCGACATCCTTGGCTCTCCGCCCGCGGTCGCTCAGGCTCTGAACGTCGTTGGGATCGTCTACCAAACCAGCGGCGATTTCGATCAGGCCGCGAAGATCTACGAGGCCGCCCGCGACAAAGCGGAGAGCGCCGGCGATGGCGCCTTGATCGCTATGCTCGATCAAAACCTTGGGACCGTCGCGATAATTCGCGGCGATCTGCGCGGCGCCCTCGAAGCATTCCGACTGAGTCATCTCGGTTACCAGTCGCTGGGGATGCGCAATCATGAGGCGCAGGTGCTCAACAATATCGGCCTCGCCTACATGGAGCTCGGGGAGCTCGGCGACGCTGAGACTGCGTACGCGGAAGCGGCTCTCGGCTTTGAAGAGGACGGCGACCGGGCCAGACTGCTCGATCTCGCGGTGAACAGGATTCAACTATATATCGCCGGCCGCCGCTACGACGAGGCGCTGGCGCATTGCCACGATCTTCTCGCTGTGAGGACCGAAGAGATGCCCTCGTGGCGCGGGGAAGTTTTTCGACACGTCGGCGTTATTGCGCGCGAGCGGGCCCAATTCGTGGAAGCATCGGAGTACCTGCACAAGGCAAATGTCCACGCCGGTGAAACCGGCGACCTTCTTCTCAAAGCAGATGTAGCGGAGCAATTCGCCGAGCTTTACTGGGCGCAGAAGCGCCACCGCGAAATGCTTCAGAGTCTGAACGAAGCGCACGCGCTCTACTCGCAGATGAAGGCGCAGCATCGCCTCGCGCAGGTGGAGAAGAGGAATGACGCGCTCGAGTCACGGTTTCTGCAGATGGCGAGTCACTGGGGTGACTCGATCGAAAGCAAGGATCGCTACACCCGCGGCCATTGCCAGCGGGTCGCGTTTTTCGCTTGTGTCCTCGCCGACAGCGCGGGATTCAACGCTCGCTCGCTCTTCTGGTTTCGGATTGGAGCGCTTCTCCACGACATCGGAAAGATCATCGTTCCGACCGAAGTGCTGAACAAGCCGGGCAAGCTCACCGAAGAAGAGTGGGCGATCATGAAGAGACATCCGCAGGCCGGACTCGAGCTCGTCGCCGACATTGATTTTCCCGGAGACATCAGGGCGATCATTCGGAACCACCATGAACGCTGGGATGGAAAGGGGTACCCGGACGGTCTCGCGGGTGAAGACATTCCGCTCGCTGCGCGCATCCTTTGCGTAGCGGACGTATACGACGCTCTGACTACGACGCGCTCTTACCGTCCCGGACTCACGCATTCGCGCGCTGCGGAGATCATGCTGTCCTCGGAAGGCCAGTTCGACCCTGAGCTCCTCGAAATGTTCATAGAGTGGGCTGGGACCGCCGACATTCCGGGCCGGCCGACACCGCAAAGGCAGGCGATTTTCGCTTCGAGTGCGTCTTCCTGAATTCAGTCTGAGACAGCAACGAATCGTATACAATTGTAACGGAACGTTATACCGAAATGGACCAAGCAAGGCTGTGGTGTTTTCGTAACCTGGTGTATTCATTGGACTTAGCTCAGGGCACGCCCTATGCCAACGTCAGGATGACAGAACCATCATCCTCTTTCGGGGGCTATCACGATGTCATCTCATCGTGCGTTTTACAGACTGGCATTGGCCGCGAGCGCGATCGTCCTTCTTGCCTGCGGGGATTTCTCCCGCTCGACGAGTCCCGCTCTTTCCCAAGCGAAGCTTGTCGCGGTCAAAAGCTCATTCTCGCTCGTCGAGAGTGGCGCCAAAGCTCGTGCAGTAAGATGGGGACCCGCACATTCGCGCGTCGAACAGAGCGCTTCAGCAATCATCGGTCCGGGCGGCGGCACGTTGTCGCTCCCTGGCTCCGATTTTACGATGAATATTCCCAACGGCGCTCTTTCCGCGCCGACGATGATAACCGTAGTCGCCAAAGCGGGATCACAGGTAGCGTACGAGATGCTGCCGCACGGCCTGCAGTTCCTCAGGCCCGTGACAGCAACCCAAGGTCTCCAGAACACCGCGACTTATGGAACTGATGCCGGCAACGCGGTCCGCACGGGATTCCTGCCAGAAGGAAACGACGCAATCGATGTTGATGATTCCGCGTCACCTTCGGAGCTGGAAGCTGGGACCACTTATTACTCCGGTCCACAGCATGTCGCCGAGACCCACGTCTGGATCATCAACCACTTCTCTCGCTACATCCTCATCTCCAACGTATGGGTATGCGTCGAAAGCTGTGGGCACTAAACCCGAGCGCCTTCCTTCGGTTACACTGGCCATTCGTGAGGTGAACGATATGTGCGCAACGACAGTAGAGGTGCACTATGACGCAGCCTGAAGCCGGCCCCGCTCGGAGTCTCGTCAACCTGGCGCGGGAAGCGGAGCAGCGCGGCGATGCCACACGATCTGTGCGGCTGTACGACGACGCGCTCTCTCTGCTGGCTGAGGAGACGGATCTGCCACTCCTCGCCGACACTCTTAGATGGAAGGGCACGCTCCATCGCGAACAAGGCGAGACGGAACTGGCCTACCGTTGCTACAAGCAGAGTCTCGTTCACGCCGAGACCTGCGGCTCGCTTAACGCCCAGGCGGCGGGTTATAACTGCTTGGCGATCATCGCTCAGCGGCGCGGTAATCTCACCGATAGTGAGCGGCTGTACGCACAGGCATCGGACCTGGCAGCCAAAGCAGGGGATGTGCGGCTCCTGAGCATGATCGAGCAGAACCTTGGCGTGCTCCTGAACATGCGTGGCAACCTAGCCGCCGCGGAGGCGCGATACTCCCACAGCCTTGGCTCGTTCGACGGCGCCAACGACGAGGAAGCGGTATCGTGGGTCCTGAACAACATCGGGATGCTCTACACCAAGCTCGGGCACTATCAGCGCGCCATCGAGACTCTCGAGCGCGGCCTCGCTATCGCGAAAGCGCGCGGAGATGCGTTGGTCGAGAGCATCCTGACCCTCAACCTCGCCGAAGTCTGGATCGCGGTCGGGAAGCTGGATCAGGCGGAGCAGGCGTGTCGGGCTTCATTCGACAGCGCCAGCAGCCGCGGTGACCACCTCACCATCGCCGGGGCGCTGAAATGCCGAGCGAGGATAGAGCGCGAAAGGGGAGCCTACGACGCCAGCATTGCGACTCTGCGAATCGCGATTTTCGAAGCGGAAGGTCTGGAAGACAGGCTGCTACAGGCCGAGATGCTGCGCGAGTTTGGCCAGACCTCCAGGGCCCTTGGCAACCCCGATGAGGCCCGCCTCGCCTGGCGAGAGGCCGCCGAGTCGTTCGAGGACGTCGGCGCGCGCGACGAAGCCGCGGAAATCAACGCCTTGCTCGCCTCCCTTCCGGCTAGCTGACCCCCTCCGGCGCGGGCTAACTCGCGTCGTGGTTTCCCCCAAGGCCTAACCCCTGAAAAGGGGGTGACTTGCAGGCCCTTTTCCTCGTCTGCTAGGCAGAGCCCCGGAACAGCCAGAAGGGCTCCTAATTGACCCGGCAACTCACATTTCCGCGCATGGACGGGGTCACAGTTCGTGCGACAAAGGAACGGTTCATTATTTCAGCCCGATCGCAGCTCGCGTCGGCGGATCGCTGGGACTCTCACGTTATCGGTGAGAGCGCGGCAATCCGCGAGGTGATCGCATTAGCGACACAGGTAGCCACAAGTCGCAGCGTGACAGTCTTGCTCGTCGGCGAAACGGGTACCGGTAAGGAGCTATTTGCGCGTGGCATCCATGCCGCGAGTCAAAGGGCGGCGGAGCCGTTCGTAGCAATCAATTGTGCTGCAATCCCTGAAACCCTGCTGGAGAGCGAGCTGTTCGGACACGAGCCTGGCGCGTTCACCGATGCGCGCACGCTCAAGCGCGGCTTGTTCGAAGTCGCCGGCGGCGGCACAGTGTTCCTCGACGAAGTTGCGGAGCTTCCTCTCAAGCTGCAGGCGAAACTCCTTCGTGTCGTCGAGGATCGGCGCTTTCGCCGGCTTGGCGGATCGGAAGAGCGCGCGCTCTCAGCGCGCATAGTCGCCGGAACCAACTCGTCTCTGGAAACGGCCGTCGCCGACAATCGCTTCCGCGCCGACCTGTTTTACCGCTTGAACGTCGCGCGGCTCGAGCTGCCGCCCCTGCGCGATCGCGATGGAGACATTCCCATCCTCGCCCTTTATTTCGTCAAGCGCCACGCGGAAGCCGAAGGGCGGGAGAATCTGCACCTCGCCGCGGACTCATTGAGCGCGCTCGAGAGACACCGTTGGCCGGGCAACATCCGCGAGCTCAAGAACGTGATCGAGCGCGCGGTTGTGGTGTGCACGGGAGACGTCGTTCAGCCGCATCATCTGTCTTTGCAGCGCCGCTCCTTCATACCGCTTGTCGAAACACCGGCCGGTGGCGTGATTCGCATTCCCTCTGAAGGAAAATCGCTCCAGTCGATCATCGATGAGGCGATCCACACCACGATCGGTCTCACCGGCGGTAATCTGAGCGCGGCCGCACGCATACTCGGCATCTCACGGCCCACTCTCGCGAGAAAGCTTCGCGACGAAGGCTCCGTCCGCCGCACCATACTCGCCTCGTCGTGAAGCCGCGTTCCACACCTGGCTCCCGAGAATCCGAGTCACCGCAGATCAAGGTTTTGGTGGACCAGGCCAAGTTGGCCGAACGCGAAGGACGCTGGAGCGATGCGGCTGTTTGCTACGAGAGTCTGGTTCGGGATCCCCTCGCCAACGAGCAGACGCGGCTGTCCGCGCTTCGCTGGCTTGGACGGGTCTACCTCGAACAGGGGAATCGTGGGGCGGCGATGGATGTTCTCGAGGCCGCGGTCGCCGCGGCGACACAGGCTGGTTCGCCCTCGAAGATCGCCCAGGCGCTCAACGTAGTTGCGATCGTCCATCAAACCAGCGGTGATCTCGATCGCGCCGAATTGATTTACAGAGAGGCGCGCGGCACCGCGGAATCCATCAGAGACGCCGAGGCGATGGCCATGATCGACCAGAATCTCGGTACCGTCGCCAGCATCCGGGGCGACATCCGTGGAGCGCTCGAGGCCTTTCAGCGCAGTCTCGCTGGATACAGAGCCCTCGGCATGCTCGACCACGCAGCGCAGGTGCTCAACAACATCGGATTGGCGTATACGGACCTCGGTGAGCTCAATGAAGCTGGGGCTGCGTACGCGGCGGCAGCGGAGGCGTTCGGGGAACAGCAGGATCATCCCAACGAGATGAACGTCGCTCTCAATCAGGTTCAGCTCTGCATCGCGACCGGCCGCTTCGACGAGGCGCAGGAACGTGTCCAGGGCTTGCTGGAGATCACGGGAGAGATCGCCCCATCCTGGCGCGGCGAAGTGTTCCGGCACGTTGGCGTCATCGCGCGTGAGCGCGGGGATTACGTCAAAGCCGCGGAATACCTCGGTCGCGCTGGAGAGTGCGCGGAGGAAGGGGAAGATCTGCTGCTGAAGGCCGACGTCGCGGAACAGCTCGCGGAGCTCTATTGGACGCAGAAGCGCCACCGCGACATGCTCGCCCATCTGAACAAATCGCACGCGCTGTACTCCCGCCTCAAGGCGCAGCACCGCGTCGCCCAGGTGGAGCGGCGAAATGCGGCACTCGAGTCCCGTTTCCTGGAGATGGCACATCATTGGGGCGACTCCATCGAGAGCAAGGACCACTACACCCAGGGCCACTGCGAACGCGTGGCTTTTTTCGCATGCGTCCTCGCCGACAGCATGGGAATGGATTCCAGGTCGCTGTTCTGGTTCAGGCTCGGCGCGCTCCTCCACGACATAGGCAAGATCATCGTGCCCACTGAAGTGCTGAACAAAGCCGGCCCGCTCACGGGAGAAGAGTGGGCGATGATGAAGCGCCACCCGGAGGCTGGTCTCGAGCTCGTGGCAGACATCGATTTTCCCGGCGACGTGCGAGCGGTCATCAGAAATCATCACGAGCGCTGGGACGGCACCGGTTATCCCGACGGTCTGGCCGGTGAAGAGATTCCTTTCGCCGCCCGCATTCTGTGCGTCGCGGATGTGTACGACGCGCTCACGACGGCGCGGTCATATCGTGACAGCATGTCGCACGCGCGGGCCGCGACGGAGATGCGGACCTCACACGGGCAATTCGATCCCGAGCTTCTGGAAGCCTTTCTCAGGTGGGCCGAAACTGCCGACGTTCGGCCGCGCCCAACGCCGCAGCGCGTCGCGGTATTCACCATGGACCATTTGTCAGGTCGAGTCTTACCTGCATGAGCAATAGAGCCAGCATAGCAGCGCTTCTGATCTCGTTCGCCGTGCTCGGAGGCTGCTCGCGCGATGCCGCCAACGCCGGGGGCGCAGCAAAGGGACCAGTAGGCGGCACCATAGTCGTGTCCTCGGCCGCGGATGCCGACATTCTTCTGCCGCCGCTGACGCTAACGCTGCAGGGAAGGCAGGTCGTCGATCAGATTTTCGACAACCTCGCCGATATCGGTCCTTCGCTCAACACAGTCAGCGACGTGGGATTCACGCCTCGCTTGTCCGATCACTGGAAGTGGGCGCCCGACTCGATGTCGGTGTCGTTCCACATCAACACGCGCGCGCGGTGGCACGACGGAGTTTCGGTCAGCGCCGAGGACGTGCGGTACACCTTCCAGCTGGTGAAGGACACGTCGCTTGCGTCTCCGCTCTCCGGGAACCTGGAGAACATCGATTCCGTTTCGGTTGTCGATTCCCTGACTGCGCGGGTCTGGTTCCATCAGAGGACACCAGACTCATTCTTCAAGGCCGCGAGTCCGGTTGCGATTCTCCCGTCTCACTTGCTGAGCAAAATATCTCCTGCATTGTTGCGAGAGAGTGCGTTTGCGCGCGCACCGGTAGGCAGCGGAAGATTTCGTTTTGCAGCATGGGAGCGTGGCTCTCGGATTGTGCTCAAGGCTGACAGCACGAACTATCGCGGGCGTTCGAGCGCGGATCGCGTAATCTGGCTAGTCTCAGCGGATTATCCGGCGGCCGCGGTCAGATTCCTTGGTGGCAGCGCCGATTTCCTCGACGTAGTAAAGCCCGAGCTCGTGTCTCAGGTAAAAGCAAAGGGCGCCGACGTCCTCGTGTCACCGGGAAGTCTCGATTTCGGCTATGTGGCCTTCAACCTCCGTAATGCCAGCAACTCGGGACCGCACCCGATACTTGGTGATCGGGAAACGCGTCGGGCGCTGGTGATGGCCGTCGACCGGTCGGCGTTGGTGCGGAGCGTATTCGACACTCTCGGCCTGGTGGCACATGGTCCGGCTACGCGGATCCTCTCGACAAGCGACACGACCATTGGACTTCCGTACGATCCTGAGCAGGCGTCCCGCAAGCTTGACTCGCTCGGCTGGCGACGCGCCGCTGGTGGGGCGCGCTCCCGAAACGGGAAGCCGCTGGCGTTTTCGCTCATTGTGCCCAGCTCGAGCGCAATTCGAATGAAGTTTGCAGTGCTGCTTCAGGAGCAGTGGAGAAAGGCTGGCGCCAGCGTTCGCATCGAGCCGCTCGAGGTGAACACCTTCGGCGCGCGGATGGATTCACGAAAGTTCGAATCGCTGCTCAACGCCTGGCACATCGATCCGACCCCATCGTCGGTGAGAGAAGAGTGGGCGAGCTCGGAAATCAAGAGAGGGGGCTATAACGCGACATCGTACCGGAGTCCCAGCTTCGATGCGGTTATCGACAGCGCCGTGAAAGAAATGAATCCGGCGCGGAGCGCCGCGCTCTACAGGCGATCCTATCGCACGCTCACGGACGATGCGCCCGCCATGTGGCTTTACGAGCTGCGCAACGCGCAGGGAGTATCGAGGCGGATTCATACGACTGGGATCAGACCAGACGCATGGTGGGCAAACCTGGCCGACTGGAGCGTTAATCCGTCCCGCTAGCTCCGGATCCAGGAAGACAAGTAAAACAAAAAGGCGCGACTGATCTCAGTCGCGCCTTTTTGTCCTGATGGGCGAGTCTTATTTCTTTTCGTCTACGATCTCGTAGTCCGCCTCGACCACGTCGTCAGCTGGCTTAGCACCGCCGTCGGCGCCGGGGGTTGCCCCAGCGGGCTGTCCGGCCTCGGGCTGAGCTTCCTGACCCTGCTTCTGGTAGAACGCCTGGCCGGCCTCGCTGAACACCTTCGTCAGCTCTTCCTGCGCGGCGCGGATCTCGTTCATGTCGTCCCCACGGAGCGCCTTGCGAGCACGCTCGATCGATGCGTCGATCTTTGCCTTCGTGTCGGGTGAGACCTTGTCGCCCCACTCCTTCACGTTCTTCTCTACCTCGTAGGTCATCGAGTCCAGACGGTTTCTTGCGTCGATCGCCTCTCTCGCCTTTTTGTCTTCGGCCGCGTTCTTCTCCGCGTCCTTGACCATGCGATCGATCTCGGCGTCAGAGAGTCCGCTCGAAGCCTCGATGCGGATCTTCTGCTCCTTGCCCGTGGCTTTGTCCTTTGCGGTCACGTGCAGGATTCCGTTGGCGTCGATGTCGAATGTCACCTCGACCTGCGGCATGCCGCGTGGTGCGGGCGGAATTCCGGTGAGCTGGAATTTGCCGATGGTCTTGTTATACGTCGCCAGCTCGCGCTCACCCTGTAGAACGTGAATCTCCACCGTCGTCTGGTTGTCATCAGCCGTCGAGAAAGTCTCGCTCTTTTTGGTCGGGATAGTAGTGTTGCGCGGAATGAGCACCGTGGTGACTCCACCCAGCGTCTCGATGCCGAGTGAGAGGGGAGTGACGTCGAGCAGCAGAACATCCTTCTGCTCGCCGGTGAGGACCGCTCCCTGAACCGCCGCGCCGATCGCCACGACTTCGTCCGGGTTCACGCCCTTGTTCGGATCCTTGCCGAAGAACTTCTTGACGATCTCCTGGATCTTCGGAATGCGGGTCGAGCCACCAACGAGGAGGACCTCGTCGATTTCGTTGGGCTTGATGCCCGCGTCTTTGAGCGCCTGTTCCATCGGCGGAATCGTACGCTGGATCAGATCGTCCACCAGCTGCTCGAACTTCGCTCTGGTGAGCGAATAGTTGAGGTGCTTGGGGCCACTCTGATCGGCGGTGATGAAGGGAAGGTTGATGTCCGTGGTTTGAGTCGTGGACAATTCCATCTTCGCCTTCTCGCCCGCTTCCTTGAGGCGCTGAAGCGCCATTGGGTCCTTGGAGAGATCGATTGCCTGGTCGCGCTTGAACTCCGTAACCAGCCAGTCGATGACGCGCTGATCGAAGTCGTCCCCGCCCAAGTGGGTGTCGCCGTTCGTGGACTTCACCTCGAACTGACGTGATCCTTCGACATCGTACAGCTCGAGAACCGAGATGTCGTAGGTACCGCCACCGAGATCGAAGACCGCGACTTTCTCGTCCTTTTTCTTGTCGAGTCCGTAGGCGAGCGCCGCGGCTGTCGGCTCGTTGATGATGCGGAGCACGTCGAGACCGGCAATCTTGCCCGCGTCCTTGGTCGCCTGCCGCTGCGAGTCGTTGAAGTAAGCGGGGACGGTGATGACTGCCTTCTCGACCTTGTAGCCGAGGTAGTCTTCAGCGGTCTGCTTCATCTTCTGGAGGATCATCGCGGAAATCTCGGGCGCCGAGTAACGCTTGCCCTGGACTTCCACCATCGCGACTTCGTTCGGGCCCGCGGCCACCTTGTAAGGGACCCGCTTGGTCTCTTCTGTCACTTCCGAGATCTTGCGTCCCATGAAGCGCTTAATCGAGAAGACGGTGTTTTGGGGATTCGTTACAGCCTGTCTTTTTGCAATCTGGCCAACGAGCCGCTCGCCATCTTTCGTGAAGCCGACGACCGAGGGCGTGGTTCGCCCACCTTCCGCGTTGGGAATGACGACGGGGTCTCCCCCTTCCATCACCGCCACGACCGAGTTGGTGGTACCGAGATCGATTCCGATTACTTTGTCAGCCATTCTGAGTCTCCTGAGAGCCAATTAGGCTCGGGCGGTTCCTGGTGTTCCGAGATGGCGCTTATTCTGCGCCCCACTGGTCTGAGGCAAGCGAGAGGCCGTCTTTGTCTGCCATATCGGCGCAATTTCCCGTCACCGGGACCGCCTGAGATGAGTAAACTTGCCGGAAGGGGGTCGAGTTGCCATCTTGGCGCGTCTTACAAGCTTCCCATCCAGGTAATCAGTCGATCGCTTCCAGGTAATCAGTCGATCGCTCCTCGCAGAGCGTATTGCGGGGTTGCAGCCGAGCTAACTTTCGCGAGGGCTCCTTGACCTCGCACCACTTCGCTCACACCAAGTGATCCCGCTCAGCGACGAACTTCCAACGGTCCGCACGCCATGGATGACGTACGTCATCCTGATAGCGATGTTCGCCTCCTGGATTTTCATCCAGGGCGCCGGATTGGACCAGCAGGCGCTCGCCGCAAGCGTCTGCAACCTGGGGATGGTTCCCGGAGAGCTGACTCACATGGCGCCCGTCGGCGCGGCGGTGCCGCTCGGCCGAGGGGTGGCGTGCGTCGTCGACAACGACCCCATCAACATCCTCACGCCTTTCATCTCGATGTTTCTCCACGGTGGCTGGGGACACATTCTGGGCAACGCGCTTTTCTTCTGGGTCTTCGGGAACAACGTTGAAGACAGCTTCGGTCACTTCCGGTTTCTAGGGTTCTACCTCGTGTGCGGTCTGGCTGCGGCTGTCGCGCACATCATCGCGCAGCCGGGGTCGCCCTTGCCCACTGTTGGGGCGTCGGGCGCGATCTCCGGAATCCTGGGGGCCTATCTCGTGCTCTACCCGAGAGTGCGGGTGAGAATGCTCTTCTTCTTCATCATCTTCTTCAAGGTCATTCCAATCCCGGCGTGGATGGTTCTCATCTGGTGGTTCTTCTGGCAGCTCGTTGCCGCGCTTCCCGAGCTCCAGAACGGCGCTGACCTCACCGGGGGAGTCGCGGTCTGGGCACACGTGGGCGGCTTTCTTACCGGGGTTCTACTGGTGAAGCTTTTCGAGAACCGGCATTTGGTAGTGCGAAGGACTCCCTCGGCGTAGATTTTTCGATTCCGAAAACTCGATGCGAGTCTTCCTGACTATTCCGGAGATTTTCTTTTGCGGATCCTGCCGCGCGACGAAAAGTTCTACGAGCTGTTCACGGAGCTCGCGATAAGGCTCACCTCTTCGGCAACTCTTCTCCACGAGATGTTCAAGAGTCCCGGTGAGCTGGAGGCGAAGGTGTCGACGATCAAGGAGCTCGAGCACGAGGCCGACAATCTCACTCACGACATCATCGATCGCATCGACCGCACCTTCGTGACGCCGTTCGACCGTGAGGACATCCACGCCCTGGCATCGGAGCTGGACGACGTGATCGACCTGATCGACGGCACAGCGCGCCGCGCGACGATATTCCGCATCCAGCAGACGCGCCCAGCCGCTGTCGTGCTCGCCGACGTCCTGGCGCGAGCGGCCGCCACTGTCGAAGAAGGCGTACGCGACATGAAGAGCGCGAAGCATGTCTATGCGATCAGCGAGAAGCTCAAGACGCTCGAGGAAGAGGGAGACGCGGTCTACCACGACGCGATGGGCAAGCTCTTCGCCGAGGGAGGCGACGCGCTCGAAGTGATCAAGTGGAAGGATTTGTACGACAAGATCGAGGACGCGCTCGACCAGTGCGAAGACGTTGGAAACGTGCTCCAGAGCATCGCGCTGAAGAACGCCTAGTGGTTTACTACGTCGCCGCGATTGTACTGATCGCGTTCGTTTTCGACTTCATCAACGGCTTCCACGATTCGGCGAACTCCATCGCCACGATCGTCGGAACCCGCGTGCTGAGCCCGCTCGCGGCCGTGATCTGGGCCGCTTTCTGGAATTTTGCGGCGGCGTTCACCGCGGGCGAGCTGGTGGCGAAAGCGATCCAGAAGGGAATCATCCGCACCGACATCGTCACTCCGAATCTCATTCTGGCGGGCCTGCTGGGCGCGATCGTCTGGAATCTCATAACGTGGTTCTACGGCATTCCATCCAGCTCGTCACACGCGCTGATTGGCGGGTACGCCGGTGCCGGTGTCGCGAAGGCGGGGTGGAGCGCAATCACCTGGGGCGTCAAGTGGATTCAGACGCTGTCGTTCATAGTGGTCTCACC
>JANMWS010000116.1:0-7353 GCA_031394125.1 Gemmatimonadales bacterium
TCGACGGTGACTCGCACGTCATCCGGCAAGAAATCGTCGGGATCCACCACCCGCAAAACCGTGCCGAGTAATTCCATTCGGCCGACCGACTCCGTTGCCAAGGATTCCATTCTCGGTCGCGACAGCGTGATTCGTTTTCCTATCCGCCGACTGCCAACCGCCAGCTCCAGCCCGGTAAAGCGCTAGAAGCAAGACCGCCTAGACATCGCGAAGAGCGGCGATCGGCGTTTCCCTGAAAACGTCGCGTCCGGCAAGGAGTCCGATCAAGAGTGTCAGCGCGACGATCACTAGTGCGATGCCGGTTATCGGCGCAACCGGAAGTGTGAACGGCATCTTGAATAGATAGCGGACGACGGCCCAGCCACCCGCCATCGATAGCAGCATTCCCGTAAGCCCGCCGAGCACGCCGAGCAGGGAGTACTCCGCGAGAAGAATCTTCGCTATCTGGCCACGGGTGGCTCCCAGTGTCCTGAGCAACACTCCTTCGCGAACACGCGCTCGCCGGGTCGCCGCGACGGCGCTGAAGAGAACCGGTATTGCGACGGCGAGACTGAAAAGCGCCATGAATCGAATAGCCAGTGACACCCTGCCAACGATGCGATCGACCGTACGCTTGATAGAGGTCAGGTCGATGCTCGATATGTTCGGAAATCGATTTACGACCGCTCGCTGCAGCGGCGGCACATTTTGCTGGTACTTCACCTGCGTCAGCAACACGTATTGCCTGGGGGCGTCCTTGAGCACTGGCGGCGCAAAAACCACGAAGAAGTTTGGCTCGAACCGGGTCCAGACGACCTTTCTCAAGCTCGTTATGCGAGTGGGAATCTCCACACCCTGCACGTTCCAGATGATGATGTCGCCGATCTTGACGATGAGCTCTTTGGCGATCCCTTCTTCGAGCGAGATCTCACCGGTGTCCTGTACCGCCTTCAGCGCGTTGGTGCCGAACCACTTTCCGCCGACAATGGTTTCGCTCGCCGCGGGTTTCTCACGGTAGGTCGAGCGGAATTCGCGCCTGAACGCCCACCCTGCGCGGCCGCCACGCTCCCGGGCAGCCGGCATGTCCGTGATTCGTTTTCCGTTGATCGCGGCGAGACGCATGGTCACCACCGGAGCGGTTTGCACGACTTCGTTCCCTCTGGATCTGACAATGGAATCCAGTCCGGCTGCCTGATCCTGCTGCACGTCGAAAAAGACGACGTTGCCCCGTGATTCGGCCGCTGCGGTCGTGAACCGCCGTAGAATGTTGTGTTGAACCAGATAAAGCGTGCTGACGAGGAACGCGCCGAAGCCGAGCGCGAGGATGACGGCCCGCGTCTGATTTCCGGGCCGATAGAGATTTGCGACGCCCTGGCGAACGACGTATGGCCAGCCAGTCCGGAGTCCCTTGCGAGCGGCCCACGAGAGAAGCGCGGCGCTCGCTCCGAGCGCGAGAATCGCCACTCCCGTTGCGGCGCTCATGGACAGAGCCTGCCTCGTCGTGCGGGCGCGCAGAAACGCGATGCCAACGACGCTCAATACCAGCGCAACATCCACCGCGATCCTCGGCACGTCTGACCAGTGCATGCGCAGAACTTCGGCATCCGTGTCGCGACGCAGTGTCTGGAGCGGCGACACGTTGCGAAGGGCGAGCAACGGCCTGAGCGCGAAGATAAGCGCGATCCAGCCGCCGACCGCGAGTCCAGTCAGTACGGCGACAGGGACGAGCGTCACCTTCACATCGATCGGGAGAAAATCGGTCAAGGCTTGCGGCAGTACGAACTGAATCGCGACTCCCAGTGCGGCTCCTGCTACGGCACCGGCGAGACCCATCGCAGCGGCCTGAACAACATAAATGGCGAGCACCTGTTCGCTCGAGGCGCCAAGGCATCGAAGGACGGCGACCGTGTCTATCTTGCGCGCGACGAAAGCTCGCACGCCGCTCGCGACACCGATTCCTCCGAGGAGGAGCGCCACAAGTCCGACAATGCCGATGAAGCTCGAGAGATTCTCGATTGCGTCCGAAGTCTGCATCTCGGTCTGCGTCACTGTGCGCACGCGAACCTGTTCGGTCTCGATGCGCTTGCGCAGAGGCTTCACGAACTTGTCTGGATCGACGTTTGGCGGAAGCTTCGCCAGCACCGACCGGTCGGCCGTGCTCCCGAAAACCACGAGCTGTGTTTCCGCGATGTATCTGGCGGGAATGAAGATGCGCGGCCCGAGCATCTCGGCGATTCCAGCGGCGGCCGGAACGTCCTTGATGGTGGCGATGATGGTGAAGGTGCCGAAACCCAGCCTGAGAGTGTCACCGACTTTCGCGTTGAGGGACGTGAGCAGAGAAGGATCAACGATGGCGTTTGCGCCGCCCTGCAACATTGCCACCTGGCGGCAGGCTCGGTGACGACGTTTCCGTAGAATGGGTAGTTGTCGGTGACGCCGCGCACCTGCGCGAATCTGGTCCCAGCCGTGCGCGGGACAACGGCCATGGATGGAAAGGTCGTTATGCGCGCAAAGGACAGCCCCTCATGCGAGAGAGAATCGAACAGCGAGTCCATCGCCGGAGCGAAAGGCTTTGAGGAGTTGAAGGAGATATCTCCGCCCATGAGGGCGCGCGATTGATCCTTCACCGACTGCACGATGTTCGTCGAGAACGAGTCGATCGCGACCAGCGCCGCGACGCCGAGCGAGATCGACGACATGTAGAGGAGCAGGCGGCGGCGCGCGGTTCGGCTCTCGCGCCAGGCCAGGCTCCAGATGCTCCGCGATATGGCGCTCAAGCGGGGCTTCCTGAGGCCGCTCCCGTGTCTTCGACAACGGCACCGTCGAGGAGCCGGATAGTTCTCGAGGCGCGCGAAGCGAGCGAGGAGTCGTGCGTCACGAGAACGATCGTCGAGCCGCCGTCACTATTGAGTGAGCGGAGAAGCTCGAAAATGCGGTGTCCCGTCGCATTGTCGAGGTTGCCGGTCGGCTCGTCGGCAAAGAGAATTTTCGGAGAGTTCGCGAAGGCGCGCGCGATTGCGACGCGCTGCTGCTCTCCCCCGGACAGTTGAGTGGGGAAGTGGTGGCCCCTGCCGGTGAGCCCGACTCGCTCAATAAGGTCGCGCGCGCGCTCCACGGCGCCTGGCGTGCCGCGCAGCTCGAGCGGCACCTGTACGTTCTCCAGAGCTGTGAGCGTCGGAATCAGCTGGAAGGTCTGGAACACGAAGCCAACCTTTTCGCCCCGCAGTCGGGCGCGTTCGTTCTCATTCAACGTTCCGAGATCGGCGTTGTCGAGGAGCACCGTGCCCCGTGTCGGTGTATCAAGCCCGGCGAGAAGTCCGAGCAAAGTGGTCTTTCCGCTCCCCGAGGGTCCGACGATTGCGACGAAGGCGCCCTGAGGAATGGTGAACGACACGTCGCGGAGCACCGCGAGCTTCTGCTCGCCGCTCATGTATTCTTTCGTTACTTCACGGGCAATCAGCATGAACGAATTCGAGTGTGGGTCGGAACCGGTGCCGGAATGACAAGCACCGTCAGACGGCTGCGCGAAACCGCTGAGCGGGGATTGTTTGTTGCGACTGTGTATGCGGTGAGCGCCTGCGGGTCGGGCGGAAACGTGGACAATTCAAGAAATGCGGCTGAGGCGAAGAATAACATGAGTGTAGTTAAGGGAAGCGCGGACTCGACGGCCCCGGCTGCCGCGCCGTCCAAATCGGTACGCACACCTGTCGTCCTTTTCTTTGGAACGAGTCTCACCGCGGGATACGGACTGGATCCCGAGCAGGCATTTCCGTCGCTGATCGAAAAGAAGGCGGAGGCCGAAGGCCTCCCCATCAAAGCAGTGAACGGAGGCTTATCGGGTGAGACTACCGCCGGCGCGGCTCGACGGATCGACTGGGTGCTCCGAACCCCGGCGGACCTGGTGGTGGTCGAAGGAGGCGCGAACGACGCTCTGCGCGGTCTGTCGCCGGATGCGGCGCGAGCGAACCTCGAGCAGGTGATTGCGACGATTAGGCAGAAGCAGCCACGCGCGAAGATCGCGCTCATCCAGATGGAGGCGCCGCCCAACTACGGCGCCACATACACGCGAAGCTTTCGCACGATTTACGCGGATATTGCGAGGAAGGAGAACGTCCCGCTGTTGCCGTTTCTCCTTGGCGGTGTCGCCGGCATCTCGCGTCTCAATCAGGCGGACGGACTGCACCCGAATGTTGCCGGGGAGCGGATCGTCGCGGACAACCTGTGGAAGGCGCTCAAGCCTATTGTGGCGAAGCTTGACCGAGCTTTGAAAAGCGGCTAAGTTTCGAGGCTGTTTGCGTTTACGCTCCTATCGATCGATCTGAATGCGGCGCACTGCCGAGCTCGATCGTAAAGCTTTCGACCCCAGTTCTGGAATACCTCTATGGCAATGCCTGCCACCCAGATCCGGCGTGGAATGGTCCTCGTGTTTCAGGGCGATCCGTGCCGGGTAGTTGAGTTCCGTCACCATACGCCGGGCAACCTCCGCGCGATGGTGCAGGCGAAGATGAGGAATCTTCGCACCGGCAACAATTTCGAGCATCGCTTCCGCGCGGCGGACACGATTGAGAAGGCGTCGATGGAGACGCACGACCTCGAGTTCATGTACCAGGGCGGCAACACGTATCACTTCATGAACACCGAGAACTACGACCAGCTCGAGATCGAGGATGAAGTACTCGGCGACAACGCGCAGTGGATGCAGTCCGGGATGAAGATTCAGGCCGAGTACTACAACGGGAAAGTCATCGGCATTCAGCTTCCGAACTCGCTCGTGCTGGAGGTCGTGGACACCGCGCCCGTCATGAAGACGGCCACGAAGACCGCCTCCACCAAGCCGGCCAAGCTGGAGAACGGTGTTACGGTCAACGTCCCTGAGTTCGTCAACACGGGCGAGAAGGTGCGCGTGAATCCGAATACCGGCGAGTACATGGATCGCGCGAAGTAGAGCAGTTGAGCGCCGGTTTCGTCGGTTGATTCGACTGTCGAACGCGGTTAAGATGCAGCTTCGCCGTTTGAGTGCCTTGTTCGTGGAATTCCAAGTAGAAAGCTGTTCATGGTGGCTGTAGCTCAATTGGTTAGAGCACCGGTCTGTGGCACCGGGGGTTGCGGGTTCAATTCCCGTCAGCCACCCCTGTAGTACGAACTCTGAATGGCGCACGGAGCCGAGTTGTCCGCAGTTCGCAATAGTTCGTAGTAGTTCGCAGCTCGCGGTTGCCGTCCGTTCGGGTTTAGGTCCGTAGCTCAATTGGTAGAGCACCGGTCTCCAAAACCGGCGGTTGGGGGTTCGATTCCCTCCGGGCCTGTTCGCATTGCTGGAAAGGTTTTTGGCTCGTGGTTGTGCGGGTCGTTGCGGTTGCGGCGCTATCGTCTAGGGGACTAGGACGGGGCCCTCTCAAGGCCCAAACACGGGTTCGAATCCCGTTAGCGCTATTGATGGAGCTCCGCGGCTTCGCCGCTTCGCACGGTGGGACGGCTTAGTGAGCGCGGCAAGGAGGATCCGATCGGCCTCATCGTCTATCGGTTAGGACGGCACCCTTTCACGGTGCAGAGAGGGGTTCGATTCCCCTTGGGGCTATTGCAGAACGGATTGGTTGACACCCAGTCCGGTTATAGGGAAGGTGCGTGGTGAGAAGGGGTTTCCGACCCTGACTCCAGTAGTTGGGGCCGTAGCTCAGTTTGGTTAGAGCACTCGACTGTCACTCGAGAGGTCGCGGGTTCGAGCCCCGTCGGCCCCGTTTTGTTCTTGAGAGGAATTCGCTCAGCTCGGGCGATTGAGCGGTGCAGTTCATGAAGTGGTTTGCCCTGGTGGTGAAATTGGTAGACACGCCATCTTGAGGGGGTGGTGCCGAAAGGCATAGCGGTTCGAGTCCGCTCCAGGGCACTTGATGGCTATTTCGAAGAAACTTGCCACAGTAGCTCAGGGGTAGAGCACCCGATTCGTAATCGGGCGGTCGTGAGTTCAATTCTCACCTGTGGCTCTCTGACAAATTGCGGGCGTAATTCAGTTGGTAGAATGCCAGCTTCCCAAGCTGGACGTCGCCGGTTCGAGTCCGGTCGCCCGCTCTCTGCAAGGCACCTTTCGGACGCCGCACTCACTGCGGCGTCCTTGTCTTATCCCTGGCACTCCTTGATGAGACTCTTCGCTTGCGACTTGAACCTGGCGAGTAAAGCGCGGCTAGCTCGCGCATTCATCGCGCTCGCGCTCTTTGCCGCCGGCGCTTGTAACGGCAGCAAGCAACCGGCGATCGCGATTGCGCATGTGTCTGTGATCGACGTCGTCTCCGGTGCGACGCGGTCCGACAACACCGTGATCATCGAGGGCAATCGCATCGTCTATGCGGGGCCCTCGGCCGGTGCCAACGTTCCCGGCGGAGCCCGCGTGCTCGACGGACGGGGGAAGTTCCTCATCCCGGGCCTGTGGGACATGCACGTACATGCGTTCGTGTGGGTCTTTTCCGATTTCGCGGGCCCGCTGATGCTGGCCAACGGCGTCACGGGCGCGCGAGACATGGGCTACTTCATAGACACGACGCTCCGGTGGAAGCGCGACATCGCCGCGGGGCGTGAATCGGGACCGCGACTGGTCGTCGGCGTTCGCGTCGACGGACCGGTAGGGCGCGCCCAATTCGTGAGCCACGTGGCCGGCGAAACGGACGCGGTTCGAGCGGTAGACACTCTCGCACGAAAGAAGGATGGATCCGCGAGGGCGGACTTCCTCAGCACGGACGGATTCATTCCGCGCGCGGCATTCTTCGGTCTGGTCAAGGAGGCGAGAAAGCTCGGTATTCCATTCGCCGGGCGGGTGCCTTTCTCTGTCAGCATCGTCGAAGCGTCGGACTCCGGACAACGAAGCGTCGAGCAGGAAGATGATCTGATGCGCGCGTGCACTTCACGCGAGGGCGTTTTTCGCGCACAGCTCGCCGATACTAGCAACAGAAGAAGGGGTGACGATCCTCTCCAGCTGCGCGGTCATGCTCGTGCAATTCTTTCCTTCTATGACCCGAAGCAATGCCGTCGGGTCATGGAGACTCTTGCTCGAAATCACACCTGGGTCACGCCGACGCTTGTCGCGTATCAGCCTTATGCACACTCGTTCGACAGTGCCACCAGGCATCCGGAGTGGAGGAAATACGTTCCGGGAATCGTCGAGGGCGGATGGCAACACAAAGTGCTTGCTGTGCCGAAGCCTGATCCGGTGATGGTGCAGACCTCGTTCAGCTTTGAGCGAACTGGAGCGCTCAACAGAGCGGGGGTCGGACTTCTCGCCGGCAGCGATGCACCGCGGGCATTCCTATACCCCGGCTTCAGTCTGCACGAGGAGCTCGCGCTGCTCGTCAGGTCCGGGCTCACGCCGCTCGAGGCGCTTCGGACCGC